>NZ_JBFBEK010000048.1:0-31678 GCF_040683715.1 Streptomyces sp. NPDC093260
GCACGCGGTCGCACCGCCGCTCACGCGCCTCTCGGGCGGCCGGCGCCACGTCTCCGGCGCCGGCCGCCCGCGGCTCGCCGCACGGTCCGGCGGCCGGGTGGGTGCCGACGACGCCGTGCGGCGGGCCGGGGAGGCTCGTCTGCAGAACCGGGCGGCCCGGCGGCGTACCGGGGTCAGGCTCCCGTCACGGGACGCCCGGCGGCGTACCGGGGTCAGGCTCCCGTCACGGGACGCCCGGCGGCGTACCGGGGTCAGGCTCCCGCCACGAGACGCCCGGCGGTGACAGGGTCATGCTTCCCGGTGTCGGTGCCGCCCGTCGGCATCCCGTCAGCCCGCGCCGCTGCGTCGGGCCGGCAGCCGGCCGACGGTGGACGTGCCGGCGCCGACCGGTCCGACCGGCCGGACCGGTTGCACCGACCGGACCCGGTGCACCGGCCGGACCGGGCCCGACCCGCCGGACCGCCCCGATGGCAGGCACGTGGTCAACGGATCACGAGGTGGTCGAGGCAGGAGCGCACGTTGCGGCGGGTCTCGGCGACGCTGTCGCCCCCGAACTTCTCCGCCACCGCGTCCGCCAGCACCAGCGCCACCATGGCCTCCGCCACGATTCCCGCCGCGGGAACCGCGGACACGTCGGAGCGCTGGTGATGGGCCTGGGCGGCCTCACCCGTCGTCACGTCCACGGTCCGCAGCGCGCGCGGCACGGTCGCGATCGGCTTCATCGCCGCCCGCACCCGCAGCAGCTCGCCGGTGGACAGACCACCCTCCGTGCCACCCGCACGGCCCGAAACCCGCCTGATCCCCTCCGGCGTGTTCACGATCTCGTCGTGCGCCTGCGAACCCGGCACCCGCGCCATCTCGAACCCGTCACCGACCTCGACGCCCTTGATCGCCTGGATCCCCATGAGCGCACCCGCCAGCCGGGCGTCCAGCCGCCGGTCCCAGTGCACATGCGAACCCAGACCGACCGGCACCCCGTACGCCAGCACCTCGACCACACCACCGAGCGTGTCCCCGTCCCTGTGCGCCCGGTCGACCTCCGCGACCATCGCCTTCGACGTGTCCGCATCCAGGCAGCGCAGCGGATCCGCGTCCAGCTTCCCGATGTCGGCCGGCGTCGGGTACACGCCCTTCGGCGCCCTCACCGAGCACAGCTCGGTGACGTGGCTGACGATCTCGATCCCGGCCGTCTCCTTCAGGTACGACCGGGCCACCGCGCCCAGCGCCACCCGCGCCGCCGTCTCCCGGGCCGAGGCACGCTCCAGGACCGGCCGGGCCTCGTCGAAGCCGTACTTCTGCATTCCCGCCAGGTCGGCATGGCCCGGACGCGGCCGGGTCAACGGCGCGTTACGCGCCGACTCGGCCAGCTCCGCCGGGTCCACCGGGTCGGCCGCCATGACCTTCTCCCACTTCGGCCACTCGGTGTTCCCCACCATGACCGCGACCGGCGAACCGAGCGTCAGCCCGTGGCGGACACCGCCCAGGAAGGTCACCTCGTCCTGCTCGAACCCCATCCGCGCACCACGGCCGTGGCCGAGCCGCCGCCGCGCCAGGTGGTCCGCCACCATCTCCGTGGTGATCGGCACACCGGCGGGAAGGCCCTCCAGCGTCGCGACGAGTGCGGGACCGTGGGACTCACCCGCGGTCAGCCAACGCAACCTGCTCAACGGTGCTCCTTCGTCTTGTCGGCCGTAACGGCGCGGGACGCGCGGACACGTCGCCCCGCGACGGGACGCGAAGCCCCTCGGGCACGGCACTGCCGGGTGCGGACGACAGCACGGCCGCGGAGGTGAGGAGGAAGCCGGCCCGGCCGCGCTGCCGCCGGTCAGGCCGCCGCGGCCGCACAAAGGCCGTGTCACCGGCGCGCGTTCCCGCACGAGGGGCGGCTTCGCGACGCGCCGCCGTACATGTTAGTGCCACCCCGCCCGAAGCCCGGGTGTGCAGCAAACTGCACCACAGCTTGCTGCACCCGGCGGCGATGGCGGACGGTCCGGCCCGGAAGGCAAGCTGCTTGTCGTGCGTACTCGCGACGTCACCAGCTCGTCCGGGACGTCCCGGCACTGACCCCAGGGCTGCCCGTAGCCCCTTCCACTTCCACCCGAGGGAAACAGGGATCACCATGCCCACCGCCACCGCTCTGTGTCTGCCCGCCAAAGGAGCACCGTTCACGCTGACCGCTGTCGAACGGCGCCCGCTGCGCCCCGACGACGTCCGGATCGACATCGCGTTCTGCGGCGTCTGCCACACCGATGTGCACTTCGGCCACGACGACTGGGGACGCACGCTCTTCCCCCTCGTGCCCGGACACGAGATCACCGGAGTCGTGTCGGAGGTCGGTGCCGCGGTCACCGCCTTCGCGCCGGGGGACCGGGTGGGCGTGGGCTGCATGGTCGGCTCCTGCGGCACATGCGGCCCTTGCGCGTCCGGCGAGGAGCAGTACTGCGTCGAGGGGTTCGTCGCCACGTACTCGGCTCGCGACCACGACGGGTCGGTGACGCAGGGCGGCTACAGCAGCTCGATCGTGGTCGCGGAGCGTTTCGTCCTGGCCGTCCCCGACACGCTCCCACTGGACAGCGCGGCGCCGCTGCTGTGCGCGGGCGTCACCGTCTACTCACCCCTGCGCCGGCTGGGGACGGGCCCGGGCACGAGGGTCGGCGTCCTCGGCATGGGCGGCCTCGGGCACCTCGGCGTGAAGATCGCCGCGGTCATGGGCGCCGAGGTCACGCTGCTGGGCCGGTCACCCGAGAAGAAGGACGACGCCCTGGCGTTCGGCGCCGCGCGGTTCGTCGACACACGAGACAGCGGCCAAGTCGCGGCTCTCGGCGGTCGTTTCGACCTGCTCCTCAACACGGTGCCGGCTTCCCTCGACCTCGATGTCCTGCTCGGACTGCTGGGCCTCGGGGGTACGCTCGTCAACGTCGGAGCCCCGGCCGACCCGGTCGCCTCGTACAACACGTTCTCGCTCCTCAGCGCCCGCCGCGGCATCGTGGGCTCTTCCATAGGCGGCGTCCGCGAGACGCAGGAGATGCTCGACTTCTGCGCGCGGCACGGCATCGCCGCGGAGATCGAGCGGATCCCGGCGGCCCGGGTCGCCGACGCCTGGCAGAACCTGCCCCGCGCCCGTTACCGGTACGTCATCGACATCGCCACACTCGGCACACCCTGACCCACGGCACACGCGGCACACGAGGCGCCCGCAACACACGCGGCACGGGAATCGCCCGCGGCGTCGACGATGCGACAGCTGCTCACCCGAACGCCGGTCTCATGCAGGGCGGTTCGCCGGAAGACCCTTCCCGCCATGTTCCCGCCCGAGCGCATCCCCCCGCGTCGGCGCTGGAGCCCGGCCCGCCTCGCGAGGTGCGCTCCCGGACCCGGGCCCGCGCCGTTCGCCTCGTCGCCGGGCCGCACCCGTCCGGTCCGGCCGGGCCATGTCCGGCCCTCCTCAAGGACCGGTCCCCGTCCTCGCCCGCACGCACGCAGCAGTCAACGGAGGCATATCGCATGTCAGTCCAGCGAGTTCCCGTCCTTGTCGTCGGTGGTGCCTACACCGGGCTCACCACCGCCCTGAGTCTTGCCGCACGAGGTGTGCGCCCGCTCCTCGTGGAGCGGCGTCCGGGCGGCTCCACACTGCCGAAGGCGTGGGGCCTGAACACCCGCTCGCAGGAACTGCTGCACACCCTGCCCGGTGTGCGCCGGCGCCTCGAAGCAGCCGTGGGGGAGGCGCAATGGCCCCGCATCAGCCACGGGACGTGCCTGGCCGATCCCGAACGGCGCTTCCTGGACCCGGAGGACGGGCAGCCCGACCCGCGCCGGCTGTCGGCGGTGCCGCCGCTCGCCTGGATCTCACAGGCCCGGGTCGAGGAGATCCTGCGGTCCTGCGCCCGGCAGGCCGGCGCGGAACTGCGCCACGGTACCGAGATGGTCGCCCTCGCCCAGGACGACGAGAAGGTCACCGCGACGCTCCGTGACGTGTCCACGGGTCGCGTCTACACGGTCGAGGCGGACTACCTGGTGGCGGCCGACGGCAACACGAGTCAGGTGCGGGACATGCTCGGCATCGCCGTCGAAGGCGGCGGGACGATCGGACACATGTACATCGTCACCTTCGAGGCCGACCTGACGCGGTACGTGAAGAAGGGGGCGGTCGAGGTCATCGGGATGCCCGGCAGCGGCTCCAGCTTCATCCTGGACGGCTCCGAGCGGCACACCCTGTGGGTCGACTACTTCCCCGAACGGGGTGAGACCCCCGAGGACTTCACCGAGGAGCGTTGCCTGGAGCGGATCCGCAGGGCCATCGGCGACCCCGACATCGACGTCACCTTCGTCAACGCCCGCTTCTTCCCCATCAACCACAAACTGGCCGAACGGTTCCGAGAGGGCCGGGTGTTCCTGGCCGGCGACGCCGCGCACGCCTGCCCGCCCAACGGAGGACAGGGCGGCAACCTCGCCATCCAGGACGCCTACGACCTTTCCTGGCGACTGGCACTGGTGCTCACCGGGCAGGCCGGACCCGGTCTGCTGGACACGTACGAGACCGAGCGCCGCCCCGTCGTCACCATCACCTTGAAGCGCGAGGTCGAGCTGGCGAAGATCTCCGAGGGCCGCGTGCCCGCCAGTTACAACCCGGCCGATCCCAACGCTCCCATTCCCATGCCCAAGGAGTACCTGGGCTTCCGGTACCACTCCGCGGCCGTCCGCACGGAGGCCGGGGACGACGGCAGTCTGCAGGAGGACCCGTGGCATCCCACCGGGCGTCCCGGCGGCCGGGCCCCGCACGTCGTCCTGACCGACGGCACACGGGAGCTGTCCACACACGACCTGTTCGGACGCGGGTTCGTTCTGCTGGCGGGCCATGAGGCCGGTGACTGGGTCGTCGCCGCCGAGAAGGCCGCCGGCACGCTCGGGGTCGGCCTGGACGCCTACCGGATCGGCGAGCACCTCGCCGATCGCGACGGCACCTGGTGCGACCGCTACGGTGTCGGTCCGTCGGGTGCGGTGCTGGTCCGGCCCGACGCCGTGGTGGCCTGGCGCGGCACGGGGGCGACGGATGATCCGGAGGGCGAGCTGACGGAAGCCCTCCACGCGATACTCGCGCGCTGACCCGGTCCGCAGGCAGGAGGGGCGCCCCGGCGGCCGCCCGGGCGCCGGGGCCCGCGCGGACGGTGTGCCGCGGGACCGTCCTCCCGATGCGGAGCCCGAACGACGGGGAGTGTCCTCCGGGTGAACGCCGGCCGGTGCACGAGTCGGCGATCCGTCGGCGGCCGGTACACCGTGGGCGGGCGCCCGCCGGCGTGCAGGCGCCGTGGACGTGCGGACAGCCCGCCTCCCCCCGGCAGGCAGCCCGCCCCCCTCGGCAGGCCGGGCGCCCCCTCGCGCCGGCGCTCCGGGCAGCGGGTGCCGCCCGATCCGCACGGGGGCGTCATCTGCCGCAGCCGTGGGCGGGGCACCGCCTGCCGTCGGGCTGCGCGGGAGGTGGACGTACCTCGCGGCGAACGGCCTTCCGGCCTGGCGCGGACGCTGTGGTCCGGGCCAGGCCGGAAGGCCGTTGTCCGACCGCCGGCAGCGGCCGAGGGACGCGGCCCGCCCGCTCAGTTCACCCGGGCGGTGACGGGCTCCGCCTCGCCCGAGCCGGCCAGGAGCATCTGGTCGCGCACCATCCAGCCGGCCTGGAACCGGCTCTCGGCACCCAGTTCACCGAACAGCTCAGCGATGTACTTCCGGCACGTGCGCACCCCGATGCCCAGTCGTCTGGCCACCACCTCGTCCTTGTAGCCGGCGGCGAGCAGCCGGACGATCGCCGTCTTCGTCTCCTGGGTCAGGCACTCCGGAATCCGGTGGTTGCCGCCCGTCCGCTGGAAGACGGCACTGCTCGCCCAGGCGCTCACCACCATGTGCACGATGAACCCCACCAGGGCCTTGTGCTGGATCATGTGAGCCCGGTCCGTGTCCTCGGCGTCGAAGAGGAAGGCCACGGAACGGTCGAACACCAACAGCGGCGGCAGGGCCGCGGCGGTGGTGCGCACCTCGCCCCCTGACGCGAAGATCCGCTCGGTGCAGTCGCGCACTTCCGCGTCGTACCGGGACAGGTGGGGGAGGAGCACCCGCACACCGACCGTCGGTGCCGTCGCGTACCCGTCCCGGCACACCACGTCCCGGGCGAGAGCGGGGATTCCCCGGCTCAGTGGCTGCACGGCCAGGACCTCCTCGCAGCAGCGTCCCGCGGCGACCTCGAGGGCGTCGCGGATGTCGGGCGTGCCCTCGACGGTGACCACGGGGGCGGCGCCTTCCCCCTCTTCGGGAGTGGAGAGGCCGCTGAGCGTGTCGAGTTGGGCGCGCAGCCGCTCCAGTTGGGCCTGCCAGGCGTCGATGACGCCCGAAAGAGGCTTCGCGTAGTGGAGTGCGACCATGTCGGGGTGGACCGCGGTCCAGTCGCTGCGGTCCTCCTCCCGGGCCCGTGCCAGCTTCATCCGGCTCAGCCGGGACAGCACGCGCTCGGTCCGGCCCGTACCCCATCCCAGGCTGCTCGCCACTCTCTCTGGCCGGGCCCCGCCGTGGGTGATCAGGAACCGGTAGGCAGCCAGTTCCTCGTCATCCATCTGCGGAACGATCCGGTCGGCATCCATGTCTCCCCCTCACCTGCTGCGGCAACGGTGGAAAAGGATAAACACGAGAGCACTTATGAACGCAAGTACATCTTTTTACCTGCCCTCTTGACGGCCGAATGCATTAAATGCCCGTTTTGTCTCGGGTTTGAGAGGCGTTTACCGGGCGAGTTGCAGGGCATCGCAGGCCATTAATGGCCTGGAGTGTATTTTTTGGATCTCGCCCTGATGGATCGTCTGACGCGCCTGCAAAGCTTGGAGTCACATGCGTACTGAGCTGTCGACGCCGACGCCCCTCGCGATAGTCGGCATGGGATGCCGGTTACCGGGCATCGAGAACCCCGACGGTCTGTGGGAGGTCCTCACGGCCAACACCGACACCGTGACCCCGGTCCCGCGCGACCGCTTCGACGTCGAGCGCTGCCACGACGCCTCCCCGATGACCCCCGGCCGGACCGTCTCCCGGCACGGCGGCTTCCTCACCGACCCCTTCGGATTCGACGCGGCGTTCTTCGGTATCTCGCCCGCCGAGGCGCGCGTCATGGACCCGCAGCAGCGCCTCCTGCTGCACGTCGTGTGGGAAGCCCTGGAGTCGGCCGGGATACGCCCGTCCCGCCTCGCGGGCAGCCGGGGCGGCGTGTTCGTCGGGCAGGCGACCTCCGAGTACGCGGACACGGCCCCCCGCACCGGCGAGCCCGACGTGCACAGCATGGTCGGCAGCCGGCTGCGCGCCGTCACGGCCGGCCGGGTCTCCTACGCCCTCGACCTGCGGGGACCGAGCGTCGTACTCGACACGGCCTGCTCCTCCTCGCTGGTCGCCGTGCACGCCGCACGGCAGAGTCTGCTCACCGGCGACAGCGACCTGTGCATAGCCGCCGGCGTCAATCTCATCCTGTCCCCGCACGACGCCATCGCCTACTCCCAGGGAGGCATGCTCTCGCCCGCGGGCCGGTGCCGGTTCGGCGACGCCCGCGCCGACGGGTTCGTCCGCAGCGAAGGCGTGGGCGCGGTGGTGCTCAAGCGACTCGACGACGCCCTGCGGGACGGCGACCCGGTGCTCGCGCTCCTGCTCGGCAGCGCGGTCACCAACGACGGCACCGGAAGCGGACTGCTCCTGCGCCCGTCCGTGGAGGGCCAGGCCGACATGGTGCGCGAGGCCTGCGCCGGCGCGGGCGTCAAACCGTCGGAACTCGACTACGTCGAAGCCCACGGCACCGGAACCCGCGTCGGGGACGAAGTGGAGCTCAGGGCGCTCGCCGAGGCGGCGGGCCAGGGGGCGAGCGGGAGGCCGTTGCTGACCGGATCGGTCAAGAGCAACATCGGGCACGCCGAAGCCGCGGCCGGCATCGCCGGACTGATCAAGTCGGTGCTGATCCTCCGGCACGGGGTCATCCCGGCATCGCTGCACCTCGACGAACCCCACCCCCTGCTCGCCCAGCCCGACTTCCCGGTGCGTGTGGTGACCCGCAACCAGACACTGCGCCCTTCCGGTCCCCGCGCCCTGCTCGGTGTCAGCAGCTTCGGCCTGTCCGGGACCAACGCCCACGTGGTCGTCGGCGCCCACGTCACCGCACCCTGCGCCCGCCCGGCCTCCGGCGCCCACGGCCGCGCACCGGGCGCAGGCCCGGCCGTCGTCGCCGAACCGGCCGACACAACTGTCGCAGCCGACGCCACCGCCGCCGACGCCACCGACACGGACACGGACACCGGAACCCACCTCCTGGTCCTCAGCGCGCGAACCGCAGGATCCCTGCGCCGCCTCGCCGCGGACTACGCGGCCTACCTCGCCCCCGGCGGGGACGGGCGCAGGCACCGTCTGCGCGACATCTGCGCGGCGGCGGCCCTGGGCCGTGACACGCACCGCCACCGCCTGTGGGTGGTGGGGGACGACCACGACTGCCTGTCACGGCGGCTGCGCGCCCTCGCCGACGGCGAGACGATCCCCGACGGGGGGACGGCGGACGCGGGCCCGGCGGGCGACCGGCCCACCGTCTTCGTCTTCTCCGGGCAGGGCGCGCAGTGGGCGGGCATGGGCCGGGCGCTGTACCGCTCCACGCCGTCCTTCCGGTCGGCGCTCGACGCGTGTGACCGGGCCGTGCGCGAGGAACTCGGCTGGTCGGTCGTGGACCGGCTGACATCCGGCGCCGAGCTGCCCACGGACGTCGACGTCGTCCAGCCCGTCCTGTGGTCCGTGCAGGTGGCCCTCGCCGCCACCTGGCGTGACCGCGGCGTGCGGCCGGACCGGTGCATGGGGCACAGCATGGGAGAGGTCGCGGCCGCGCACGTCTCGGGCGCCCTGACGCTGGAGGACGCGGCGGCGGTGATCTGCCGGCGCAGCCGGCTGATGCAGCGCACGGCGGGACAGGGCGCCATGCTCGTCGTCGAGCTTCCGGCGGACCGGGCCCGCCGACGCGCCGAGCCCTACGGAGACACGGTGTGCGTGGCCGCCGAGAACGCACCCACCGTCACCGTGCTCGCGGGAGAGCCCGTCGCACTCACCGCGCTGGGCACCGAACTGGAGCGGGACGGCGTACTGTGCCGCCGCGTGACGGTCAACGTGGCCTCCCACTCGCCGCAGATGGACGCGGTGTGTGAGGACCTGTCACGGGAACTGGCCGGACTCTCGCCCCTGCCCGCGAGGACCCGCATGGTCTCCACGGTGGACGGCCACGAGGGCGAGAGCCCGGGACTGACCGCCGACTACTGGGCCGACAACCTGCGCCGCCCCGTGCGGTTCGCCGACACCCTGCGCAAGACGGCCCACGAGACGAACGCCGTCTTCCTGGAGGTCGGCCCCCACCCGGTTCTCCTCGCCGCCATGGACGACACCCTCACCGCGGCCGACGTCGACGCCTCCGTGGTGGCCTCGACGCACCGCGGGTGCGACGAGCCCACCGAACTCGCCCGGGCGGCCGGACGGCTCTTCGCCCACGGCGGATGCCTGGACTGGCGGCGGTGGTACGGCGACGGCCCCCGGCACGTGCCCTCCCTGCCCACCTACGCGTGGGACGCCGTGCAGTACCGCCACGAACCGGCCGGTCCCGCGACGCCTCCCCTTCCCGACGCCCTCCACGTACGGCGAATCGACCTGGCGGCATGGGGCGCGACCGCTGACTGGGGCGACGGCGTGGCCGTCCACGGCGTCTCGGCCGTGCCGCCCGTCGCCTACCTGGCGGCGATGCTGGAAACGGCGCAACAGGCCGATTCCGGCGCGCCGTTGGAACTCAGGGAGGTACACCTCGGTGGTGAGTTCCTGCCCGTCGACGCCGCCGGTGACACGGTGCTGCACGTCTCCGTGGGGGCGGACCCGCACAACGGGCACGCGGCCGGCTCCGTGACCGTACGGGCCTCGGTAGGGGCCGCGGACCCTGTGCTGTGCGCCTCGGGGCGGGTGGTCAGGGCGGACGCCGACGACGCCGACGCCCTGGCCCCTGACGCCCTCGACGCCGCGCTCGCACGGTGCCGGGACCACATGGGAGCGCGGGACTTCCTCCTGCTGGCACAACGTCACGGACACGACGTCGCCGAACCGTTCCGCGGGGCACAGCACGTGTGGCGGCGCGACGGGGAAGCCGTGGCCCTCGTGCGGCCGGCGAAGTCCCTCCCGCGCGTCGGCTGGGAGGCGGGGCTGCAGACGATCCTGGCGGCGCGACCCGGAGCCCTGTCCGGCCTGGACGACGCCGCCCACGTCCCCGTGTCCTTCGACGCGGTCCGCCTCCACGGGGAACCGGAACCCGAGTTCTGGAGCCTGAGCACCGTGCGGGCCGAGGACGGTGGCGCCTTTCTCACGGCCGACGTCGTCCTCATCGCCCCCGACCACCGCGTGCTGGCACGGTTCTCGGGCATCCGTCTGCGGCGTCTCACGCCGGCGCCGCCCCCCGCGCCGTCCCTGGCACAGGTGCGCACGCTCCTGCTCCCCGCGGCCCTCCCGCTGGCCCACGCGCGCTCCTTCGTGTCGGCCCTCACCCGGCGGGGCGCGGCGCCGCTCACCCGTCTGGCCGGGAAGGTGACGGCGGCGTTCGACGGTGCTGCGAGCACGCCGCATGCCCGCACGCCGCAGCACGCCGCCGGACAGAGGCCGGCGGGCGTGCTCGCCGCCTCGGGTCAGGGCCGTCCCGTCCCGTCCGCGCCCTCCCCCGGCCGTCCACGTCGGGAGGGGGCCGCCGAGGCGCTCGTCGCGCACTCCGCGGCCCTGCTGGGCATGCGGGCATCGGACATCGACGAGCGGCTGTCCCTGCGGGACCTCGGACTCGACTCGCTCATGGCCAGCCGGCTGCGGCTGCACCTGCGGCGCAGCCACGGCGCGGAGATCACCGCCGGACGTCTCCTGGGCGCCGAGAGCATCGCGGACCTGTGCGAGGACCTGACCCGGCAGGGGAAGCAACCGTAGCCCGCACGGCGCGGAAGCGCGCGCCTTCCGTCCCGGCTCGCGAACGAACGACGCTCCATCGTTGATCTGCGACGAGGGAGCGGCAAAAATGAACTGTGGTATAAAAAAAGTTCGCCATGCACACTGCTGCCCGGAGGGGGCCGACCGGACGTCGCTTCCTCCTCCGGGTATGCCGTTCGGGCTCGGTGAGTCCGAGGGGACCAGGCACGAACAGGAGGGACGGAATGGACGCGCGCGCGACAACGACGCCGCCGCCGGTCGGCCGCCGGGAACGTAACAAGCAACGGGTCAGAGAACGTCTCTACCTGTCCGCGATCGAGCTCTTCGTGGAGAAGGGGTACGACAGCACCTCCATCGACGAGATCGCGGAACGGGCCGACGTCGCGCGTGGCACCTTCTTCAACTACTTCCAGCGCAAGGAAGACATCATCACCGCATGGGGGGAGAGGAGGCGCGCCGCGCTGGTGACCGGACTCGACGAGGACTCCGTGCCGACGTCCGGCTCGGAGGCGCGGCTCCAGCAGTGCATGGCGGTGCTGGCCCGTATCAACCTGGAGGAACCGCAGCTCACCACCGCCATGCTCACCGCCTGGGTGAAGGCGGGCCGGCCGATACTGGAGGAGCCCTACGTCGCGGACGTGTTCGCCAGGATCGTCGACAGCGGTGTGCGCCGGGGTGAGCTGAACCCCGGGGTGTCGCCCAGCGTCGTCGGGAACGTCCTGCGCGATGTCTATCTCGGCGCTCTCTACCGCTGGGCCAACCGCTCCCCGGGGGCGACCGAGTCACTGGCCGGGGAACTCCAGCAGATCCTGCGACTCCTCCTCGACGGGATGACCGGCACGACCAAGGCCTGACGCCCCTCGTCTCCGGCGCCGCGGTGGGAGCGGGCAGCACCTCGGTGAAGACGCCACCGGACAGCCGCCCGGCCGGCCGCGGTGCGTTCGGCCGTAGCGAAGTGACCGGTCGTCGCCTTCCGGATGCTCATTGACGTCGTACGACGTCGCGCTTGGTGAAGCGGCGTTGAGCCGGCCCGGCGCGCATGGGCGAGGGCGCCGTCGCGGCGGATTCCGCGTTCGCGGCTGGAGACGGCGGCCGGCCGGACTCCGAAGCGGCGGGCGGCAGCGGTGAGGGCGATGTTCTCGGTATGGCGCAGGGCCGCAGGCCGGCGACGCCGAGGACGGCGGCCGCGGTGGTCGGACAGCGGAACGTCTCCCGGGCGATGGCCCGCTTCGACAGCCGGATGATCTCCTTCTCGGTCCGGCCGGCGGCGGTCCGCCGGGCAACGCTTTCGCGGGGGATCGCCGGACACGCGGACGAGGGCGATGCGGTGGAGGGCGGCGTTGGCCGGCCGGTCGCCGCCGCGTGAGAGGCGGGTCCGGGCGCCGCCCGGCCCACCGTGACCAGGTCTTCCCACGTGGGCACAGTCATCGGCCGCCGCGGCCGCCGGTGGCGTCTTCCCCCTGTGTGCTGCGGCACCCGCTGCCCACGCTGCACACCTCGCACGGCCCGTGTGACGCTCGTCGACCGGCGTCACTGCCACCTACTAGGGTGCTCACCTGCACCGCGTGCAGTGGACGTGCACGTGCGACGCTGAGCGACGGGGGAGGAAAACGGGGATGGGCTACACGATACCGGGTTGGCTGGACGAGGTACTGGACTTCATCGGGATCAATTTCCCGAACGTCGACGAGGACGACTACCGCGACATGGCCGATGCCATGCGGGAGTTCGCGGACAAGTTCGAGGGTCGTGGCGCGGACGCCCACAAGGCCTTCTCCCGGATCCTGTCCTCCTCCGAAGGCTGGGCCGTCGACGCGATGGAGAAGCACTGGAGCCAGGTGAAGGCCGGCCACCTGGAGAAGCTGCCGGAACTCGCGAGGCTGTTCGCGGACGCCTGCGACGCGCTCGCGGAAATCATCTTCTGGATGAAGACGAAGGCAGAGGCCGAACTGGCGGTGATGGCCGGTTCGGTGGGGCTGTCCATCGGGCTCGCCTGGGTCACCGGCGGTCTGTCCGCCGTGCTCGGCGCGGCCGAGATCGCGGCCATGCGGCAGGCGGTCAAGCGCATCGTCGACGAGGCGGTGGACCGCATCGTCGACGAGGTGATCGCCAAGCTGACGGAGCCGGTCAACGCCAAGCTGGAGTCGATGGTCGAGGACATGGTGCTCGACCTGGTCGACGGCGCCTTTTCCATGCCGCCCGCGGACGGCGGCGCGGGGCACGGCGGCAAGGGCGGCGGGCATGGCGGAATGCAGCTCGCCTCGGCAGGTGGCCCGGCAGGTTCCGGAGGGACCACCAGGATCGACCACATCGAGTTCGAGGACGGAGCCGGCAAGGTCTCCGGCCACGGACGTGAGCTGCACCTGGCCGCCTCCGATCCGCTGAGGCGGGCCAGGGGAGCGTTCGGCCGCAGCAAGGGACGTGATCCGTTCACGCAGACCTTCGACAGCGTCCTGCACGGCGCGCTCAAGGGCTCCGAAAAGGCCCTCGAGAAGATCGCCAAGCACGTCACGGAGACCCTGCCCGAGCGGGTCAAGCGCGCTTCCCGGCTCCACAAGGCGAAGGACCACGGCGTACGGGACCGGGTCAATGCCATCAACGGCGGCAAACACGGGGACGGCAAGGGCGGGGGAGACCGCCCGGGCCCGGAAGACGGCCGCGGCGACCGCCTGCGGGACAGGATGAAACTCGCATCTGCCCAACTGGCCCAAAGGGCCCGCGTGATGAAGAACAAGTTCACGTGCGGCGACCCGATCGACATGGCCACAGGGCAGATGATCCTCACCCAGACCGACGTCGCACTGCCCGGGGTGCTGCCGCTGGTTCTGCGTCGCACCCACTTGTCCGGCTATGCGGAAGGCCGCTCCTTCGGCCCGTCGTGGGCCGCCACACTCGACGAACGTCTCGAGCAGGACGAGTCGTTGGGCGGACTCTGGTGGCACCGGGAGGACGGCTCCGCTCTGGCCTACCCGCGCCTGCCCGACCTGCCCGGTGACCGGGTGGACCCCGCCGAGGGGCCGAGGCTGCCGCTCACCTATGTGACGCGCGCGAGCAGCTACGTCCTGACCGTGCAGGACCCGCACAGCGGACTGACCCGGCACTTCGAGCCCGCATCCACCCAGGACGGCGTGTGGTGGCTCGTCTGCCTCGAAGACCGCAACGGCAACGCCGTCACCGTGGAACGCGACGAGCACGACGTCCCGTTCACCGTCACCCACAACGGCGGCTACCGCGTCCACGTCATCTCGGACGCCGAACAGGGACGGGTCACCGCGCTGTCGGTGCTCACCGACGAGGGGCCGACACGCCTGCGGACGTTCCGCTACGACGGCGCCGGAGATCTCACCGAGATACGCAACGCCGTCGACGCTCCCCTCCATCTGGGCTACGACGCAGCCCACCGCATCACCCGCTGGCGCGACAGCAACGGCACCACGTACTCCTACACCTACGACGCCCGGCACCGCGTCGTCACCACCCAGGGCACCGACGGGATACTCGACGCCCGCCTCACCTACACGGGCCCGGACACCGACGGCACCACCACCGCCACCTACACGGACTCCCTCGGCAACTCATCGGTCTACCGAGCCAACCGACTCGGTCAGATCACCTCGATCACCGACGAGCTGGGCAACACCACGACCCAGCGCTGGGACCGTCATGACCGCCTGCTCGCCCGGACCGACCCGCTCGGCCGCAGCACCCACTGGGAGTACGACGAGGCGGACGACCTGATCCGGGTCACCACCCCCGACGGGGCCACCACCCGCATCGGCTACAACGACCTCCACCTGCCCGTAGAGGTCACCGGCCCCGACGGCAACCGCGTCCAACAGGAGTTCGACGCACGCGGTAACCGCACCGCCCTCATACCCGCGGACGGCGGCACACTGCGCTTCACCCACCACCCCAACGGAGCGGTGGCCAGTGCCACCGACCCATTCGGCTCACACGTCAGCATCCTGACCGACCCCGCCGGCCTGCCCACCCGCGTCACCGACGCACACGGCGCCATCAGCCAGGCCCGCTACGACGCCCTCGGCCGCGCCGTCGAAATCGTCGACCCGCTCCGCAACGTCACGACCTCCTCCTGGGACGCAGAAGGACGACTGCTGCGCCGCACGGCAGCCGACGGGACCACCGAGTCCTGGACCTGGGACGGCGAGAGCAACTGCACCAGCCATACCGACCCCCTCGGCGGCGTCACCCGCCACACCTACGGGCCCTTCGACCTGCCGGCCTCCCGCGTCTCGCCCGACGGAGCCGCGCACACCTTCCGCCACGACACCGAACAACGCCTCACCCACGTCACCAACACAGCGGGTCTCACCTGGACCTACACCTACGACGAGGCCGGACGTCTCATCGCGGAGACCGACTTCGACGGCCGCACGTCCCACTACGCCTACGACGCCGCCGGACAACCCGTCTCCCGCACGAACGCCGCAGGTGAAACCGTCACCTACGCCTTCGACGCCGCCGGACGGCTGAGCCTCAAGCGCACCGACGACGAGCGCACCGAATACCACTACGACGCAGCGTCCCGGATGACCCGCGCCGTCAACCGGAACCACGCACTGGCCTTCACCTACGACGGCACAGGACGACTCAGCTCGCAGACCGTCGACGGCGCCACCCTCAGGTTCAGCCACGACCGGGCCGGGCGACGCCGCAGCCGCACCACCCCGGCAGGCACGACCACCACCTGGGCCCACGGCCAGAACGACAACACAGCGCGGATGACCGTCGCCGGACGCACCATCGACTTCACCTACGACGACGCAGGACGGGAGGTGACCCGCCACATAGCCGGATTCGCGACGCTGACCAGCACCTACAGTCCCTCAGGCCGACTCGTCGGCCAAGCCGTCACGGCGGGCGCCGACCAGCGTCTCATCCAGCGCAGGACGTACACACACCGCGCCGACGGCCATCTCACCGCCGTTGACGACCTCCAAGCCGGCCCCCGCCGCTTCGATCTCGACGCCGCAGGACGGGTCACCGCCGTGCACGCCGCCGACTGGAGCGAGTCGTACGCCTACGACACCATGGGGAACCAGACGACAGCGTCCTGGCCCGCTCGCCACGCCGGACAGGACGCCACCGGCCCCCGCGACTACACGGGCACCCGGATCAACCGCGCCGGTCACATCCGCTACGAACACGACGCGCTCGGCCGCATCGTGCTGCGCCAGAAGACCCGTCTGTCACGCAAGCCGGACACCTGGCGCTACGAGTGGAACACCGACGACCAACTGACCGCCGTCACCACCCCGGACGGCACCCGCTGGCGCTACACCTACGACGCCCTCGGCCGACGCACGACGAAACTGCGCATGGCCGCCGACGGCGTCACCGTCCTCGAGCGCACCACCTTCACCTGGGACGGCGCCACGCTGTGCGAGCAGACCGTCCACAGCCGTGACTCCGCGGAACTGCTGACACTCACCTGGGACCACGAAGGCCGCACACCGGTCGCACAGACCGAATCCAAGGCACTCGCCGCCGCACCCCAGGACGTCGTCGATCAACGCTTCTTCGCCATCGTCACCGACCAGATCGGCACGCCCACCGAGCTGGTGGACGAGGCGGGCACGGTGGCCTGGCGCACCCGCGCCACTGTCTGGGGCACCACCACCTGGAACAAGGACGCCTCGGCCTACACCCCCTTGCGGTTCCCAGGGCAGTACTACGACCCCGAAACAGGCCTGCACTACAACTACTTCCGCCACTACGACCCCGAGTCAGCCCGCTACCTCACCCCGGACCCGCTCGGTCTGCAGCCGGCCTCCAACCCCGTCGCCTACGTCGACAACCCGCACTCGTTCAGCGACCCGCTGGGCCTCACTCCCTGCGACGAGAACGACGTCAGCTGGGGCGACCGAGTGCAGTACGGCCCACTCGGCCCGCACGACCGGGCCACCTCCATGCACGCCACCATCACCCGCGACATGCTCGGGGGCAAGACCAACCCCCAGGTCGACCCGGCCGGCTGGCAGTCAGGTCAGGGATACAACCGCGCCCATCTGCTGGCAGCCATGATCGGAGGCTCCAACAAGGACCGCCGCAACTTCGTGACCATGCACAGCTACGCCAACTCACCTGTCATGCGGCAGGTCGAACTCCAGGTGCGCAACGCCGTACGGAACGGCGAGATCATCCAGTACAGCGTCAGAGCCATCTACGCTGACGACCATGCGAAGATTCCACTCGGCGTGACCATCGAGGCTCACGGCAACAACGGATTCCAGATGCACCCGCACGGCAGTGACGGTGGGGGAACCAACATCTTCACCATCTGGAACCGCAAGCGGTGATGAAAGGACCCCTCCCATGACTCCTGACCTGACCCGGCTCACGGAACTGCTCACCCCCCCGCAGAACACGTCCTCTGCTCCGGACTGGACCGCCGCTGAGGCCGCTCTGCGCACAGCCCTGCCCGCGGACTACAAGGAGCTCATCGAGACCTACGGTGCCGGCTTCATCGACGGCTACCTCCTGCTGCTGGAGCCGGACTGCCCCAACGACGTCTACGACCTCCTCAAGATCACCGCGGAACGGGAGGAAGCCAACGCCTCGTTGTGGCAGTACGAGGACAAGCCGGAAGAGATGGAAACCGCGGGCAACCGCCTGGTCTGCTGGGCGACCACGGACAACGGTGAGTACCTCTACTGGCTGGTGAGGGCTGACGACGACCCGGACTCCCGCACCATCATGATCAACAGTGCGTCGGGGGAGGACTGGGAACGCTACGACATGACGGTGACCCGCTTCCTCGCCGCCGTCCTCACCGGGGACATCCGCTCGGAGATCCTGTGGGACCGGTTCCCGCTGCCTCACCACCAGTTCCGCCCGGCCCGCGACATCTGAAGGCTGCTGAGGGCTGTCCTGGGAGCCGCCGTCCGGTCGCTCACGGCACTCGGGTCGGACCCTGCGAGCCGCACGGCAGGGTGTCTCTGGGACCACCCCGGTGGGGGCGCTGGACCGCTGGTGGGGCGGACGGGCCCTTCATAGCGTTGCCTTCATGACGGATGACACGAACGAAGAACGAGAAGGCGCCACCCGGCGGACGGCGCTGCGCGGGCTGGGACTCGCGATGGGAGGCATGGCGCTGGCCACCGGGCTCGGAGCCTCGCCGGCCGCGGCGGACCCGCGTCGCGGTCTCGTCACTTACGTGCTGGTGCACGGTACCCACAGCGCCGGCGCGTTCTGGACGCCGATCGCGCGGGAACTGGTGCTGCGCGGCCACCGCGCCGTCATGGTGGACCAGCCGCGGCACGGCGCGGAGGCTTTCGTGGCGGAGTCGTACCAGCGGCAGGATCTCACAGCGATGGCGGTCGAGCCCTCTCCGCTCAAGGGCCTCGAGCTGGCCGACTACGAGGCGCGCGTCACGGGCATCGTGCGGCAGGCCGCACGGAACGGCCCGGTGGTACTGGTCGGGCACAGCCTGGGAGGAGTGTCGGTCAGCCGTGTCGGCGACGCCGTCCCGCACCTGCTTCACCACATCTGCTACATGGCGGCCTTCTGTCCCAGCCGCGCCCTGCCCACGGCGGACGCCTGCACGGCGGCACCCGAGAACGCGAACGCCGTCAGCCCGGTGGAACTGACGGTGGGTGACCCGGACCGGCTCGGGGTGTTACGGCTGAACTTCCGTACGGGTGTCAGCGGTGAGTTGGCCCTCCTGAAGGAGATGATCTGCGCGGACTATCCCGACGCCGACTTCCGCCGGATCCTGGCCGGCATGCAGACGGACGAGCCCGTCGCCGCCTATGCGGGCCGAGCGGTCGGCCGGCCCGGCACCTGGGGACGCGTTCCCCGCACGTACCTGCGTTTCGGCAGGGACCGTACGATCGCCACCGCGCTCCAGGACAGAATGATCGCGGAAGCCGACGCGTCCACACCCGGCAACTGCTTCCGCGTGCACGATTTCCCCGGGGCGTCACACGTGGGCCCTCTGGATCCCACTCCGGTTGCGGACGTCCTGAACACGCTCGCAGGGCGGGGCTAGGTGCTGCCCGGCGGATCATGTGACCTTCTGATTGATCGTTCGCTGGTCCGGTCATGCCTCGGGGGACCCGACGGATCGCGAGTGGCCGCTTCCCGGAGCCGCACCTGCTGCCGTCGGGTGGCCGGGAGGCCGGTGGAGTGACCACCGCACGGTGATGAACGGCATCCTGTTCCGGGGCCGGACCGGAGTTCGGCGGCGTGGCCGGCCGGAACGCCGCGGATCCCGGAAACGGTGTACGAACGGCATCGCCGAGGATCGGCGGACGGATCCTGGGAGCGGATGCGGCAGACGGTCCAGGCGGACGCCGATCTCGTCGGTCGCGTCCACGGGTCGATGGTCGTGCAGGTGCCGCCCGAGCGGCGTCCGTGACGGCGCCCCCGTACGGCGGCTTCGCCTTCCGGCCCCGGAGGGCGCCTCCAGGTGTGAGCCTGGAGGCCCCCTCACGGGTACTGCCGGTACTGCGGGGTCCGGTGTGTCAGACGCGCTCCAGCCGCCAGATCTGCGGCTCGAGACCGTTGCACGGGTACTGCTGTACGTTGCCGCCGGGGTCGCGGGAGCCGCCGGCCACGTCCAGGCACTGGCCGCTGGACCTGACGACGAGCCGGTAATACCCACGCCCGACGTTCGACAGGCGCCAGTCCTGCGCCGCCGCGCTGTTGCAGTACCACTGCCGGACGTTCGCGCCCGGTGCGGCGGAGCCGTTCTCGACGTCCATGCAGTAACCGCTGTTGGCGCCGGTCAGCGTGAACTCGCCGTCGCCGCGGGCGCCGAACTTCCACTTCTGCGGGCCGAGGCCGTTGCAGGTCCACTGCTGGATGTTGCCGCCGGGTGCGCGGGAGTCCGCTGAGACGTCGAGGCAGTGACCGCTGTTGGCGTTCACGAGCCGGTAGGTCCCGTCGGCGGCGACACCGGAGGCGTCGGCGCTGCCGAGCAGGCCGCCGGTGGCGTAGTAGGGCCGGCACACCGAACCGTCCCAGTCGGTGGCGATCTCCAGCACCTGCTTGCCGTCGGCCGAAGGCAGCAGCGGCGAGCTGTAGTTGGGGCAGTAGTTCACCTCCGGCGACGGGACGTTCACCGGGGAGTCCAGCTCGTACCAGTATCCGGTGCCGTTCTCCGTGTTGGCGAGAATGGTGTGTCCGCTGTCCGCCGCGACGGTGCCGTCCTTGTTGAGCAGGCGCTGTCCGATCAGCAGGATCCTGCCGTTGGGGCCGCCGTCGGGCGCCGGAGCCCAGGCGATGGTGGGCGCGGCGCGGAAGTACTTCCCGTCGACCGTCTCGGGCCGGACTCCGAGATACGTCGGGTCACCCCAGTTCCAGCCGTCCGCGGAGGTCCGGTAGTGCACCACACACTGGTACTGGCCGCCGGGAGTGCAGATCTCGTAGCTCATGAAGTAGGTGCCGTTGGGCAGTTGGCGTACCACGGGCATGCCCGGCCGGTCGGTGGACAGGCTGCTCGCCACGGTGTCGTGCCTGCCCTGCCAGGTGACGCCGTCGTAACTGCGCACGGCGACGAGTTTCTGGCTGTGCGCGGGGTCCGTCTCGTCGGAGTAGTGACACACCAGCGCGCCGTCGGAGGCTACGGAGAACTCGGGTTCCCACAGACCTCCGGTGCTGGTCGCGGTGGCACAGGCGGAGAGGTAGGACCAGGTGCGGCCCACGTCGTTGCTTCGCCAGATGCGCAGCGACATACGCCGGTTCTGCTCGTCCTGGCCGGCGGAGGAGGCCCACAGCAGCGTGCCGGCCGGAAGGTTTCCCACCTGCCGGGGAAGCTCGAAGAGCGTCGTACAGCACAGCCCCCGCCCGCCCGAGGACTCCGGGTCGGCGATCTTGCCCACCTGGTGGAACGTGGCCCCGGAGTCGGTGCTCTCGTGGATGGCCCCGATTCCGTTGTCGCCGTCGAAGGTGACGACGCTGGCGATGATCCGGCCGTTGGCGCCGCCGTTGTGGGCGAGCCGGACGGCCCGCGGATACAGACCGGTGCCGGTGCCCAACGTCGTGCCGGTCGCCAGGACGGAGGCGGCCCCCTCCTGCACGCTCGCGATCCGTGCCGTGCTCGCGGCTGTGGCGGCGCCCGCGCCGGTCGTGGGAGTGGCGGCCGCGGCGGCGGACTGGCCGAAGGACAGAGCGAGGACGAAGGCCGGTGCGAGGACGGCTGCCAGTGCGGTGTGCCGGGAGAGCCCCGCACGGGAACCGGCCCGGCGCGTTCGAGTGGCGGACGGGGAGCGCCGGCGGCGGGGGACGAGGAACGAGAGGAACGGCAACACGTCATCCCTTCCTGTGGACAAGTGGGGTGTCGCGTCAATCTAGAACCGCTTGTACATCGTTGTAAATGGGTGCGACGGCCGTGCCGGCGAGGCGCGGGAGGAACACCGGGCGAACCTGCGGCCTTTGTGCGGCGATGACTTCAAGCGTCCGCCAGAGCAGCTGGCTTCCCGAAGCCGGCCGCCGCCGGGACCCGCCGAGTGTGCGGTGAGCGGCCCGCCACCGGCTTCCGGTGGGGAAGTCCCGTTCCCCTTGCAGGATCGCGGGGGTCGCGCGTACCGGGCGGCCGAAGGCCGAGTCGATTCCGGCGGATGCGGAACGGGCCGCGCTGCGGGGACGGGTGCGGCGCCGTTCCACGCCTGGGCCCACGCCGGTTCCGCACCGCCGGTCGCGACGACGGTCCAGGAACGGCATCGGGTCAGCGGCCGAACAGCCTCGCCCAGAGCCCCTGGCGCGGCGCAGTGGAAGCCGGGGCGTCCCGAAGGGCCGGTCCCAGGTCCGCGGCGACCTGAGCGCCCGGACCTGCCGGCACGATGCCCTGAGCGCGGGCGGCGGCGAGCCATGTGGGGAACTCGGAGAGCATCAGGTCGTACAGCTCGGCGTCGGACACCTTCCGGGCATCGCGCTCCACGGCGAAGAACCCCGCGTTGTCGATGGGGCGTTTCTCCGGAACCGCCAGCCGGTCCAGTTTGCGCAAGAAGCGGAACTGGTCGCTGCTTCGGCTGCCGAAGCCGATGAACTGCCAGAAGATGGGAAGCGTCGCGGCCTCGCACAGGCGCTTTTCCGCCGCGCTCCTGCTGTTGGGCGCACCGTCCGTCTGGAAGAGGACCAGGGCCGGGGCCGTGGAGCCGCTCTCGCGGTAGTGGCGGATGACGGCGTCCATCGCCTTGTGGTAGTTGGTGCCGCCCATGCTGCCGAGACCCGCGACGATCCGGTCGATCCGGCCCTCGTGGTCCTCCAGCGCGATCTCGGTCAGGGAGTCGACGCCGCTGGAGAAGAAGACGACCGGCACGGTCCCGTCGTCGTCCAGATGGGCCGACAGCCCCAACACCCGGTCGGCGAGCGCCTGAACGCTGCCGTCCTGGTAGGAGGGCAGCATGGAGTAGGAGTAGTCGATCACCAGGTAGACGGCGACGGCCTCACCGCTCAGGCCTCGGGACTCCACCGAGGCACCGGCCGTCTTGTACAGACTCACCAGCGCGGGTGCGCTCTGTTCGACCTTGCTCAGACTCACGACCATGCGCCGCTCGACCTTTCCGACAGTACCCGGACGACGCCGGCTTCCGGGAGCACGTGATCCTCGATGCGCCCACGACACTGTCCGCCGGGAGGGGGGCCGGTGGCAAGTCCCGGCGCCACCGCGACCGTGCGACCGATGCGGCGCTTCGACGGCCCGGCGGAAGGCGCCCGGGCCGCGCCGTCGCGGCCGGCCGCGTGCGGCGGTCACGGGACGAGTGCCGTCCCGCCGCAGCAGGCCGACGCGCAGGCGTGTGCGGGCCGGTGGCGCCGCGGGGTGAGCAGGCCGCCGCGCCGCCGACCGCCTGCCCGTCCGCGCGCCGCTCCGGCCCCGCTGCGGCCGGCCCTGACCGGCCGCACACGGGATGGCCCCCGCGATGTGACGGACAGGGTGCGCCCCCGCAGGTTTCCGGCGGAGGATCCCGGCCACGCTAGTTGCCGTCCGCAGTGATCGTCCGGGCCGCGTCGGCCTCCCCCGCGGGTCGGCAAGACCGGTCGGGAGGACGCGCGGACCGTCGCAGCCCGACCCGGAAGGGGTTGTCATGACCGAGCACTCCCAGTCCGCCCACGCGCACGACGTCGGCGCCCGGCCCGGCGTGCGGATCCACCAGGCCGATCCGGCAGCCGTCGAGGCGGACTTCTTCCACATCGGCGAGCTGGTGCCGCCCGAGGACCGGGAACGGCTCGCCGCCGTCCGCGACTGGGCCCGCACGAACGTCGCGCCCATCGCCGACGAGTACTGGGAACGCGGTGAGTTCCCCCACCAGCTGATCGCACAGCTCCCGGAACTGGACATCGCCGGGCTCCAGTTCAGCGGCTACGGCGCACCCGGCAGGGGCGCGCTGGTCGCCGGCCTCGTCAGCATGGAACTCGCCCGCGTCGATCCCTCGTTCGCCACTTTCCACGGCGTGCACAGCGGACTCGGCATCGCCGCGATCATGCAGTGCGGCAGCGAGGAACAGAAGCAGCGCTGGATCCCCGCCATGCTGCGCTGGGAGAAGCTGGCCGCCTTCGCCCTCACCGAGCCCGACGTCGGCTCCGGCACCGCGCGCGGCCTGACCACCACCGCCCGCCGCGAGGGCGACACCTGGATACTCAACGGGCGCAAGAAGTGGATCGGCAACGCCACCTTCGCCGACCTCGTGGTGGTCTGGGCCAAGGACGAGGCCGACGGCGAGGTCAAGGGCTTCGTCGTCGAGAAGGGCACCCCCGGCTTCACCCCGCACCGCATCCAGGGCAAGGTCTCGCTGCGCAGTGTGCAGAACGCGGAGATCGACCTGCGCGACGTCCGGGTCCCCGGGACCGACCGGCTCCAGGAGGCCCGCTCCTTCAAGGACACCGCCAAGGTGCTGCGCTCCACCCGGCTCGGCGTCTCCTGGAAAGCGGTCGGCTGCGCCATGGGCGCCTACGAGGCGGCCCGCGCCTACGCCCTGGAACGTGAGCAGTTCGGCAAGCCGATCGCGGCCTTCCAACTCGTCCAGGACCAACTGGCCCGCATGCTCGCCGACATCACCGCCTGCCAGGCCATGAACGTGCGGGCGGCCCAGCTCCAGGACGCCGGCCGGCTCACCGACCAGCAGGCGTCGATGGCCAAGATGTTCAGCACCAGCCGCGTCCGCGAAGTCGTCGCGCACGCCCGGGAGATACTCGGCGGCAACGGCATCCTGCTCGACCACGAGGTGGCCCGGTTCTGGGCGGACGCCGAGGCGCTCTACTCCTACGAGGGCACCCGGGACATGAACGCCCTCATCGTCGGCCGCGCCGCCACCGGCATCAGCGCCTTCGTCTGACGCCGTTCCCGACCGGCGGCCTCCCGGTCAGGGGACTCGGCCGGTGCGGCGCACCGAGGTGGTGCGGAACGTCCGAGAGCGGGTGGCCCGCGTGACCGGGCCGGCCGGCCCGGCGCCCAGCGGGTCTGGGTGTGCCCGGCTGTGCTCTCAGGCCAGCACCCGCCCGAGGAAGCCGCGCAGGTAGCCCGCGACGACGTCCAGGTGGCTCTCCAGCAGGAAGTGACCACCGTCGATGAGGTGCACCTCGGCATCCTTGGCGTCGCGGGCGAAGGCCCGCGCGCCGTCCGGACCGAAGATCTCGTCGTTGCGACCCCACACGGCGAGCACCGGGACCTCGCTGGTGCGCAGGAACTCGTGCAGCAGCGGGTAGAGCGGGCGGTTGTTGTGGTAGTCGCGGAACAGCGCCAGCTGGATCTCGTCGTTCCCCTCGCGGGAGACGAGGGCGAAGTCGTGCTCCCAGGTGTCCGGGCTGACCAGACTCGGGTCCGGCACGCCGTGCAGGTACTGCCAACGGATGGCGTCGATGCCGAGCGCGGCGCGGACGGCGGGTTCGGTGGCGGGGCCGGGGTCCGCGCCGTAGGCCCAGACGTCGGTCCAGAACGACTCGACGAAGCCGTCCTCGTAGCCGTTGCCGTTCTGGGTGACGAGGGCGGAGATCCGGTCGGGGTGCCTGAGTGCGAGGCGCCATCCGATGGGCGCGCCGTAGTCCTGGACGTAGAGGGCGTAGCGGTCCAGGCCCAGTTGGTCGAGGAGCTGGGAGGTGAGGTCGGCGAGGGCGTCGAAGGTGTAGGTGAACTCCTCCGCGCGAGGGGCGGCGGAGTGACCGAAGCCGAGGTGGTCCGGTGCGATGACGTGGTAGTCGTCGGCCAGCAGCGGGATGAGTCCGCGGAACATGAACGAGCTGGTCGGGTAGCCGTGCAGCAGGACGATCGTGGGGGCGTCGACGGGGCCGGCCTCGCGGTAGAAGATCCGTTGACCGCCGACGGTGGCGGTCCGGTGGTGCACCGAGCTCATTTCTAACCCCTTTACATCAATGATGTGGTTAGTTTTCCGCCATGCAAGCATGCGGTGAGATAACCTGTCAAATGATTCAGTCAGGTTAGAGGGAGTGGTGCCCGATGAACGCGCTGCTGGACCTGCTCAACAGCAGGCCACTGGTCGACGGCGAGGAGCAGGACGCGCTCGGCGACCCGACCGGGGGCAGGCGCTGGGCGCGGGAGCACGGCGGCGAAGGCAGCCTCACGGAACTGGCGCTGCTGCGCGAGGCTCGGGACGCCCTGCAGAAGATCGTGCGCGGAGAATGCACACCGGCCGTGCTGAGTCCGCTGCTCGAAGGGGTCCACCAGACCCCGGCAATCACGTCGGACGGTCTTCAGTGGACCCTCAGGACGCCCCCGCACGCCCGGCTGGCCGTCGAGGTGGTCCTCGCCTGGGCCGCGACCGAAGAGCGACTGCCCGGCCGACTGCGCCCCTGCGCCAACGCCGAATGCCGGCTGTTCCTGCTCGACCGCAGCCGCGCCAACCGCGCCCGCTGGTGCTCCATGGCCGTCTGCGGCAACCGTGAGAAGGCGCGCCGCCACTACGCACGCACCCGCTGACCCGCCCCCGCGCAGCCCCGTGCGTACCGGATCGCGCCGGCGACCTCGAGAACATCCGCGCCCAGCACCCCGGCAGGGCGCCGCAGGACGGCACGCGTGATCCGGGCTCGGGGCGGACGGCCGCAGCCGGTCGTACGCGTTCCGGGCGCATGCGTGGAGTGCTCGGATCCGGTCCGCAACGCCCCGAGGCCCGCACCGAGCCCTGGAGGTCGGCAGCCGCGGGGACGCGACGGGAGCCGGCGGCATCGGGACACCCCTTGGGGCCGAACAGCGCAGGTGTCTCCCATCCCCTGGGCTGACGCGTGTGTGACCGCGAGCGCTCCGGGTACGTTGCCCGGTCATGGAAGACGACGACCTCTTCGTGCTCCAGGAGCTCGCCCTCGCGCCGGCGCGGGCCACCGCGCGGCGCCTGGCCGCGCTCACTCTTGAGGAGGCGCACGACCTGTTGCGGCTACTGCTGACGGTGCCCGGTGACGGCGAGCCGCTGTCGGACGAGGCGGGCCGGCTGGCCAAGGAGATCGCCGCTCGGGTCCCTTCCCAGAACTGATCCCGGGACGGCTGCCGCGGTCGGCGCATGGTCGGACAGGCCGAGGGTGTGCAGCCGGGCGGCGGGCCGGCGGCGGCTGCGGCGGGCAGGCCGCCGGCGAGCGGGCGGCCCAGCTCCGTGTGGCCGAAGAGCGGCGGGGCGAGAACCGTGTGCAGGTCGCCTTCGCCGCCCCGTCCCGCCCACGGGCCTGGCGGGGGAGGCGGAGCGGCGGCTGGTCGCACGGGGCGCGAGTGTCGTCGCCGAGCACAGTGTTCCGGGCCTCACCTGGACCGCGCTGCGGGACCCGGCCGGGAACGAGTTCCGCGTCCTCCACTCAGCACGGTGTGTCGGATCAGAGGTTCAGCCGGGCAGCGCCGCGGTGAGGTCCACCTCGACGAGTTGTCCCGTGAAGCCGAGTTGCGCGACACCCAACAGCGTGCTGGCCGTGGTGAACGCCGGGCCGAGGGCCGAGTCGGTGAGCCGACGCCAGGCGGTGCCCAGAACGTCTCTGTCGTCGCTCCGTACGTAGATCACCGAGCGCACCACGTGGTGCGGCCCGGCATCCACCGCGGCCAAGGCGGCGAGCGCGTTCTCGACGACCTGGTCGACTTGCGCCTCGAGTGATCCGGACCCGACGAGCGAACCGCTCCGGTCGAGCGGGCACTGCCCGGCCAGGTAGGCCGTACGGCCGGTCTCCACCACGGTGATGTGGTGATAGCCAGGTGTCTCATGGAGTTGCCCGGGGTTGATACGAGTGATTTCCGCAGTCATGCGCGTGAGTCTGACCGGCATTCCGCCGGCGCGCATCGCAATTTGCCGACAGCCGGATCGACGATCACCACGGAGCACCCTGCGCGCGAGCGGTCAGGACGCGTGACCACGGATCGCCCCGGGCTCACTCGGCGGCCGCCAGGGACGACCGGTAGGGCTTGCGCCTCTGAGCGGCACCGGCGTCCCGGCTCGGACAACCCGCACGGACACCCCGGGGTCACCAGAGCCAGTGGCTCGCCACCGTCCAGCGGCCGTCCGCATGCGCGCACCTGGGGCAGCGGACGGTCGGCCGTCCGTACGCCGTGTGCTCTTGGTGCCCGTCGATCCGCTCATCAAGGCGGTGAGCCATCGAGAGAGCGGATCCGGGGACCTCTCGCGTGACATGGCCGATCGGGACCAGGGTGAGCGGTTCCGGGCCAGGGTGCGCGGACACCTGCCCGAGCGGCCGGCCCGCCGCAGGAGGGCGCTGCGTGGTGCGCAATACTCTCCCGATGAGTTCACGCGCTTCCCGGAGCAGCCGGCCGGTCATGATACGCCGGGCCGTCACGCGGGATGCCAGACGGCTGACCCGGCTCGTGCGTGGCTCAGCCGCCTACGAGGGCAAGTACGCGGCCGCGGTCGCCGACTACCGGGTCGGTCCTGACTACATCGAGGCCCACCGCGCCTTCGTAGCCGTCGACGCCGACGAGGCCGCGGGCCGGGTTCTCGGTTTCTACTCGCTCGTCCTCGCTCCGCCGGAGCTCGACCTGCTGTTCGTCGCCGACGAAGCGCAAGGACGGGGAATCGGGCGGCTGCTCGTCGCGCACATGCGGTCCGAGGCCCGTGCCGCCGGGCTCCGCCGCGTCAAGGTCGTGTCGCATCCTCCCGCCGAGGGCTTCTACCACCGTGTAGGTGCGGTGCGGAGCGGAACCGCCCTCGCGAACCCGCCCGCCGTGCCGTGGGACCGCCCCGAATTCGAGTTCCGCATCTCCCCGGAACGGGGCGGTGTTCCTCCGGTGAGGACATCAGCCTGATCGGGATGCCCGGAGGTGAGGCAGCCGATGCACCGCCGACGGGCGAGGCCGCCGCGGGAACGCGCCGCCGTCGCGCGGCTCAGCCGCTGCCGCGGCACTGGAACCGCAGGCCCGGGGCGGACGGTGCGTGATCGGTGCGCCCGGCCGGGCCGCAGCCGGGCAGATCGCCGCCGCGGGCCCCGCCGTGCCGGGCGCCCAGGTACGCCTCGTCCCGGCCTGTGGGCCCGGCCCGGCCGAGGTCCGTCCTCCGCCGCCGTACATCACCGCGTCGGCCCGGGCGGGGCCGGCCGGGTGGACGTGCCGGCGGTCCCGCTGGGCGCCGACTGGGCCCCGGAGACGGTGGCCGCCCGGGCGGTGGCCGGCCGTCGGACCGGCCACGAGAGGGTGGGCTCCCTGCGGGAGCCGGGGAGCGGCCGTTCACGCCGCGGGCGGGGGGCCGTCGGCCGCATCCCCCTCCGGTTCGCACCAGCGGGCCGGGTGCGCCGCGACGTCGGGGGGAGGGCCGGGCGGCCCGGCTCGCGGTCTCCGGCGAGTGCGCCGGCCGTAGGGTCCGGCTGGCCGTCCCGTGCGGACACCTGCCCGCCGGCGGGGCCGGGGCGGGCGGCGCTCGGTCCGGCCCCGTCCGCCGGCGACCGCGCGCAGTCTGCCGTGGAACCCTTGCGCCGTGCCGGGGCATCGGCGCGGCAGGGCGATGGGATGTCCGGGGCGTTGTCATGCCTTGTGCTAACGTGACTTTTTTGCGGGGTCGCCACGGTGGGCGATCTCGTCCGTTCAGTTCCGCTTCCGCGTGGGCTGTTCCATGCTGCCGGGCCTTCCTCGGTACGTTCCCCTGCGGAAGGCTGTTCATGAAGCATCGCGACGACTCCCGTATCGCGCACGGCGGTCCCACGCAAACCGCGACCACGAGTCCGGCGCCGCCCGTGGCCGTCACTTTCGCCGGTCTGGGACTGCCGGTGGAGGTGCTGCGAACACTCAGCGGACTCGGGGTGCGCGAACCCTTCCCGATCCAGGCCGCCGCACTGCCCGATGCCCTGGAGGGGCGCGACGTCCTGGGGCGCGGGCGCACCGGATCGGGCAAGACGCTCGCCTTCGGTCTGCCGCTGCTGACCCGTACGGCCGGCCGGCGCGCCGAACCGAAGCAGCCCCTCGCTCTCATTCTCGTGCCGACCCGGGAACTGGCCCAACAGGTCACCGAGGCGCTGGCGCCGTACGCCGAGGCACTGCGACTGCGGATGGCCACGGTCGTCGGCGGCTTGTCGATCGGCCGGCAGGTCGCCGCGCTGCGCCAGGGAGCCGAGGTGGTCGTCGCGACCCCCGGGCGCCTGCACGACCTGATCGAGCGCAACGCCTGCCGCCTGGCACGGGTGAGGATCACGGTGCTGGACGAGGCCGACCAGATGTGCGACCTGGGATTCCTGCCGCAGGTTGTCGACCTGCTCGACCAGGTGCGCCCCGACGGTCAGCGGATGCTCTTCTCGGCCACCCTCGACCGTGACGTCGACCAGCTCGTCCAGCGATACCTCCACGAGCCCGCCGTCCACTCCGTCGATCCCTCCGCGGGCACCGCCGCGATGATGCAGCACCACGTTCTGGTCGTCCACGGCCCCGACCGCTACGCCGTCGTCACGGAGATCGCCGCCCGCGACGGCCGCGCCCTGCTGTTCCTCGACACCAAGCACGCCGTCGACCAGCTCACCCGGCATCTACGGGCCAGCGGGGTGCACGCGGGAGCCCTGCACAGCGGCAAGTCCCAGCCCCAGCGCACACGAACGCTCGCACAGTTCAAGAGAGGCCAGATCACCGTTCTGGTGGCGACCGATGTCGCGGCCCGTGGCCTGCACATCGACGACCTCGATCTCGTGGTCAACGTGGACCCGCCCACCGACCCCAAGGACTACGCGCACCGGGCCGGCCGCACAGCGCGAGCCGGTGGGTCCGGCAGCGTGGTCACGCTCGTGCTGGCGGCCCAGCGCCGCGAGACGAGTCGCATGCTGGCCGGGGCCGGCATCGAGCCGACCGTCACCAAGGTGCGCTCGGGCGAGGCGGAGCTGAGCCGGATCACCGGCGCCAAGACTCCGGCCGGCATCCCGCTCGACGGCGGCCCCGCCGTTCCCCGGTCCAAGAACGCCAACGCTCCCTTCCGCGGCCTCGGCACCACCAAGGACCCCGCTCGCGGCACCGGCGGCAAGTCCCGCAAGGCCGGCGAGGCTCGTAAGCTCGCCGAGGCCCGCAAGGCCGCCCTCGTGCGTCGCAACGGCTGAAGGCCGTCGGCCCGGCGGCGACCGCAGAGCCTGTGAGCACGGGTGGTTCGGACTCGGCCGGTCGCCGAGACGTCCCCTCCGGCACCGGACAGAGGCGGCGACAGGTGCGCGCGCCGCGCGGCCCGGCCGCGGCCGGCCGTCGTTCGGGCGGCGGAGCGGAAGCGGTGTCATGGCTGTCGTGGAGACATCGTGGAGGTCGGCCGCGGGAGTCCTGTGCTGTGGCCCCGGCGCTCACGCCTCGCGAGGCAGGGCACGGTAGGCGATGAGGTACCGAGCTCCTGATCGTCGGTCTTGGCGGTGCGCCGGCCGTCAGGCGCGCTGCGAAAGGGCAGGAGCCCCGCTGTCGGCAGTGGCATGCCGGCTGCCACGTTCCCGCGCGCTTCCGGCCTGGCCGGCCCGCGCGCCGGATGCCCCCCGCGCCGACGAACTGCCGCATCACCCACGTTACTTCGGAGCTCACTGCTCTCCGAGGATCTACGCGCGCCCAGGGGTGGAGCAGACGCGGATCCTGCCGGCTGGGACCTCTGCCCGGAGTGTCGGACGCTGTACCGTACGGAGCGCCGATTCCCGCGAGTCGCGGAGGTGCTCGTCGATGCAGTGGATGACCCGGGTCGATGTCGAAGCGTCGCCGGAAGCCTTGTGGAAGGTCGTCGCGGACGTGGAACGCTGGCCGGAGTTCGTTGTCACCATGCGGCGCGTCGAGCGCATCGACGGCAAGGAGTTGGGGCTGGGCTCGCTGGTGCGGATCGCTCAGCCACGCATGCCGGCGCTGACGTGGCGGATCACCTCGTGGACACCCGGTCGGTCCTTCACCTGGCAGTCCACGTCCGGCGGTGTGACGACGACCGGCACTCATGTCGTCGCCCCTCGAGGCCGCTTCAGCGTCATGACCCTGAATCTCGGCCAATCCGGATTCGCAGCACCACTCGTCGGCCTGCTGACGGGTCGACAGACGCGACGATACGTCGAGATCGAGGCGGCGAGCATGAAGTCGCGTGCCGAGGGACTGGGTTGATCTCAGGTCCCGCCGATCGACACGCTGAGTCTGCAACGTTGTCGAGCGGCTCCGACAGCGACCGTCGACCTGCTGCGATCTCCCGGGCTCACCTGCCCCCTTCGCCCGGCCGTGGGGGACGACGGCCTTCAGGCCGCGGGGATCGGGCCGCGGGGTGAGGGTCGTCGTGCGGTGGCCGGCCGTCCTCGGACGTCGAGAAGC
>NZ_JBFBEK010000049.1:0-30117 GCF_040683715.1 Streptomyces sp. NPDC093260
GGCGGTGCTGTGGGGGCGCGCCGCGGGGGGGCCCCGGCCACCGCCCTCGGGTTCCGGGCCCCGGCCCGTTCACGGCGGCTCAGGTCGCCCGGCGGAAGCTGCGGACCGCCGCCGGCGCGGCCACCGCCACGATCGCCGAGCAGGTGGCCAGCGTCGCCAGCACGGTGCCGGCGTGCGGCGTGCCGAGCGCCAGGTCCCGGGCCGCGGTGATGGCGTAGGACATGGGGTTCACCTCGGCGAAGGCCTTCAGCCATCCCGGCAGTCCGTCGGCCGGAACGAACGCGTTGGAGGCGAAGAGCAGCACCATGTTCACCATCCCGCCGATGGGCTGGAGGGCCTCGGGCCGGCGCACCACGGCGGACAGGGCCATGAACACCCAGCCGAGGGACCAGCCGAGCGTGACCGCGACCAGCAGCGAGCCGAGCGAGCCGAGCAGCCCGCCGTCGGGGTGGTAGCCGAAGACCAGGGCGCCGGCTCCCAGCATGACGACCATGTTGACCGCGTTCAGCACGGTGTCGGCGATGCTGCGGCCGATCAGCACCGAACCGGTGTGGATCGGCATCGCCTTGAAGCGGGCCACGATCCCGTTGTTCATCTCCGTGGTCAGCGCCACCCCGGACTTCAGGCCGGCGCTGATCGACCCGGTGACCAGGAACGCCGGCAGCAGGTAGTCGATGTAGCTGACGCCGGGCGGGAAGGCGGAGGTCTGCGAGACGCTCTTGAAGACCTGGCTGAACACCGTCAACATCAGAATGGGCTCCAGGACCCCCGGGAGCACCAGCGAGGGCCGGCGCAGGGCCCGCAGCGAGCGGCCCGACAGGATGCCGATCTGGTGGAGCGGGCCGGTCCCGGTGAACCGCACGGGCTCCGGGACCGACGGGGCGGCGCTCCCGGAGGCTTGATCGGTGGTGAGGGTCATCGAGGTATCCCTGCCTAGTGTCCGGTGGAGTGGTTCAGAGCCATGTACACGTCGTCCAGGGAGGGTTCGCTGAACGTGAGTCCGGCGAGGTCCACGCCCGCCTCGTCGGTGGCCCGGACGACGCGGGCCACGGCGGTGGAGTCCATGACGGGCATGGTCAGCACCAGTCCGTCGCCCTCCAGGGCGGGCGCCAGGCCCGCCCGGCGCAGGGCCGCGGTGGCCTGCTCGCGGTCGTCGGCGCCGCGCACCGTGACGGACACCGAACGCCGGCCGACCCGGTCCTTCAACTCCCGAGCGGTGCCCGAGGCGATGACGCGGCCTGCCGCGAGCACCGTGATCGTGTCGGCCAGGACATCGGCCTCGTCCAGGTACTGGGTGGTCAGCAGGACCGTGGTGCCGTCCCGGACGAGGCGCTGCACGACGTCCCACAGCGCCCGTCGGGCCGTGGGGTCGAGACCGGTGGTCGGCTCGTCGAGGAAGATCACGTCCGGGTGCCCCACCAGACTGGCTGCCAGGTCCAGGCGCCGGCGCATGCCGCCGGAGTAGTCTTTGGCCACGCGCCGGGCGGCGTCGGTGAGGGAGAACAGCTCCAGCAGTTCGTCGGCGCGGGCGGCCGCCTGTGCCCGGCCGGCGCCGAGCAGCCGGGCGATCAGCACCAGGTTGGCGTAGCCCGTGAGGGTCTCGTCCACCGAGGCGTACTGGCCGGTGAGGCCGATGCGGCGGCGGACCGCCTCCGGCTCGCGCACCACGTCGAGCCCGCCCACCCGGGCCCGGCCCGACGTCGGCAACGACAGGGTGCTGAGGATGCCGACGACGGTCGTCTTCCCGGCGCCGTTGTGCCCGAGCAGGCCGAGCACCGTGCCGCGTCGGACGGTCAGGTTCACGCCGTCCAGGGCCCTGGTCGTGCCGAACGTCTTCGTGACGTCCGTCAGTTCGATCATCGGGGTGTCCATGGAATTCCCTTCGCTCGATCCCAAAAGTCCGCTGCCGGTCTTCTGGCATTTTTCGAGGGATGACCGAAAGGGACCCCATGGGCTGACGCCTACAGTCGTACGGTAGCTGTGGCGGCGGTATTCCTGGAGTGCGGATCAGAACTGTTGAACTGGTATTGCGAAAGGCCCGGGAATCCGGTCCGCCGGGAATTCCCGGAGGCGGTCCGGGGACGCCGTGCGGGCTCAGTCCAGCGGCAGGCGCGCGCTGACCCGCCAGCCTCCGGCACCGTACGGTCCGTACTCCAGGCTGCCGCCGACGGCCTCGGCCCGCTCGGCGAGACCGGCCAGACCCGTGCCGCCGCCGTGCCGCCCGCCCTCCCCGAGCAGTCCGCCGCCGGATTCCGTGATGGACGGGGCGCCGTTGGTCACCGACACGGTGAGCACGGGCGCGGCGCCGGCCTCCCCGCACCGCACGCGGACGGTCACCAGCGGGGTGGCGGCCGCGTGCCGGCGGACGTTGGTCAGCGCCTCGACCACGATCCGGTGCGCGGTGCTCGCCACCTCGCGCGGCACCCCGGCGATCTGCTCGTCCGTCAGGGCGACCTCCGCGCGCACCTCGGCCCGGCCCGCCTCGCGGAACCGGTCGACGACGTCGGCGATCTCCGGCAGCCCGTAGGCCTGCGTCTGGGCCTCGCCCCCCCTCTCGCGGCCGGTGGAGTCGTCGAGCATCCGCACGGTGCGGTCCATGGAACCGAGTGCCTGCAGCCCGGCCGTCTCTATCTGCCGGAGGATCGGCAGCACCTTCTCCGGCCGGTCCGCCCCGATCACCTGGGCCGCCTGCGCCAGCACCACGATGCCCGAGACGTCGTGGGCCACGAAGTCGTGCAGGTCGCGGGCGAGTTCGAGCCGCTGGGCGCGCCGTGCCTCCCGCACCGAGCGCAGCCGTCGGGACTCCAGGCTGCGCAGATACCCGCCGATGGCGCCCGCCACGATCGCGCCGAGTGCGAAGAACGCGCACTGCGCGGCGGTCTCCAGCCAGGTCGGCGGGACCTGAAGCCGCAGGATCACCGTGGAGGCCAGCACCCCGAGGACCGGGCACAGCGCGACGGCGGCGCGGGCCGGCGCGTACCGGGCCAGCAGGCACAGCAGCAGCATCGTGGCGGCGATCTCCACCAGGGTGGCCAGACCGGTCGACTGGCGCTGCACCGGAGGATCGCCGAAGACGGTGCCCAGCGCGGAGGCCAGGGCGACCGCCGCCCCCACCGGCACGACCGGGACCCGGTCGCGCCAGCCGGCCACCGCCAGCGTGCCCAGGACGGCCACCGTCATCGAGGCGACCGACCGCCAGCCCGCCGAGGCGCCGGCGGCCGCCGCGCCCGCCACCGTGAGGGCCGCGAGCGCCGCGCAGAGCGCCTGGACGCCCGTACGGCGCGATCGGTCATCGGTGTGCCGGCTCATCCGCACCATGCTACTGAGCGCCCATCAGTTGTTCTCCCGCATCGGCAGCTTGCTGCCGATGCGGCTCAGCCCCGCGAGGCCGCCGGGGTCCGGTCCCGGGCCGTCCAGCCACGGGCGTCTAGCAGTCGCCGCACCTCCTCGGTCGAGGAGCGCTCCACCACCAGCTCCACCAGACCGGTGGGCTGGTCCACGGCGTGTTCGATGCTGACGTCCTCGATGTTCACCCCCGCCTCGCTGACCGCGGCGAACAGCCGGGCCAGGGCGCCCGGCTGGTCCGGCACGGCCACCGGCACGGTGGCGAACTCGGCCGGCCGGGCGCCGTGCTTGCTCGGCACCCGGCCCGCGCCCCGGCGCCCGCGCCGCAGGATCTCCTGGAGGTCGGCCGCAGCCTGCCGGCGCGCCCCGCCGTCCGCGCCGTGCAGGGCGCGCAGCGCGGCGACGGTCCGCCGCAGGTCGTCGGCGCACGCCTCCAGGACGTCGGCCACGGCTTCCGCGTTGGCCTCCAGGATGTCGCCCCACAGGCCGGGCTCGCCCGCCGCGATCCGGGTGACGTCCCGCAGTCCCTGCCCCGAGACCCGGATGTCCTCGCCGTCCGCCTCCGCCAGCCGGGCCGCCGTCAACGACGACATCAGGTGGGGTGCGTGGGAGGTGAGGGCGACCGCGCGGTCGTGCGCGGCGGCGTCCATGATCACCGGGGTCGCGCCGCACAGCGCGACCAGTTCCAGCACCTGGTTCAGTGCCGCACGGTCGGCCGGTTCCACCGGGGTCAGCACCCACAGCCGCCCCTCGAAGAGGTCGGCCCGGGCCGCCAGCGGTCCCGAACGCTCCCCGCCCGCCAGCGGATGCCCGCCCACATAGCGGGCCGGGTCGCAGGCCGCCCGCAGGACGTCCCGGTACGGACGCGCCTTGACGCTGGCCACATCGGTGTACGCGTGCGCCAGGCCCCGTTCCTGGCAGCTCTTCAGCACCGTCCCGACGCGTGCGGGCGGCACCGCCAGCACGGCCACGTCCACCGGCTGCTCGGGCGCGGCCAGCGAGCCCGCGCCCAGCGCCTCGGCCGTCCGCGCCGCGGTCGTGTCGGCGTCGTCCAGGAACACCGCGACGCCCCGCCGGCTCAGGGCCAGCGCCACCGATGTGCCGATCAGCCCGGTTCCGACGACCGCGGCGCTCCTCATGACGCGTACTCCGCGGTCCGGGCCGCGGGATCGAGGGCTCGGGCCGCCTCGGCCCGGACGAACGCGGCGAGCCGTCCGACGCCGTGCTCGATCTCCTCGGGCCCCAGGCTGCTGAAGGAGAGCCGGATCGCGTGCTCGCCGCCCGATTCGGGGTGGAAGTGGGCCATCGGCGTCCAGATGACGCCGTGCTCCCGCGCCGAGCGCAGCAACGCGGCGTCGTCCGCCCGGAACGGAACCCGCAGGGTCAGGAAGAAGCCGCCGGTCGGCTGGTTCCAGCTCACCCCGTGCGCGGTGCGCCACTCCTCGGGGAGCCGTCGTTCCAGCGCGTCCAGCAGCGCCCGCAGCGCCGCTCCGTAGTGCCGGGCCGGTGCGGCGTTGAACGCGGCCAGACTGCCGTCGGCGGCCAGCAGCGCGCCCGCGACGGCCGCCTGGCTCAGCGCCGGGGTGTTCACCGTGACCATGCTCTTGATCCGGGCCAGCTCGTCGGCGAGCAGCCCCCGGCCGCCCCGGTCGTCCACCACCGGCTGGTCGGCGACGACGAAACCGACGCGGGCGCCGGGGAAGACCGTCTTGGCGTAGGAGCCGAGATGCACCACGCGGCGTCCACGGTCCAGCGACTTGAGCGCGGGCAGCCGCGGCCCCGGGCTGACCAGCCGGTACGGGCTGTCCTCCAGGATCAGCAGGTCATGGCGGGCGGCGAGGTCCAGCAGCTCCTCGCGGGCGGTGCGGGAGAGGGTGTTGCCGGACGGGTTCGAATGGTCCGGCACCACGTAGAGGGCACGGGGCCGGCGCCCCCGGGCGCGCTGTGCGCGGACGACCGCCTCCACGTCGGCGCGGACGACGCCCTCGGCCCGTTCCTCGACCGGCGCCACGGGGATGTCGAGCAGCCGGGCCGCCCCGGTGATCCCGACGTAGCAGGGGCTGACGACCAGCAGCACGTCGGTGGGCTCCGCGAACAGCGCGCGCAGGGCGAGCAGCATGGCCTCCTGGCCGCCGACGGTGACCACGATCGACTCGGGCGGTACGTCGATGTCCTCGTCGGTGCGCAGGGAGCGGGCGATCAGCTCCCGGATCCGGCCCGCCGTCGGCCCGTACTGGTACAGGGCCGTGCGGACCGCCTCCGGGGAGGCCCCGCCGGCCACGAGGTGGTCGAGATAGCGGCGCACATGGCCGATGACGTCCTCCGTCTCGAAGAACCCCTCGTAGGGCCGGCCGGGCGCGAAGGAGACCGCGTCGGGGAAGCGTTCGGTGACCTCGTTGAGGAAGTTCATGGTGTCCAGCACCGGGTCCGAGACGCTGCGGTGCAGGTCGCGCTTGCGCAGCTCGGCCGCGCCCGTCTCCGCGTCCACGGCCGGTGCCGTGACCCGCGCGGGGGCCGGCCGCGGCGTCGTCGCCGCGGGGACGAGAGCGGGAGCGGCCGGGGAGAGCAGCGCGGGCCCCGCGTCGGCGGGCGTCGCGGTGCCGGTCAGGGCCATGGCCTCCGTCAGGCCCTCGGTGACCAGGTCCAGGACGCGCGCCACGCCGTCCCGGCCGTCCGCCGCCAGCCCGTGCAGCACCGGACGCCCCAGCAGCACCGCGTCCGCGCCCAGCGCCAGAGCGCCCAGCACGTCCGCGCCCCGGCGTACCCCGCCGTCCACCAGCACCGTGGCGCGGCCCGCCACCCGAGCGGCCACCTCCGCGAGGGCGTCCAGCGTGGCGGGCGCCCCGTCCAGCTGGCGCCCGCCGTGGTTGGACACCACGATCCCGGCCACGCCCGCGGCCAGCGCGCGCTCCGCGTCCTCGGCGGACAGCACGCCCTTGACCAGGACGGGCAGGTCGCTCACCGATCGCAGCCAGTCCACCACCGACCAGTCGAGCCCGGGGTCCAGCCCGCGCCGGCCGTGCTCGGCCGGGGAGGAGTAGTCACCCGGGGGCAGGTTGGCGGGCGCCACGTGGGCGGGCAGCCGGAAGCCGTTGCGCTCGTCGCGCGGCCGCCGGCCGAGCCGCGGGGCGTCCACCGTGAGCACCAGCGCCCCGAACCCGGCGCGCCCGGCCCGTTCCACGAGCCGGCGGGTGGTGTCCCGGTCGCGGAAGCAGTACACCTGCAGCCACAGCGGCGCGTCGGTCGCGGCGGCGATCTCCTCGAAGGTCCGTCCCGCGAACGTGCTCACCACCAGCGGCAGACCCGCGGCCCCGGCGGCGGCGGCCGTGGCCGTCTCACCGTCCGGGTGCAACAGCGTGTGGTACGCCATCGGGGCCACCCCGACGGGGGCCGCCCAGCGCCGGCCGAGGACCGTGACGGCCGGGTCCGGCTCGGCCAGGCCCGTCAGGACCCGGGGGCGCAGCCGGACCCGGTCGAAGGCGGCGAGGTTGGCGACCAGGGTGCGTTCCTCCCCGGCGCCGCCCTCGACGAAGTCCCAGACGGCCGGCTCCGTCCGGGCGCGCGCCCGAGCGGCGACGTCCGCGAGCGTGAGAGCCGGTGCGGTCCCCGGCGCCCCGGGCGCGGTCGGCCCGGTCATGCCTGGACCGCCCGGGCCCGCTCCACGGCCTCGTACAGCGCCCGGATGTTGGCGCTGCCGAATCCCTGCGCGCCCTGACGCTGGATCAGTTCGAAGAAGAGGGTGCGCCGCTCGAAGGGGGAGCGGCTGAACAACTGGAGCAGGAAGCCCCATTCGTCCCGGTCGGCCAGCACGTTGGCCTTGCGCAGGTCGGCGATGGCGCCGGCGAGCGACGGGATCCGCTCGACGAGGGCGTCGTAGTACGTGGCCGGCGTCTGCAGGAACGCGACGTTCCGGGCCTCGAGGTCCAGCACGGCGGGGACGATCTCGTCCACCAGGAACGCCAGGTGCTGCACTCCCGCGCCGCCGTTGCGCTCCAGGAACTCGTCGATCTGGCCGGGCTTGAGCGCGGTGTCCGGCTCCAGGATGGTGAAGGTGATGCCGGCCGAGGGGCTGCGCACCACCACGGAGTCCATGGCCTGTTCGCCGACGGCGACGTACTCGCTGTAGTACTGCTCGAAGCCGAGGCCCTCGACGTAGAAGCGGACCGTGTCCCGCAGCGTCCCGGCCTCCAGGCAGACCGCGATGTGGTCGAGGACCCGCAGGGCGGGCACGTCGCGCGACGGCTCCGCGGCGGTGACGGTCCACGCGCGGCCCGGCGGGAACTGCGCCGGGGCGTCGGGCTGCCGCCGCACCAGGGTGTGGCGCACCGAACCGAAGCCCGATATCACCGGGGCGTCCGGGGCGGCGGGGGGCAGCGCCCGCGCCCCCGCCGCCAGCGCCCGCTCGCCTACCGCGATCGGGTCCGTGCAGGCCAGGGCGATGTCGCTGACCCCGTCACCGTGGGCGGCGAGGAAGTCCGCGGCGGCCGGTCCCGAGCTGACGACGATCCGGACACCGCCCTGCCGCAGCAGCACCGAGTCCAGGCCGTCGTCGTGGGCCCGGGCCAGTTCGCGAAAACCGAAGCCGGACGCGAAGTAGTCGATCGTCGCCTCCGGGTCGCCGGTTCTGATCTCCATGTAGTCGACGTCGTGTGCGGTCACGTTTTTCCCCATTCGGAATCTTCGGGCGGCGGAATCGGCGATCCGTCGCGTTTCAGCTGGATCAGCCGGGCGGGCCGGAGAGCTGTCAGGTTCCTGAAGCGCCGGCGGCGCGGCTGGGCGGTCCCGAGCCCGCGCGCTGCCCCACCCTGACATTTAGCTGCCACCGGAGCCGCGCATACGAGACCGCTTCGAAAACTTCTTTAGACTGCGTGCTCGGAAAAGCCTGCTGTTCTTCGGGAGGGGACGAGAAATGCCTGGTGAATCAGGGTCGGAACTGGAACGGTTGATGCCCGAATGGCATTTCCGGGAGGTCCACCGGGTTCCGGTCGCGGCCACGACGGCCGAAGTGATGAGGGCGGCCCACGCGACGACGTGGGCGGAGGCGCCGCTGGCCCGCGCCCTGGTGGCCCTCACCAGGGCCGACGTCTCGGCGGACCGCCGTATCGTCCCCGACTACCTCAGCACGATGGGCGAGGTGGTGCCCTGCGCCGACGAGGAGTTCCTCTTCGTGGGAGTGCAGTCGCCGGGCGACGTGCCCCGGCCACGGGGCACCGTCCTGGAGATCGTGACCGGCTGCCAGGACCCCGGCATCCTGAAGGTGGCGATGAACGTGCGGCACGCCCGGGGCGTGCTCAGCACCGAGACCAGGGTCCTGGCCACCGACGAGCGCACCCGGCGCCGGTTCGCGCCGTACTGGTACCTCGTCCGGTGCGGCAGCGGACTGACCCGCAGATCGATGCTGGCCGCCGTCCGCCGCAGGGTCCTGCGCGAGGCCGGCCGCGGCTGACCTCGCCGTCGCTCACCCGTGCGGGCCGCCCGCCGGTCCCGCCACGGGCCCGGCGGGCGCCGTCATGTGCCGCGGCAGCAGCCGCCACACGTCGGGCGTGTAGAAGTGGCCGCCGTCCAGCAGGGTGGCCGTGAAGGGGCCGGCGGCCCGGGCCCGCCAGGCGGCGACGTCCGCCTCGCCGAGGTCGTCGGCCACGCCGTGCAGCAGTTGCAGCGGCGCGCGCAGACGGTCCCCGCCGCGGTGCCGGCGGCTCTCCGCGACCAGCAGGTCGGCGCGGAAGACCTCCACGGCCATGGCCAGCAGCTCCGGCTCGCCGCGCACCGCCCCGGCCAGCTGCCCGGCCCCCAGCATCCACCGCAGGAGTTCGTCGTCGGTGTTGCCCGAGTGCGGCGGGGCGCCGTCCGGTCCGGACCGTTCACCCGGCGCGGGCGCCGCGGAGACCACCACCGCCTCGGGAGCGGGCAGACCGGCGCGTTCGGCGCGCAGCGCCAGGTCGAAGGCGACGTGGGCGCCCATGCTGTGCCCGAAGAGCACGCAGTCGCGCCCGCTCATCTCGCCGAGCGCGGCCAGGGCCCCGTCGAGCAGGTCGTCCCAGGAGCGCGCGAAGGGCTCGCTGTAGCGACCCTCCCGTCCCGGGTAGCAGTACAGGGCGAGTTCGGTGTCCTCGCCGAGGACGTCGGCCCACGGGCGGAAGGAAGCGGTGCCGCCCCCGCAGAAGCTGAGGCAGAACAGGGTCCTGCGGGCCCGCGGTCGGGCCAGCGGGCGGATCAGGTGCCCCGGCATCCGGCCTCCTCGTGGTCTGCGCCGTCTGTTTCCGTGCCGTCGGTCGACACGCGGCACCGTAGCGGCCCACGCCGGACGGCGCCGCCGCCCGGGAAGAAATCTTCGATGCCCGGCCGTGCTCCCCGGCGCCCTGCCGTGACCCTCGGTGGCCGCCGGCGGCCGGATGGTGATCGCCCGCCTCCCGCGGCGGGTCCGCGCCGAGCCGGACCGCCCGGTTCCGGGGGCGGGGCGCGGGCGGCCGGGGTGGCGACCGAAAGCCGCGCAACACGTTATTCAATTCTTCTCATTGAGAGTTCTCGAACGTCCGGTCGACGTGATTACCGGCGGGCCTTGTCGGTGTGATTCCCGGCTGCGTAAGGTCGAGCCGAATTGGGTGACCGTGCCAGGAAGGAAGAGGCTCATGGCCAATCCGTTCGAGGACGACGAAGCCGAGTACTACGTACTCGTCAACGATGAGGGGCAGCATTCCCTCTGGCCGGTGTTCGCCGAGATTCCGGCCGGCTGGCAGAAGGTGCACGGAGCGGCTGCCCGGCAGGAATGCCTCGACTACGTCGACGAGCACTGGACCGACATGCGCCCGCGAAGCCTCGCCGCCGCCATGGACGCCCGGTCCTCCTGAAGGAGGAACCGGGGGAACGGGAAAGCCCGGGAAATCCGGAGCATCCGGAGAACCCGGAGCGCCCGGAGCCCCCGGAAAAGAGACACCGGCCGAATCCGCCGCGTCGCACAACGAACCGTCTGGAGAAGAACAGCATGCCGATACTTGCCGAAGACCGCCGGGCCGCCATCAAGGACATCGTCTGCGACATCCTCGAACTGGAGGAGGACGAGGTCACCGACACCAGCCTCTTCATCGACGACCACGGCGCCGACTCGCTGCGCGCCATCGAGATCCTCGCCTCCCTGGAGAAGGAGTTCGGGATCACCATCGACCAGTCGCAGTTGGCCGAGATGGTGAACCTGGAGGCGGTCTACAAGGTCGTCGCGGAGGCGCCCGCCCGCTGACCTGCCGTCCGGCCGATCCGAAGGTTTAAGGGGAAAGAAATGCCCTCAGTACGCCCCGGCGGTGCGACCGGGAAACGCCGGGTGGTCCTCACCGGCTTTGGAGTCATCTCCAGCATCGGCATCGGGGCCGAGGAGTTCACCGAGAGCCTGCGGGCCGGCCGCAGTGGGGTCAGCCCCATCTCACTGTTCGACGTGACGGGCTTCGCGCACGTCAACGGCTGCGAGGTGCAGAACTTCGAGCCGGGCCGGTGGATCTCCCGCACTCCGGTGCGGGAGCTGGGACGCGCCAGCCGCTTCGCCGTGGCGGCGGCGGTCATGGCGCTGCGGGACGCCGGTCTGGACCCCGCGGAACTCGCCGGCCGACGGGGACTGGTCTCCGTCGGCACCACGGACGGCGAGTCCTACGAGCTGGACCGGCTGGTGGCCGCCGAACTCGCCGACGGGCCCGAGCACATGGACCCGGAGACCGTCAGGCGGGTCTCGGCGGCCCGGCTCTCCACCGCCATCGCCCACGAACTCGACCTCACCGACGTCGAGGCCCCCACCATCGCCACCGCCTGCTCCGCGGGCAACTACGCGATCGGGTACGGCTTCGACGCGGTGAGTTCGGGCGAGGTGGAGTACGCGTTGTGCGGTGGCGCCGACGCCATGTGCCGCAAGACCTTCACCGGCTTCTACCGGCTCGGCACCATCGCGCCGGAGCAGTGCAGTCCCTTCGACGTCGACCGCAAGGGCATCCTCACCGGCGAGGGCGCCGGCGTGCTCGTCCTGGAGAGCCTGGACAGCGCCCTGGCCCGCGGCGCCACCATCTACGCCGAGGTACTCGGCTACGGCCTGAACTGCGACGCCTACCACCAGGTCGCCCCCAAGGGCGACAGCGTCGCCCAGTGCATGAGCCTCGCCCTGGAGAACGCCGGGGTGAAGCCCGACGAGGTCGATCTCATCTCGGCCCACGGCACCGGCACCAAGGCCAACGACGTCACCGAGGCCAACGCCATCCGCAAGGTGTTCGGCGACGCGCCGCCCCGCACCGTCTCGCTGAAGTCGATGCTCGGCCACACCATGGGCGCCGCCAGCGCGCTCGGCGCGATCGCCTGCGGACTGGCCATCACCCACGGCTTCGTCCCACCGACCATCAACCACCGGCGCACCGACCCCGAGTGCCGCATCGACTGCGTGCCCAACCACGCCGTCGAGGCCGATCTGCGGATCGTCCAGAACAACGGCCTGGCCTTCGGCGGCAACAACGCCATCGTCATCCTCGGCCGCTACGACGGGGACGGTGAGACCCGGTGACGTACCCCATCATCGGCACCGGAGCGGTCGCCGCCATCGGCGCCGATCCGGCCGGGATCTTCGACAGCCTGTGCGCCGGGCACAGCGGACTCGGTCCGCTCAGGGCCTTCGACCGCACCCGCTTCCGGGCCCAGCAGCTGTTCGAGATCGACGACCGGGCGCACGAGGGCGTCGACGAACCCGGCCGCGCCACCCGCTTCCTGGTCGAGGCGGTACGCCAGGCCGTCCGGGAAGCGGGCCTGCCCGAGGACCTCGCGGGCGTCCCGGTGCTGGTCGGCACCGGCCTGCGCGAACTGCGCTCGCTGGAACTGTGGTGGCGTGACGGCGTCCCCCTGGACGCCGACGGACTCCACTTCGAGGGGGCCCTGCGCGAGGAGTTCGGCGCCGACGACACCCACACCTTCGCGGGCGCCTGCTCGGCCTCCTTGTACGCCCTGGCGCTCGGCTGGGACCTGCTGGAACTCGGCGAGGCCGACACGGTGGTCGTCGCCGGGTGCGACGTGGTCACCGAGAGCATGTTCGGCCTGGCCGACCGCGTCCAGTTCGACCCGCCGCCCGCCGTGCGTCCCTTCGACGCCGACCGCCGCGGCACCATCCTCGGCGAGGGCGCCGCCGCCGTCGTCCTCACCCGCGACGCCGGCGACCGGCCGGTACGCGGCCTGCTGCGGTCGGTGGCCGTCAACTGCGATGCCCACCACCAGACCGCCCCCGACACCGCCGGCGTCACCGCCGCCGTGCGCGAGGCGCACCGGCGCGCCGGGACCGGGCCCGGCGAGATCGACCTGGTGGTCCTGCACGCGACCGGCACCCCCCTCAACGACCGCACCGAGGCCGAGGTCACCGCCGAGGTCTTCGCCGGCGCCCGGCCCGCCCTCACCGGCATCAAGTCGCTGACCGGACACACCTCCGGCTCGGCCGGACTGCTCAGCCTGATCACGGCCCTGCGCTGTATCGAGACCGGCACCGTGCCCGGTGTCGCCGGGCTCGCCGAGCCCATGGCCGAGGCCGCCGGACTGCACGTGGTGACGGGCGGCCCCCTGGCCGTGCCCGTGCGCCTGGCCCAGGTCAACGGTTTCGGCTTCGGCGGGGTCAACGCCGTGGCCGTCGTAGGAGGTACGGCATGACGCCCGCCGTCACCGGGGTCGCCGTCGCGCTGCCCGGGGCACACGACGCGGACGGCCTGCTCCGGCCGGCCCCGCCCGGCGCCGGACCCGTCGACCCCGCCGCCGTCATCGGCCGCAAGGGCCTGCGCTTCAAGGACCGCGCCACCCGGCTCGGCCTGCACCTCGCCCACGTCGCCCTCACCGACGCCGGGCTTCTCGACGGCGGACGGCCGACCGTGCCCGGCGACCGGATCGCCGCCGTGGTCAGCTCCAACCTGGGCAACGCGGACACCGTGTGCCGGGTGGCGGCGACCATCGCCGAGGAGTCCACCTCGGCACTCAGCCCGATGGACACCCCCAACGCCTCCAGCAACATCATCGCCTCGGAGACCGCCATCCGCTTCGGGCTGCGCGGCCCCAACCTGACGGTGTGCAACGGCCAGTCCTCCGGACTGGACGCGCTGCGCTGGGCCTCCGTACTGCTGCGCGCGGGCCGCGCCGACCACGTCCTGGTCACCGGCGTGGAACCGGACAACGAGGTCACCCGCCGGCTCGTCGGCGGCCCGGTGGCCGACGGCGGCGCCGCCGTCGTGCTCAGCCGCACCACCGCCGCACGCCCCGCGCGTGCCCTGCTCGGCCCGCTGGTGCGCACCGCCCGGCCGGCGGACACCGCCGCCGCGCTCACCCGACGGCGGCCGGACGGCCGGCTCTGGCTCGGCCCCGGCCCGCTGCCCCCCGGGGCCCGGCGGATCGACCTGGGCGCCTGGGGCGAACTGTCCGGAGCGCTCGGTGTCGTTCAGTGCGCCGCCGCGACCGCCGTCTTCGCCCGGGGCGGCGGCCACCGGGTCGTCCACGCCCTGGCCGGCGCCGCCGGAGCGGCTCTGCTCGCCCCGGAGCCCACGCGATGAGAGACGTCGTCCTGCTGCACGGACTGGCCAACAACGAGGCGGTCTGGTCCGGCCTCGCCGGCCACTGGGGGCCGGACGTGACGGTCCACGCACCCCGGCTGCCCTGGCACGGCGGCGGCATCGCCGGCTGGCGCCACGAGACCGACTCGACGGCCCGTCTGGCCGAGGTCCTCGACCGCCTGCCCCGCCGACCCGACCTGGTGGTGGCCCACTCCTTCAGCTCCGTGCTGCTGCTCGACCTGCTCGGCCGCCGCGCCGCGGCGGGGAAGCGGCTGGACGTGGCCGGCGTCGTCCTCGTCAACCCCTTCTACCGGGACGACGCCGACGACTTCCACTGGGACATGATCGCGCCGACCCTGGACGACTTCCCGCGCACCATGGCCGAGTCGATCCGGCTGCGCACCCCCGGCCGCCCCATCGAGGACTCGCTCCTGACGGACATGGCCCGGCGGATGACCGAGTGGATCGGCCCCTACGGCTGGCTGAGGTTCTTCGAGGCCTATCTGCGCACCCCGCTCTTCCCGGTCGGGCTGATCACCACGCCGGTCCTGGTGATCGGCGGCGAGGACGACCGGTCGGCGCCCGTCGACCAGGCCCGCCGTCTGGCCGCGGCCCTGCCCTCGGCCCGGTGCGCGACCGTCCCGGACTGCGGCCACTTCCCGATGCTCCAGCGGCCCGAGTGGTTCACCGCCGCCGTGTGCGCCTTCCTCGACCAGCTCCCGCCCCCCGCCCCCCTCCTCGCAGCGCCCTCCCGCCCGGCCGGCGACGCCTGACCCGCCGCCCCGGCCCGGCCGACACGAAACGCCCCGACACGAAGGAGTCCGTGATGGACACGACGCTGCACCCCGCGGTGACGGCGCTGCTCCACACCCCGACGACAGCGCGGCTGCGCCCCCTGTTCGAAGGCAACAACATCAGCTACGCCATCGGCTTCAAGCACATCAACTACGTCGCCGAAGCGGCCGTGCTGGACCACTTCCGGCAGGCCGGACTGTCCGTGGGAGACCTCTACCGGCGTTTCGGGCTCGGCTTCGACGTGGTCGACATCCGCTCCCGGCTCGGCGCGCTGCTCGCCGTGGACGACGAGGTCGAGGCGGTCGTCACGCCCCGCACCAAGGAGGACGCCGACCGCTTCCGGTTCCGCGTCGAGCAGTTCGTCCAGCGCGACGGCCGCCGGGTGCGCTGCGCCGACTCCACCGTCGTGGTGGCGCTGCGCGTCGACGGCCACATCGCGTCCGAGGAGCCCTGCCCAGCCGGTCTGGAACGGTTCACCACCGCCCGCCTCGGCGAGGGCGAGCGCCTGGAACTCGCCGCGACACCCGTGCCGTACGGCGGTCTCACCGCGGGCCGCGGCACCACCGCCGACCCGGTCCTGAGCGAACTCATCGGCGAGACCAACGCGTTCGGCTGGCGCTGGCGCGTCGGCTACTTCTACTGCCACTACAACGAGCGCGTGCAGATGTCCGGCTTCCTGCGGATCATGGAGGAGGTCGAGGACCTCTTCCTCGCCGACCGCGGCCTGGCCATCAAGAAGGTCCTGGACACCCGCGGCTGGATCCCCGTGGTCACCCAGTCCCGCGTCGAGATCCTCGACGAGACGGTGATGGAGGAGGAGCTGTACACCGTCTACACGGTCGAGAACATCTTCAAGACGCTGCTCTACACCACCCGCATGGACTGCTACGTCCTGCGCGACGGGGTGCTGGTGAAGACCGCCACCGGCACCATCACCCACGGCTACCTCCAGGAGGTCGCGCCCAACCGGTGGGAGATGGCCGAGTTCGACGAGGCCACCGTCAGCGCCCTCACCACGCCCCGCAAGGCGGCGTCATGACCGCCGCGGCCACCGGACGACCGGTGATCACCGGCTGGTCGGCGGTCTCCCCGCACGGCATCGGCGCCGAGTCGTTCGCCGAGGGACTGCACGCCCGGCGGTCCACCGCCCAGCCCGTGGACACCGTGCGCTGGAACGTGCCCGCCGGCCGCGCCCACCTCGTGCCCGGCTTCGAGGTCCGCCAGGTGCTCGGCAAGAAGGGCACCCGCTCCATGGACCGGGTCACCGGCCTGGCCGTGACCGCCGTCGGCTCCCTGCTCGACCAGCCGGGCGCCCGGCGTGAGAGGGAGACCGGTGAGCGGGCCGCCCTGGTGCTCGCCACCACCACCGGCAGCGCCGCCAGCATGATGGACTTCACCCGCAGTTCCCTGGAGGGCGACCAGCCCTACGACGTCGACCCGGCCGTGATGCCCAACGCAGTGATGAACTGCGCGGCCGGCCAGTGCGCCATCTGGTACGGCATCAAGGGCCCCAACACCACGCTGGCCGGCGGGCGGGCGGCCGGTCTGCTCGCCCTCAACTACGCCACCCGTCTGCTGGCCACCGGTCGCGCGGACAGCGTGCTCTGCGGCTCCGCCGAGGAGTACTCGCACGCCCGGTACTGGCTGGAGCGGCACAGCCGGGGCGCCGAGGCCCCCGACGTCGTCCTCGGCGAGGGCGCGGCCGTCCTGCTGGTCCAGTCGGCCGAGGCCGCCACTCCCGAACGGCCCGCCCTCGCCGAGGTGCTGGCGGTCCGGTCCCGGGTGGCCACCGGCGGCCGGGTCCGCACGGTGCTGGAGGACTGCGTGCGCTCCGCGCTGGAGGCGGCCGGGACCGATCCGGGCCAGGTGTGGGCCGCGGTGCCCAGCGACGCGCCCGGACTCCTCGGCCACCTGGAACGCGAGACCCTCTCCGCGGTCTGCGGGGACGAGGCGCTGCGGCGGGTGCCGGCCGTCGGCCGGATCGGCGATCTGGCCGCCGCCAGCGCCCAGTTCCAGATCGCCGCGCTGCTCGCCGTCGCCGCCCGGAACCCGGCGGCGGCCGGCCGGGTCGCCCTGGTGACGTCCGCGGACCGCGACGGCTCCCTGGTCTGCGCGGTACTCCGGACGGCGGACCCCCGATGACGGCGGCGACGGGCACGACGCCCCCACCCGCTCCGGCCGGCGCCGCCACGGCGGGCACCGCAAGCCCGGTGGCCGCCGCGGTCCGGATCGAGTCCCGCACCGAGGACGGGCTCCCGGCCACGGCGAGCGTCGAGATCCTCGCCGGCGAGCCGGTGTTCGCCGGTCACTACCCGGACTTCCCCATCTTCCCCGGCGTCTGCGTCCTCGAATGCGTCCGCCGGGCCGCCGCCGACGCCGCCCCCGGCCCCCTCACGGCCGTGGAGTCGGCCCGTTTCGCCGCGCCCGTCCTGCCCGGCGACACCCTCACCCTCACCCTCACCTGGCGTACGGCAGACACCAGCTGGCGCTGCGACGCGGTCGCCGCCACCGCACGCGGCCGGGCGGCCCGGGTCAGACTGCGCTTCGCCGCGCCGGGAGGCACCCGATGAACACCGCCCAGGTGGCCGAGGTGCTCCCGCACCGCTACCCCATGCTCCTGGTGGACCGGGTCACCGAACTGATCCCCGGCCGGTGCATCCGCACGCTGAAGGCCGTCACCGTCAACGAGCCCTGGTACGCCGGCGCGCCCGCCGGAGCCGAGTATCCGCAGGCCCTGCTCATCGAGTCCTGGGGACAGTCGGCGGGGCTGCTCGCCCTGGACGGGGAGGGCGCGCCCGCGGGACAGGTGATGCTGTTCGGCTCGGTGGCCGACGCCGAGTTCCACCGCCCCGTCTTCCCCGGCGACCTCCTGGAGCACCGGGTCCGCGTCCAGCGGGCCCTGACCGACTCGGTGGTCTTCGAGGGAAGCAGCCACCGCGGCGACGACACCGTGCTGACCGTATCCCGCATGGTGATGGCCTTCCGGCCGCCCGAGGCGCTGCGTCCCGCGACCACCCCCGCCCCCCTGACCAGCACAACCGGAGAAGAGGCCCGACGATGACCGAACCAAGGCCCGTGGCCCTGATCAGCGGGGGCTCCAGAGGCATCGGCCGGGCCGTGGTGCTCAGGCTCGCGGCGGACGGCTACGACGTCAGCTTCTGCTACCACAGCAGCCAGGAGGCCGCCGAGGTCCTCGCCAAGGAGGCCGAGTCCCTCGGCGCCCGCGCACTGCACCAGCGCGTCGACGTCGCCGACCCCGCCGCCGTACGCGACTGGGTCGCCCGCACCGAGACGGACCTCGGCCCCCTGGAGACCGCCGTCACCTCGGCCGGCATCACCCGCGACAAGGCCCTCGTGATGATGTCCGACGACGACTGGCGGTCGGTGCTCGCCACCAACCTCGACGGCGTCTTCCACGTCTGCCGCGCGGCCGCCTTCCCGATGATGAAGCGGCGCCGCGGCTCGCTCGTGAACATCTCCTCCGTGGCCGGCGTGTACGGCAACGCCACCCAGACCAACTACGCCGCCTCCAAGGCCGGGATCATCGGCCTCTCCAAGTCCCTCGCCAAGGAGGTCGGCCGCTACGGCATCCGCGTCAACGTGGCGGCCCCCGGCTTCGTGGACACCGACATGGTGGCCGCCGTGCCGGAGCGGCTGCGTGCGGAGGCGCTCGCGGGGGTGGCGCTCGGCCGGATGGGCACCGCCGACGAGGTGGCCGAACTCGTGTCCTTCCTCGCCGGGCCGCGCGCCGCCTACATGACGGGGTCCGTGGTCCAGATCGACGGGGGGATAGCACTGTGAGCACGACGAGAGGGCGCAAGAAGCACCCCAGGTGGTACTTCTCGCTGCGCAGCCCCTACTCCTGGTTCGCCTACCGGGACCTCACCGAGAAGTACCCGGACGTCCTCGACCGCATCGAGTGGATCCCCTACTGGGAGCCCGACGAGGAGTCCACCCGGCTGCTCGCCGACGCGGGCGTGACGCTGCCGGTGATGCCCATGCACCGCACCAAGAACTTCTACATCCTGCGGGACGCCCGCCGCTGGGCGCACGCCCGCGGCTGGCAGGTGACCTGGCCGGTGGACCGAGCACCGCACTGGGAGGTCTCCCACCTCGCCTACCTCGCGGCCGAGGAACAGGGCCAGGGCCGGCGCTTCGTGGAGCTGGCCTACCGGGCCCGCTGGACGCTGGGCCTGGACCTGGCGGAGCGCGAGACCATCGCCGCCATCGCCCGCGAACTCGGCCTCGACCCGGCGCTCGCCGACTCCGTCGACGACCCGGACCTGCGCATCAAGGGCGTGGAGTGCCTGATCGCCGCCTACCACGACGACGCCTTCGGCGTGCCGTTCTTCGTCCATGGGCGTGAGCCGTTCTGGGGCGCCGAGCGGGTGGGCGCCTTCGTGGCCGCCGTACGCGGCGAGAACTGGGACGGCGTGAGCGACGCCCCGTTCGACGCGCTGCCCCACCAGGCCGCATCGGACAGCGGCCGCACGGCCTGACAGGAGTGAGCGATGACCACCACCGCAACCCCCCAGCGCGTCGTCCCCCGCTGGGTCCTCCCGGTCCCCGGCGCGGAGCGCGCCGGCTGGGCCGAGCTGACCCGTCCCGTCCCGCCGCGACTGGCCGCCCGGGTCCGGCTGCTGGCCCGGCGCACCGGCGTGGGCTGGGAGTGCGCACTGCTTGCCGCGCACACCGCCGTGCTGAGCGCCCTGAGCGGCGAACGCGCCCTCCTCACCGGCTGGACGCCGCCGTCCGGCGGCCCGGCGGCCGCCCGCGCCGTCGCCCTCGACGGCGAGACCTGGCGCGAGTTGCTCACCGCCTCCGCCCGCACCGACGGCGACCTTGCCGACGGCCCCTTCGAGACGGTCCTCGACCTCGGCCCGGCCGGCCCCGGCGAACCGCCCGCCGGCGCCGTCCTGGTCACCGGCGTACGCGTCGGCGGCGACGGCCCCGAACTGCTGCTGCGCCACCGCGCCGACGTCCTGGACGCCGAGGCGGCCGACCGCGTCGCCGGGTACTACCTGGCCGCGCTGACCGCGCTGGCCGTGACCCCCGACGCGCCCGCCCGCGCGCGCAGCCTGCTGTCCGACGCCGAGCGCCACCACCAGATCCACGGACTGGGCGGCCCGCGGAGGGAGTTGCCCGACCGGCGGTTCCACGAGCTGTTCGAGGAGCAGGCCGCACGGCGGCCCGCGGACGTGGCCGCCGTGCACGCCGGCCGCAGCTGGACCTACGCGGAGCTGAACGCCCGCGCCAACCGGATCGCCCACGCGGTCCTGGCCCGCGACCTCGGCCCCGAGGCCGTCGTCGCCGTCGTCACCGAGCGCACCCTCGACTGGCTCGCCTGCGTCATCGGCGTGCTCAAGGCCGGCGCCGCCTATCTGCCGGTCGAGCCGCACGCCCCGGCCGACCGGATGGCCCGCACCCTGGCCCGCAGCGGCTGCCGTCTGGTGCTCACCGAGGAAGGCGGCCCGGAGTGGCCGGCCGGGATCGCGCCGCCCGGCGCCGAAGTCCTCACGACGGCCGCCGCCCGAGCCGAGGGCCGCCCCGGGACGAACCCCGGCGTCGCCGTCGGCCCGGACCGGCTCGCCTACCTGTACTTCACCTCCGGCTCCACCGGCGAACCCAAGGGCGCCATGTGCGAGCACGCCGGGTTCCTCAACCACCTCCTCGCCAAGATCGAGGACCAGGGGATCGGCGCCGGACAGGTCGTCGCGCAGACCGCCCCGCAGTCCTTCGACATCTCCTTGTGGCAGCTGCTGGCCGCCCTCGTCGTGGGCGGCTCCACCCTGATCGTCGAACAGGAGGCGATCCTCGACGTCGACCGCTGCCTCGACACCGTCGAGCAGGGCGGCGTCGCGGTCTGGCAGGTCGTCCCGTCGTACCTGGAGGTGGTGCTCAGCCGCCTGGAGGAACGGCCCCGTGAACTGCCCGCCCTGCGCCGGGTCTCGGTGACGGGCGAGGCGCTGAAGAAGGAACTCGCCGTCCGCTGGTTCGCGCGTTTCCCGCACGTCCCCCTGATGAACGCCTACGGCCTGACCGAGACCAGCGACGACACCAACCACGAGGTCATGACCGCCGTACCCGTGTGGGACTCCGTCCCGCTCGGCCGGCCCGTCCGCAACGTCGACGTGTACGTCGTCGACGACCGGCTGCGCCCGGTGCCCCTCGGCGCCCCGGGGGAGATCGTCTTCTCCGGGGTCTGCGTGGGCCGCGGCTACGTCAACGACCCCGAGCGCACCGCCCAGGCCTTCACCGAGGACCCGCACCGGCCGGGCCGGCGGCTCTACCGTTCGGGCGACTTCGGCCGCTGGCTGCCCGGCGGCACCCTGGAGTTCCTCGGCCGCCGCGACGCCCAGGTCAAGATCCGCGGGTTCCGCATCGAGATCGGCGAGATCGAGAACCAGCTGCTGCGGCTGCCCGGTGTCCGCGACGGCGCCGTCGTCGTCGCCGACCTGCCCGACCGGGGCCGTCACCTCGTCGCCTTCCAGTGCGGGTCGGCGCAGCCCTCGGACGCCCTGCGCGAGCGGCTGGCGCCGACCCTGCCCTCGTACATGGTGCCGAGCCGTGTCGAACCCCTCGACGCCCTGCCGCTCACCCCCAACGGCAAGACGGACAGACGCGCCCTGCGCGAGCTGGCCGCCGACCTCCTGGCCCGGCAGGACCGGTGGGACGCGGCGGACCGGGAGGCGCCGCGGACCGACACCGAACGCCGGCTCGCCGCCGCCTGGGCCGAGGTCCTCTCCCTGCCCGTGGAGCGGATCGGGCGCGCCGACGGCTTCTTCGACCTGGGCGGCACCTCCCTGTCCGCGGTCCGGCTCGTCGTCCGTATGGACCGCGCCTTCACCCTGCGGGACATGACCCGCCGCCCGGCCCTCGCGGACCTGGCCGCCTTCCTCGACGACCCGCGGCACGCGGCCACCGGCGAGTTGGGCGCCGCCACCGCGGACCGGGCCGGCGCCGCGGCCGGCCTCACCGCCCCCGCCGCCGCGCCCCGCACCGCGGTGGACGCCGAACCCTTCCCGGTGGTGCGCACCGAGGGCCGCCCCGCGGTCCTCTCGCTCGACGGGCCCGCACCGGCCGACCCGGCGGCCTGGGCCGCCGAACACGTCGGGCGGCTGCGCGCGACGGTCGCCGAGCACGGGGCGCTCCTCGTCCGCGGCCTCGGTCTCGCCGACCCGGACACCGTCGGCCGGGTCGGCCGCGCCCTGCTGCACGAGGTGATGACCGAACGCGAGGGCTTCGCACCGCGCCGACGCCTCGCCGACGGCGTCCACTCCTCCTCGGAGTGGCCCGTCGACCAGCCCATGTGCATGCACCACGAACTCAGTTACGCCCGCGAGGTCCCCGGCACCCTGCTCTTCGCCTGCCTCACCGCGCCCGAGTCGGGCGGCGCCACCGGGGTCAGCGACTCCGCCGAGGTGCTCGCCGCGCTCCCGCCCGAGCTGGTGGCCCGCTTCGAGACCGAGGGCTGGCTGGTCGAGCGCAACTACACGGAGACCGTCGGCGTCGGCCTCGCCGCCGCCTTCGGCACCGACGACCGCGCGGCCGTGGCGGCCTACTGCGCGGACCGGGGCATCGAGTGCCGCTGGCAGCCCGGCGGGGACCTGCGCACCCGGCAGCGCGCCGCCGCCGTCCTCACCCACCCGGTCACCGGCCGCCGCGGCTGGTTCAACCAGATCGCCTTCCTCAACGAATGGACCCTCGACCCGGTCATCCGCGAGTACCTCACCTTCGAGTTCGGCGCCGACGGACTGCCGTTCAACAGCCGCTACGGCGCCGGCGACCGCCTCGACGAGGACACGGTCCTCACCATCAACGGCGTCTACGAGAAGCACACGCTCCGCGAGCCGTGGCGGGACGGCGACCTCCTGATCGTCGACAACCTGCGGATGGCGCACAGCCGTGAGCCGTACGAGGGGGAGCGGCGGATCGCCGTCGTCCTCGGCGACCCCGTGACCGTCCCCGCGCACCCCTGAGCGCCGGCCCGCCCACCGTTCCCGGCCGGGCGCGCCCGCGGCGCCCGGCCCCACCACTCACCGATGGAGCAACCATGTCCCCCCAGCCGATCGTGCCCCCGTTCGCCGTCATCACCGGCACACAGGTGGCCGACGTGCTCACGGGCGGCGAGAAGCAGGTCGTCGACCTGGTCGACCAGGTCTACCGGCTGCACGGCCGGGGCGATTCGGTCAACCCGCCCTCGTACTTCCTGCGCTTCCCCGACCGCCCGAACGCCCGCATCATCGCCCTGCCGGCCTCGGTCGGCGGCGACCGGCCCACCGACGGCCTGAAGTGGATCTCCAGCTTCCCGGACAACGTCGCCGCCGGCATCCCGCGGGCGTCGGCGGTCCTCATCCTCAACGACCCGGCGACCGGCTACCCGATCGCGTGCCTGGAGAGTTCCATCATCAGCGCCTCCCGGACCGCCGCGTCCGCCGCGCTCGCCGCCGACCGCCTCAGCCGGGGCCGCCGGCCGCGCCGGGTCGGCTTCATCGGCGCCGGACTGATCGGCCGCTACGTCCACCGCTACCTGGAGGCGACCGGCTGGACCTTCGACGCACTCGGCGTCCACGACCTCTCGCCGCGGCACGCGGGCGCGTTCGCCGACTACCTCGCCGGCCGCCCCGGCGACGCCCCCGTCGTGGTGCACGAGTCCGCCGAACGACTCGTCCGCGACAGCGACCTCGTCGTCCTGGCCACCGTCGCCCCCCGCCCCCATCTGCACGACCCCGCCTGGTTCGCGCACAACCCGCTGGTCCTCAACGTCTCGCTGCGCGACCTCGCCCCCGAGATCCTGCTCGCCTCCGCCAACGTCCTCGACGACGTGGAGCACTGCCTGAAGGCCGACACCTCTCCCCACCTGGCCGAACAGCTCACCGGCGGGCGGGACTTCATCGACGGCACGCTCTTCGACGTCCTGGAGGGCCGGCTCGAACTGCCCGACGACCGGCCCGTCGTCTTCTCGCCGTTCGGCCTCGGCGTGCTCGACCTCGCGCTCGGCCGGCACGTACACGACACCCTGCGCGACAGCGGCCGGCTCCAGACCGTCGAGGGCTTCTTCCACGAGCTGGACCGCTACGGCCGTCCGACGCCCGACGGAACCCGGTGATCACGTGACGGTCGTCACCGCTCCCTACGAGATCAACGCCGACGACGTCTTCGTCGACCTCGAGCCCGTCTTCGGCGTCCCCCTCCACGTCAAGTACGAAGGGCTCAACCTCGCCGGCTCCGTCAAGCTCAAGGCCGCCCTGGAGATGGTCCTCGCCGCCGAACGCGACGGCGTCCTCGTCCCCGGCGCCGTGCTCGTGGAGTCCTCCTCGGGCAACCTCGGCGTGGCCCTCGCCATGATCGCCGCCCACCGGGGGTACGGCTTCGTCTGCGTCACCGACTCCCGCTGCAACCCGGCGACCCGGCGGCTGATGGAGTCCTTCGGCGCCCGGGTCCTCGTCATCTCCAGACCGGACAAGGAGCGCGGCCTGCTGGGCGCCCGCATCGACTACGTGCAGCGCCTGGTCGACTTCGACCCCAACTACGTCTGGCTCAACCAGTACGTCAACCCGCACAACTGGCTGGCGCACTACCGCAGCACCGCCCCCGCCATCGCCGCCCAGTTCCCCGGACTCGACGTCCTGTTCGTCGGCGCCGGCACCACCGGGACCCTGATGGGCTGCGCCCGCTACTTCCGCGAGCGCGAGCGGCCGGTGCGCATCGTCGCGGTCGACAGCATCGGCTCGGTCACCTTCGGCGGCCCTGCCGCCGCCCGGCACATCCCCGGCCTCGGCGCGGGCGTCCGGCCCCGGCTGCTCGACGACCGGCTCGTCGACGAGGTCGTGATGGTGCCCGAGCGGGACACCCTGGAGAGCTGCCACGCCATGGCCCGCCAGGGCTTCCTCTTCGGCGGCTCCACCGGGACCGTGGTCAGCGGCGCGCTGCGCTGGCTGGCCGGCCGGCCCCGCGGCGAACGACTCACCGCGGTCGCCCTCTCCCCGGACCAGGGCGACCGCTACCTCGACACGGTCTACGACCCCGCATGGGTGCAGCGGCACTTCGGCGCCCCGCACACCTGGGACGCGGCGGGCCCGGAGAAGGAACTGGAACCGGCCGTCGGCGCAGGCTGAGCCGGTGTGCGCCCTCGTCAGACAAGGAACCCACGCCATGCACAAGCCAGTCGTACTGATCGCCGAGGAACTGTCCCCCGCCACCGTGGACGCCCTCGGCCCCGACTTCGAGATCCGGTACTGCGCGGGCGCCGACCGCGCCGCGCTGCTCGCCGCCCTGCCCGGCGTCGACGCGGTCCTGGTGCGCAGCGCCACCCGGATGGACGCGCACGCCATCGCGGCGGGCGACCGGCTGAAGGTGATCGGCCGGGCCGGGGTGGGCCTGGACAACGTGGACGTGACCGCGGCGTCCCGGGCGGGCGTGATGGTCGTCAACGCCCCCGCCTCCAACATCGTCAGCGCCGCCGAGCTGACCGTCGGCCTGCTGCTCGCCGTCGCCCGCAACATCCCCCAGGCCGACGCCGCGCTCAGGGGCGGACAGTGGCAGCGCGGCCGCTTCACGGGCGTCGAACTCGCCGACAAGACGCTGGGCATCCTCGGCCTGGGCCGCATCGGCTCCCTGGTGGCCCGCCGGATGGCCGCGTTCGGGATGCGGCTGCTCGCCCACGACCCGTACGTGCCGGCCGCGAGCGCCGAACGGGCCGGGGCGCGGATGGTCGGCCTGGACGAACTGCTGGAGAGTTCCGACTTCCTGACGGTGCACCTGCCCAGAACACCGGAGACGACGGGCCTCATCGGCTTCGACGCCCTGCAGCGGGTGCGGCCCGGTGTCCGCGTCGTCAACGCGGCCCGCGGCGGCATCGTCGACGAGGCGGAGCTGTACGCGGCGCTCAAGGAGGGCCGGGTCGCGGCCGCCGGCATCGACGTCTTCGAGACCGAGCCCTGCCTCTCCTCACCGCTGTTCGAACTGGACAACGTGGTCGTCACCCCGCACCTGGGGGCGGGCACCGGGGAGGCGCAGGAGCGTGCCGGGGTGTCGGTCGCCCGCTCGGTGCGTCAGGCGCTGTCCGGCAGGTTCGTCCCGGAAGCGGTGAACGTGCGGCTCGGCGAGGTGGACGCCGAGCTGGACCCCTGGCTGGACCTGACCGAACACCTGGGCGGACTGTTCACCGCCACCGCCGGGCGACTGCCCGCCCGGCTGCGGGTGACCGTGCGGGGCGAGATCACCCGCCACGACGTCACGGCCCTGCGGCTCGCCGCGGTCAAGGGCGTCCTCGCCTCCGTCGTCGAGGGCGGTGTGGCGTACGTCAACGCCGCCCTGCACGCCGACGAACGCGGCCTGGAGACCGAGCTGGTGACCGCCGCCGACAGCGCCGAGCACCGCAGCCTGGTGCGGATCGAGGGCACCCTGCCCTCCGGCGAGCCGGTCTCCGTCTCCGGGACCCTGACCGGGCACCGGTCGGGCCGGCGCCTGGTGGAGATCGGCGGCCACGAGACCGACGTACCCCTCACCGGCCCGCTCGCCTTCCTCCTCGCGCCCGACGGGCCCGACCTCATCACCCGGCTGGGCCAGACGCTCGCTGCCGCCGGCGCCCGCGTGGACGCCCTGCGGCTGGCCCGCCGTGCCGACGGCGCCGGCCCCGCCCTCGTCGCCCTGTCCCTCGGTGCGCCGCTCGACCCGGCCGTCCTCCACGACGCCGCCGTCCGCGTCGACGCCCTCCGAGCCTGGAGCCTGGAGCCGGCCGGATGACGGCGCACGACTGGCTGATGGAGCAACTGGAGAGCGGACAGGCCCGGTTCCGCGTCATCGACCATCCCCCGGAGGGCCACACCGAACGCGCCAGCCGGCTGCGGGAGCACGCCCTCGCCCAGGCCGCCAAGTGCCTGGTGGTACGGGTGGCGACCGGCCGCCGCTCCCGACGGTACGTGCTGGCCGTGGTGCCGGGCGACCGCCGGGTGGACCTCGAGGGCCTGTGCGGCATGTACGGTGGATCGGAGGCCGCGTTCGCGGCCCGTGACGTCGCCGAGCGGCTGGCGGGCAGCGTCAGCGGTTCGGTCATGCCCTTCGCCCGCCATCCGGATCTGGAACTGGTCGTGGACCCGGACCTGCTGGTGCACGACGAGATCTTCTTCAACGCCGCCCGGCTCGACCGGTCGGTGGCCCTGGACACCGCGGACTACCTGGCGCTCGCCCGCCCCCGGGTGGAGCCCATCGCCCAGCACAGCCCGCCCCGGCGCACCGCAGGGCGCGCCGCGACAGCGAGAAGGAAGACAGGATGAGCCTCCACAGCGGCCCCTCCGCACCGTCCGTGGCCGCGGACCGGTGGTTCAGGCGTTACGCCCGCACGCCCACCCCCCGGCGCCGGCTGCTGGTGCTGCCGCACGCCGGAGGATCGGCGAGCTTCTTCCACGCCTGGGGCACCGCCTTCGACGACGACACCGAGGTCCTGGTCGCCCGCTACCCCGGCCGGCACGACCGGCTCACCGATGTCTGCATCGACCGCATGGAGGAACTCACCGAGCGGGTCACCGAGGCGCTGCTGCCGTTCCTCGACGTGCCCGTGACGCTGTTCGGCCACAGCATGGGCGCCTCCCTCGCCTACGAGGTGGCGCTGCGGCTGACCCACGGGCACGGGGTGAGTCCGACGGCGCTGCACGTCTCCAGCCGCAAGGCGCCGCACCGGCTCACCCCGCGCCCGCTGCACGAGGCGGGCGACGAGGCGCTGATCGCGGAGGTCCTCCGGCTCGGGGGCACCGACGAGGCGCTGCTGGCCGACCCGGACCTGCGGGAGATCGTGCTGCCCGCGATCCGCGCCGACTTCACCGTCGTCGGCACCTACGGCCCGCGCGCCGCCGACCCCGTCGACTGCCCCGTCCACGCGTACATCGGCGACCGGGACCCGTCCATCACCGTCCAGGACATGTCCGCCTGGGCCGATGTGGCCCCCCGCGGCTTCAGCCTGGACGTGTTCGACGGCGGCCACTTCTACCTGACGGAGCGGCAGAAGCTGCTGACGGACGCGGTGGGCCGCCGGACGACCGGTCACGACGGCGCGGCGTGACCACGGGGCCGTCCCCGCACCTCGCCCGCGTCCCCGTCGCCGCCGGTTGCCCGGTACCGGCGAATTGGCAACAAGTTGCCGTGCGGCCGGAACACGCTTGACAGTCGTCGCGGCGGCGCGGATAGGGTTTCCGTGAACAACAGGCGAAAAGGGCTGTGTTGAGTGCGGAATCCGACCGGCCGGACGGGGGTGACGAAACAGTGGGGACCCAGACGGGAACGGGCCGGGAATCCGGTGCGCTGATCGCCGGACTGGCGCACGGATTCATGGCGTCACAGGTGTTACGCGCCGCGGCCCGGCTCTCCCTGGCCGAGCTCCTGAGCGACCGGGCTCTCACCTCGGCCGAACTGTCCGAGGAGTGCGGCACCCACCCGCAGGCCACGCACCGGCTGTGCCGCGCGCTGGTGGCGCTGGGTCTCCTGGCCGAGGAGGGAGCCGGCCGCTTCACCCTGACGGAGGCCGGAGCGCTGCTGCGCACCGACCGCCCCGACTCCCTGCACGCACTGGTGTGCATGCTCACCGACCCGACCACTGTGGCGGCCTGGCAGGGACTCGAGGAAAGCGTCCGGAGCGGCGAGCCGCATTTTTCCAAGGAATTCGGCCAGGAATTCTTCGACTATCTCGGAACCCAGCCGCACTTGTCGGCGCAGTTCAATGCAGCGATGAGCCAGAACACCCGCAGAATGGCGGGACTGGTCGCCCGGCACCACGATTTCGGGCAGTACGGCACCGTGGTCGACATAGGGGGCGGCGACGGCACGCTCCTGGCCGAGGTACTCCGCGCCCACCCGTCCGTGAAGGGGATACTGTTCGACGTTCCCGCGGCGCTGGCGGACGCCGCCCGCACCTTCGAGGACGCGCGGATCGGCGCGCGCGGCGTACTGGAGCCCGGGGACTTCTTCACCGCCGTCACACCCGGCGGGGACCTGTACGTCCTCAAGAGCGTCCTCCACGACTGGAACGACGAGCAGTGCCTGACCATCCTCCGGCACTGCCGGCAAGCCATGACCGACACCGGACGGCTGCTCGTCGTGGAGCGGGTGCTGCCCGATCGCGCCACCGAGGGCGAGGACGACCTCATGTTCCTCAGCGACCTCAACATGATGGTGAAGGTCGGCGGCAGGGAACGCACGCGCGCCGACTTCGACGCCCTGCTGAGCGAGGCGGGCTTCCGGCTCCGCGGCATCACCCCGCTGCCGCGTCCCCAGCAGTTCTCCCTGGTCGAGGCCGAGGCGGCGCCACTGACCGGCGACGTCCCGGTGGCCCGCGGCGGGGCCAGGACGCCGGATCACGCGCCGGCCGCGGGTTAGGGGCCGGGCCGTGACACCACCTCGGACGCGTCCGCGCGTCGGCCACGTCGACTTCCTCGACTGCGCCCCGCTCTACTGGGGGCTCGCCCGCACCGGGGCGCTGGTCGGCATGGAGCTGACACAGGACACCCCCGAGCGGCTGAGCGATCTGCTGGTCGCGGGGCGGCTCGACGTGGGCCCGGTCTCCCTCGTGGAGTTCCTGCGCCACGCCGACGACCTGGTGCCGCTTCCCGACCTGGCGATCGGCTGCGACGGACCGGTGATGTCCTGCCAGATCGTCGCCCGGGGACCGCTGGAGGGCCTCGACGGCCGCAGCGTCGCCCTGGGCTCCACCTCGCGTACGTCCGTGCGCCTGGCCCGGCTGCTCCTGGGCCGCCACGGCGTCCGGCCCGCGTACCACAGCTGCCGACCGGATCCGGAGCGGATGTTCAAGGACGCCGACGCGGCGGTCGTCATCGGGGACGTCGGTCTCGCGGCCTGCGCGGGCCGCCTCCCGGAGGAGGGGCTGGAGGTCCACGACCTGGGCGCGCTGTGGAAGGAGTGGACCGGGCTGCCGTTCGTGTTCGCGGTGTGGGCCGCCCGCCGTGACTACCACCAGCGTTGTCCGGAACTGGTGGACGAGGTGCACGCCGTGCTGGTGGAGGCCCGGCGGCTGGCCCTGGGACACCTGGACGACATCGCCGCACAGGTGTCCCAGTGGGCCCCGTTCGAGGCGCCCTTCCTGGCGCGGTACTTCCGCACGCTCGACTACGGCCTGCGCCGCCGCCACCTGGACGGGATGACCGCGTTCGCCGAGCGCATCGGGGCGGGCGCCGGACACCGGTGGCCGGCCGTGCCGGACTGAGCGGGACCGCCGAGAGGCCGCCGGCGGCACGGGCGTGCGCCGCGCCGGGACGCCGTCACGCCCGGACACGTCGTTTCCATGATGAACGAACGGTGCCTTCGTGCCCGTGGAAGAGGAGGTCGTCGGCCATGGACGTCGGGCTCAAGCGCGAGCTGGAGGAGAAGGTCCGTTCCGGTGAGCGGCTGTCGCGTGAGGACGGCGTCGCGCTGTACGAGTCGGACG
>NZ_JBFBEK010000050.1:0-30066 GCF_040683715.1 Streptomyces sp. NPDC093260
GGCCCACCTGACGGGCCGCCCGGCCGCCGGGCCGCCCGGGGCTAAGCGAACAACCGGTCGAGGACGACGGCGATGCCGTCGTCCTCGTTCGATGTGGTGACCTCGTCGGCCACCGCCTTCAGTTCGGGATGGGCGTTGGCCATGGCGACGCCCCGGGCCGCCCACCGGAACATGGGGATGTCGTTCGGCATGTCGCCGAAGGCGAGGGCGTCCTCCCGGCGCACCCCGAGGTGCTCGGCGGCCAGCGCCAGCCCGGTCGCCTTGGTGATGCCGCACGGCTGGAGCTCCACGGTCCCCGGCCCCGACATGGTGACCGTGGCCAGCGAGCCGACCACGCCCCGGGCCGCCGCCGTCAACTCGTCGTCGCTCAGGCCGGGGTGGCGCAGCAGCACCTTGCTGATCGGCGCGCGCCACAGCTCGTCGCGCCGCTCGACCCGCACGGCGGGCAGGGTCGGGTGCGGCATGCGGTACCCCGGCTCGACGAGCGTCAGCCCGTCCACGCCGTCCTGGTCGACCGCGGCGTACACCTCGCCCACCTCGGCCTCGATCTTGCCGAGCGCGGTCTCGGCCGTCTCCCGGTCCAGAGTGACCGACCACAGCAGCCGGTCCGCCACCGCGTCGTAGAGCTGGGCGCCCTGGCCGCACACGGCGAGCCCGCCGCCGAGGGCCGTCAGCAGCGGCCGTACCCGCGGCGCGGGCCGGCCGGTCACCACGAGGTGCCGGGCGCCGACCGCCGCCGCCCGGGCGAGCGCTGCGCGGGTCCGCGCGGACACGGTGTCGTCGCCGCGCAGCAGCGTGCCGTCCAGGTCGGTGGCGATGAGGGCGTACGCGGGGGGAGGGGGTGCGGCCATGACCAGAGAATACGGACCCGCCAAAGGCCCGGAACCACGGGGAAGCGGGGGCGGGCGCGGGAACCGGTCACCACCGGTGCCCTCTTCCAACTCCCTTTCGCCGCAGGGCAGGTGAGCGGGGCGGCTCGGTACGGCGACCGGTCGCTCCCCCGCCGGGCGGGCGCGGGCCGACGGCCGGCGGGCCGCGCCGGCGGCCCGTGGGCCGCCCCGCCTGCCGGGTCGCCCGGCCGGGGCGGCGTGGCCCGGCGGCCGAAGTCCCGGTCAGACGGGCCTGTCCGGTGCGCCGCCCCGGCGGCTGGTGCGCCACAGCTGGTACAGGTGCCGGGCTCCCGGCCGCACGAAGCGGGCGAGCATCGTGAGGAACGGCATCGGGTCGTCGCCCGCGAGCCAGGCCAGTTCGGTGCCGCTCGCCCGCGCCGGGGCGTGCGGGGTCGTATAGCCGCTGCGGCGGTAGGCGAGCAGCGCGGGCAGGTCGATGTTCTCCACGACGAACCGGTGGCCGGCCCGCTGCTCGCCCTCCGGGACCGGCCGCCCGGTCAGGTCCAGGTGCATGGCGCGCACCACGTCCACCCCCGCCTCGCTCTCGAAGAGCCGGAACTGCGCGCCCATCCGCGGATTGAAGTCCAGCAGCTTGTACCGGCCGTCGCGCCGGTCGAAGCGCAGGTCGAGGTCGACGATCCCGGTGAAGCCGATCTCCTTGACGAAACGCGCGGCGAGGTCCGCGAGTTCGGGGTTGTCCACGACGTACGCGTTCGCCGTCATGCCCGCGTGCGGCGGCCAGGAGCGCACCTTGACGCCGGTGAACAGGGCGAGCGGGTGGGAGTCGCGGTCGAAGTAGGCGTGCACGATCCAGTCCTCGGCCTGCTCGCGCGGCAGGTACTCCTGGATGATCACGCCCGGCCGCTCGCCCCAGTCGCGGGCCAGCGAGAGCAGTCCCGCGCGGGTGGCGACCCGGGTGGTGCCGTTCACGGCCGGCCGGCTGCGGCGCACGAACGCCTCGCGGTTCTTCACCACCACCGGGAAGCGGGCCGTCTCCGCGAACGCCGCGATGTCGTCGTACGACTGCGGGAAGACGGCCGCCGGACTCGGCACGCCGTGCTCCACGCACAGTTCGTGCAGCCCCTGCTTGCTGGCCAGCAGGCGCGGCAGGCCGGACTCGACGCGCGGGAAGAGGAAGTGGCCGCCGAGCGCGTCCTGGTGCTCGGCGATCAGGACGGCGGCCTCCTCGTCGGTGGGCACGAGGACGGCCGGGCGGCCGATGCGGCGCGCGATCCGCAGCAGGCCCTCCACCAGGTGGTCCGCGTCCTCCGTGCCCGTGGTCGGCCAGACGAACGCACGTCTGAGATAGCGGGAGGCGGCCGCCGGGGTGTACGGGTCCTCAGTGACGGCGTACATCGGGACGCCGGCCCGGCCCAGGCTGCGGATCGCTCCCACCCCGCCGTGGTGCAGCGGGTAGTCGCCGAACTTGACGATCAGACCCGGTACGTCCGGGTCCGCCGCGAACGGCACGCCGACGGTTCTCCTGGCCACGGGTCCCCCCACGTGTCCCCCCTGCGGAGCGGATCCACCCCGTCCGCACCCCAAAGGACGCTAAGCCGGAATTAGGCGCTCCCACAAGGCCAATTGGGACATTGCAAACTCTTTAGGCACTGCCGGAAACCGCCGGTGCCCCCGTAACGTGTGGCCCGACCCGCACGAGCGCGGTTCCGCCCCGCACGGCACGCACCACCCGGTACGCACCACTCGTCACGCACCGCACGGCACGTGCCGCCCGGTACGCACCGCACACTCGGCACACACGGCACTACGGCACGCACGGCACACGAAAGAGAGGCAGTACCGATGCCCCCCTTCGAGGTCCCCGAGGGCGATCCCTTCGGCCCGCACAACCTTCCCTACGGTGTCTTCTCCCGCGCCGGATCGCAGGAGAGGACCGTCGGCGTCCGCCTCGGCGACCACGTCCTGGACGCGGGCGCGGCGGCGCTGGCGCTCGGCTCGCCGTACGCCGCGCTCCTCGCCCGGCCGACGCTGAACCCGCTCCTGGCCGCCGGCCGCACCGCTTGGTCGGACGTACGGCGCGCGCTGACCGCGTGGGTGACGGTGCCCGCGCACCAGGAGACCGTGGCCCCGTTCCTGCACCCGCTGTCCTCGGTCACCCTGCACCTGCCCTTCGAGGTCGCCGACTACGTCGACTTCTACGCCTCCGAGAACCACGCCCGGAACGTCGGACAGATCTTCCGCCCGGACGCCGCCGACTCCCTCACCCCCAACTGGAAGCACCTGCCGATCGGCTACCACGGCCGCTCGGGCACGGTGGTGGTCTCGGGCACCGACATCGCCCGCCCGGCCGGCCAGCGCAAGGGCCCCGCCGACCTCGAACCGGTGTTCGGCCCGTCCGTGCGGCTGGACATCGAGGCCGAGGTCGGCTTCGTGGTGGGCGTGCCGTCGCGGATGGGACGGCCTGTGTCGCTGGAGAACTTCCGCGAGCACGTCTTCGGGCTGTGCCTGCTCAACGACTGGTCGGCACGCGACATCCAGGCCTGGGAGTACGTCCCGCTCGGCCCCTTCCTCGGCAAGTCGTTCGCCACGTCGGTGTCGGCGTGGATCACTCCGCTGGACGCGCTGGAGCAGGCGCGGGTGGCGCCGCCGGAGCGCACGCATCCACTGCTGCCCTACCTCGACGACTCCGCGGACGAGCCCGGCGGCTACGACCTGCGGATCTCCGTCGCGATCAACGGGAACGTGGTGTCCGAGCCGCCGTTCTCCACCATGTACTGGACGGCTGCTCAGCAGTTGGCCCACATGACGGTCAACGGCGCCTCCCTGCGCACCGGCGACCTGTACGGCTCGGGCACGGTCAGCGGACCGGAGCCGGGGCAGCGCGGCTCGCTGCTGGAGCTGACCTGGAACGGCCGGGAGCCGCTCGAACTCCCGGACGGCAAGCGGACGTTCCTGGAGGACGGCGACGTGGTCACGCTGTCGGCGTGGGCGCCTGGCGCGGACGGCACGCGGGTGGGCCTGGGCGAGGTCACGGGACGGATCGTCACGGCCTGAGACGGGACGGACCGGCACGGCCCGAGACCGGGCGGACCCGCACGGCCCAAGGCCAGGACGGCGCGGCCCGGCGCGGATCGGCCGGCGGTGCCGGGGCGGGGCGGACGACGGACGGGCCGGTCCGTGCGCCCGGCTCCGTCCCGCCCCCTCCCGCCGCGTCCGGAGGGGCGGAATTCGGCCGCTCTCGGGTCCTGACTCGTGCCGCCCGGCACCGTCATACTGGCGGCGGGACGCGGACCCACGGGACCGGCGCGCGCCGGACCTTCCCCGAGCACGCCCCCGCACCACCACCGCACCACCGACACCCGCCCACCTCCGATCAGGATCCGGAGTCCGTGGCATGACCGTCTGCCTGCTCCTGCTGTGCGCCGTCGCGCTGACGACCGCCGTGCCGGTCCCCCGCGCGCTGACCCGGGCCGGCTGGCCCGAACGGGAACCGGTGGTCGCGCTGTGGGTGTGGCAGTGCCTGGTCGCCACGGTCCTGCTGTGCGCCCTGGCCGCCCTGGTGCTCGGCGCGGCGGCCGTCTTCCACACCGTGCGGGACCAGGTGTTCGCTCCCGCGCCGCCCGCCGTGACCGCCGCCTACGACCTGTCGGCCGCACCGGTCTGGGCCGCCGTCCTCACCCTGCTGTTGGCGAGCGGCGCGGCCTGGACCACGGCGATGCTCGGCCGGGAGGTCGCCGAGGCCCGCAGGCGTCGCGGCCTGGCCCGCGCCCATCTGCGCGAACGCGCCCCCGACCTGCCCGCCGGGCTCCCCGCCGCCCGCGGCCCGATCCTGGTGCTGGAGGACGAGTACCCGGACGCCTGGTGGCTGCCGGGCCATCCGCCCCAGCTGGTCGTCACCACCGGCGCCCTGCACCGTCTCACCGGCCACCAGCTCGACGCCGTACTCGCCCATGAACGCGGCCACGCCCGCGCGCACCACGACTGGCTGCTGCACCTGTCGACCGCGCTGGCGACCGGTTTCCCGCGCGTCCCGCTCTTCGCGCACTTCTGCGACCAGACCCACCGCCTGGTCGAACTGGCCGCCGACGACACCGCCTCCCGGCGGCACGGCCACCTCACCACGGCCCTGGCCCTGATCGAGCTGAACCAGCACCGCGGGGTGCTGTCCTGCGCCTCCAGCCACCGGCTGCTCGGCGAGCGCGTGGACCGCCTGCTCGAACCCCCGCCCCGGCTGGACCGCAGGCGCCGGGCGCTGACGACGACCGCCGCCGCGCTGGTGCCGCTGCTGCCCCTGCTGATCACGTTCGCGCCGGGACTGACGGCGCTGAGCTGAGCCGTACGGGGCCGAGCCGAGCCGCACGGTCTGCGGGGCGGCCTCCCCAGGTGGTGCCCGCGGCTGGCAGTTCATCCCCGTGGACCATCGAAACCGCAGCTCAGCGAGGTCGCGTCGCCCCCCCGTGCCTGGAGCGGCGCTTCCGGCCGCGCCGAACCCGGCAGCCCACCTCCGTATCAGGAGCCGCCCCGGACCCGGCAGCCGCCGTGGGACCGGCAGTCGCCTCGGGAACAGCTACCCGGCAACCGCCCCAGGACCCGTTACCGTCATGTCCAGTCCGGCTCCGGTTCCTCGTCGGGCCACTCGTCCGCCGGGTCCGGCGCGGCGGCGGACGCCGAGTGCGGTGCGGCCGGAAAGGCCGTGCCGGAGGCGGACGGCGCCGCTCCCTGGCCGGACGCCACCGGGTCCGAACCGGACGGGCCGGACGCGTCGGTCGGGCCGCCCAGCGACTCCAGCGCCCCGAGGACGCCTTCCCCGTACGTCGCGAGCTTCTTCTCGCCGACGCCGCTCACCGTGCCCAGCTCGGCCACCGACGTGGGCCACACCGTGACGATCTCGCGCAGCGTGGCGTCGTGGAAGATGACGTACGCCGGGACGCCCTGTTCGCGGGCCTGTTCCGCGCGCCAGGCGCGCAGCGCCTCGAAGGCGGGGAGCAGCGCCTCGGGCAACTCGGCGACGGCGGCCTTGCCGCCCTTGGACCGGCCCGAGCCGGACGACGCGCCCGACTTCGCGGCGGCCGGCCGCTTCGGCTCCTTGCGCAGCGGCACCTCCCGCTCGCGCCGCAGCACCGCCCCGCTGGCCTCGGTCAGCGTCAGCGTGCCGTACTCGCCCTCGACCGCGAGCAGGCCCTGCGCCAGCAGTTGCCGTACGACGCCCCGCCATTCGCCCTCGGTCAGGTCCTCGCCGATGCCGAACACGGACAGCTGGTCGTGGTCGAACTGGATCACCTTGGCGGTGCGCCTGCCGAGCAGGATGTCGATGATCTGTCCCGCGCCGAACTTCTGGCCGCGCTCGCGCCGGAGCCGGACCACCGTCGAGAGGACCTTCTGCGCGGCGACCGTGCCGTCCCAGGTCTCGGGCGGGGTCAGACAGGTGTCGCAGTTGCCGCAGCGCTCCGCGCCCGGCTCCTGGCCGAAGTAGGCGAGGAGCTGGCCGCGCCGGCACTGGACCGTCTCGCACAGCGCGAGCATCGAGTCGAGGTGGGCGGCGGCCCGGCGGCGGAACGCCTCGTCGCCCTCGCCGGACTGGATCAGCTTGCGCTGCTGGACGACGTCGTTGAGGCCGTAGGCCATCCAGGCCGTGGACGGCAGGCCGTCGCGGCCCGCGCGGCCGGTCTCCTGGTAGTAGCCCTCGACGGACTTGGGCAGGTCCAGGTGGGCGACGAAGCGGACGTCCGGCTTGTCGATGCCCATGCCGAAGGCGATCGTGGCGACGACGACCAGGCCGTCCTCGCGCAGGAAGCGGGACTGGTGCGCGGCACGCGTCCCGGCGTCCAGGCCCGCGTGGTAGGGAACCGCCTCGACGCCGTTGGCCGACAGGAACTCCGCCGTGCGCTCCACCGAGTTCCGGGACAGGCAGTACACGATGCCCGCGTCGCCCGGGTGCTCCGCGCGCAGGAAGGACAGCAGCTGCTTCCTGGGGTCGGCCTTGGGCACGATCCGGTACTGGATGTTGGGCCGGTCGAAGCTGGCCACGAAGTGCCGGGCCCCCGGCATGTTCAGCCGCTGGGTGATCTCCTGGTGGGTGGCGTGCGTGGCGGTGGCCGTGAGGGCGATCCGCGGCACGTCCGGCCAGCGCTCGCCCAGCAGCGACAGGGCGAGGTAGTCGGGGCGGAAGTCGTGGCCCCACTGGGAGACACAGTGCGCCTCGTCGATGGCGAAGACGGAGATCTTGCCGCGGGAGAGCAGGTCGAGCGTGTTCTCCAGGCGCAGCCGCTCGGGCGCGAGGTAGAGCAGGTCCAGCTCACCGGCGAGGAACTCGGCCTCCACCACGCGCCGCTCGTCGAAGTCCTGGGTGGAGTTGACGAAGCCGGCCCGCACGCCGAGCGCGCGCAGCGCGTCCACCTGGTCCTGCATCAGGGCGATCAGTGGCGAGATCACGATGCCCGTACCGGGTCTGACCAGGGACGGGATCTGGTAGCACAGCGACTTGCCGCCACCGGTGGGCATGAGGACGACGGCGTCGCCGCCCGCCACCACATGCTCGATGACCGCTTCCTGTTCGCCCCGGAACGCCTCGTACCCGAAGACCCGGCGCAGCGTGGCCAGCGCCTCGCTGTCCGTCACTGGCATCTCGGTGCCACCACCCGTCCCGCTCATCGTCTCGTCCCCCGCACGTCGTCCCTCGACCACTGCCTCCACGATAGGGGGCCGCACCGACACACCCCCGAGTTATCCACAGGCCGCCGGTACGAGAATCGCCACATCCGACCGCAGGCCTCCGCCCGCCACAGACCTCTCCGTACGGCCCCCGTGCTCCCCGCGGTGCCCCACGCCGCCCGCACGGACAACGACTGCCCGGCCCTCCGGTGACGGAGGAGCCGGGCAGTCGCGCGCGCCGGGGGACGGGCTCAGCGCACGAACACCCCCGCCTGGTTCGCCAGGTCCAAGAAGTACTGCGGGGCCACGCCGAGGACCACGGTGACCGCCACGCCTACGCCGATCGCGGTCGTCGTCAGCGGCGAGGGCACCGCCACGGTCGGGCCGTCCGGGCGCGGCTCGCTGAAGAACATCAGCACGATGACGCGGATGTAGAAGAAGGCCGCGATCGCCGAGGAGATCACACCGATCACCACCAGCGGTACCGCACCGCCCTCCGCCGCCGCCTTGAACACGGCGAACTTCCCGGCGAAGCCGCTGGTCAGCGGAATGCCCGCGAAGGCCAGCAGGAACACCGCGAAGACGGCCGCCACCAGCGGGGAGCGCCGGCCGAGGCCGGCCCACTTCGACAGGTGCGTCGCCTCGCCGCCCGCGTCGCGCACCAGCGTCACCACGGCGAACGCGCCGATCGTCACGAAGGAGTACGCGGCCAGGTAGAAGAGGACGGAGGAGACGCCGTCCTTCGAGGTGGCGATGACACCCGCGAGGATGAATCCGGCGTGCGCGATGGACGAGTACGCCAGCAGGCGCTTGATGTCGGTCTGGGTGATCGCGACGATCGCGCCGACCAGCATGGTGACGATCGCCACGCCCCACATCACCGGCCGCCAGTCCCAGCGCAGCCCGGGCAGGACGACGTACAGCAGCCTGAGCAGCGCGCCGAAGGCGGCCACCTTGGTCGCCGCGGCCATGAAGCCGGTGACCGGGGTCGGCGCGCCCTGGTAGACGTCGGGCGTCCACATGTGGAAGGGCACCGCGCCCACCTTGAACAGCAGGCCCATGACCACCATCGCGGCGCCGACGAGCAGCAGCGCGTCGTTGCCCATGGTGTCGGCGAGCGCCGGGTCCACGCTCGCGACGTTGCCCTCGACGACCCGTCCGATCGCGGCGTAGGACACGGAGCCGGCGTAGCCGTAGAGCAGGGCGATGCCGAACAGGGTGAAGGCGGAGGCGAACGCGCCGAGCAGGAAGTACTTGACCGCGGCCTCCTGCGACATGAGCCGCTTGCGGCGGGCCAGCGCGCACAGCAGGTACAGCGGGAGGGAGAAGACCTCCAGGGCGACGAACAGGGTCAGCAGGTCGTTGGCCGAGGGGAAGACCAGCATGCCGGCGACGGCGAACAGGAGCAGCGGGAAGACCTCGGTGGTGGTGAACCCGGCCCGTACCGCGGCCTTCTCGCCGTCGCTGCCCGGCACGGAGGAGGCCTGCGCGGCGAAGGAGTCGACGCGGTTGCCGTGCGCCTCGGGGTCCAGGCGCCGTTCGGCGAAGGTGAACAGGCCGACGAGTCCGGCGAGCAGGATGGTGCCCTGGAGGAACAGCGAGGGGCCGTCGACGGAGACGGCGCCCATCGCCGCGACGTGCGCCTTGGTGGTGCCGTAGCCGTCGGCGGCCAGGGCGACCACGGCGGCGAAGCCGGCGCACAGCGCGACGGCGGAGACGAACACCTGTGCGTAGTAACGGGACTTGCGCGGGACGAACGCCTCGATGAGCACCCCGACGATCGCCGCGCCGACGACGATCAGGGTGGGCGAGAGCTGCCCGTACTCGATCTTCGGCGCCTCGATCTTCGAGATCGGGTCGGCCGCGGTTGTCCACAGGCTGTGGACGGCTGCTGCGCTCACTTGGCCGCCTCCACCTCGGGCTTGGGATCGGTCTGGTGTACGTCCGACATGGTCTGCTTGACCGCCGGGTTGACGATGTCCGTCACGGGCTTGGGGTAGACGCCCAGGAAGAGCAGCAGCACGATCAGCGGCGCCACCACCACCAGCTCGCGCACCTTGAGGTCCGGCATCGCCGAGACCTCGGGCCTGACCGGGCCGGTCATCGTCCGCTGGTAGAGGACGAGGGTGTACAGCGCGGCCAGCACGATGCCGAAGGTGGCGATGATGCCGATGGCCGGGTGCCGGGTGAACGTGCCGACCAGGACCAGGAACTCGCTGACGAAGGGCGCGAGTCCGGGCAGCGACAGCGTCGCCAGGCCGCCGATCAGGAACGTGCCGGCCAGCACCGGGGCGACCTTCTGGACGCCGCCGTAGTCGGCGATGAGCCGGGAGCCGCGCCGCGAGATCAGGAAGCCGGCGACCAGCAGCAGCGCGGCCGTCGAGATGCCGTGGTTGACCATGTACAGCGTCGCGCCGGACTGGCCCTGGCTGGTCATCGCGAAGATGCCCATGATGATGAAGCCGAAGTGCGAGATCGACGCGTAGGCGATCAGGCGCTTGATGTCCCGCTGGCCCACCGCGAGCAGCGCCCCGTAGATGATGCTGATCAGGGCGAGGACCAGGATCACGGGCGTGGCCCACTTGCTGGCCTCGGGGAACAGCTGGAGGCAGAAGCGGAGCATCGCGAAGGTGCCCACCTTGTCGACGACCGCCGTGATCAGCACGGCGACCGGCGCGGTGGACTCGCCCATCGCGTTGGGCAGCCAGGTGTGCAGCGGCCACAGCGGTGCCTTGACCGCGAAGGCGAAGAAGAAGCCGAGGAACAGCCAGCGTTCGGTGCCGGTCGCCATGTGCAGCGAGCCGTTCGCGCGGGCCTGGGCGATCTCGGCGAGCGAGAAGTTCCCGGTGACCGTGTACAGCCCGATCACCGCGGCCAGCATGATCAGGCCGCCGACCAGGTTGTAGAGCAGGAACTTCACCGCCGCGTACGACCGCTGGGTCGCCGCCGTCTCCTCGCCGTGCTCGTGGGCGCGGTCGCCGAAGCCGCCGATGAGGAAGTACATCGGGATCAGCATGGCTTCGAAGAAGATGTAGAAGAGGAAGACGTCGGTGGCCTCGAAGGAGATGATCACCATCGCCTCGACGGCCAGGATCAGCGCGAAGAAGCCCTGGGTCGGCCGCCAGCGGCGGCTGCCGGTCTCCAGCGGGTCGGCGTCGTTCCAGCCGGCCAGGATCACGAACGGCATCAGCAGCGCCGTCAGCGCGACCAGTGCCACGCCGATGCCGTCCACGCCCAGTTCGTAGCGGACGCCGAAGGCCGCGATCCAGGAGTGCGACTCGGTGAGCTGGTAGCGGGCGCCGTCCGGGTCGAAGCGGACCAGGACGGCGATCGCCAGCGCGAGCGTGGCCAGCGAGACGAGCAGCGCCAGCCACTTGGCGGCGGTGCGCCGGGCGGCCGGTACGGCGGCCGTGGCGACGGCCCCGATGGCCGGGAGCACCGCCGTCGCTGTCAGCAGTGGAAAGGACATCGGTATCAGACCGCCCTCATCAGCAGGGTCGCGGCGACCAGGAGCGCCGCACCGCCGAACATCGAGACCGCGTAGGAGCGCGCGAAGCCGTTCTGGAGCCGGCGCATCCGCCCGGACAGGCCGCCCATCGAGGCCGCCGTGCCGTTGACGACGCCGTCCACCAGGGTGTGGTCGACGTACACCAGCGACCGCGTCAGGTGCTCGCCGCCGCGGACCAGGACGACGTGGTTGAAGTCGTCCTGGAGCAGGTCGCGCCGGGCGGCGCGGGTGAGCAGCGAACCGCGCGGGGCGACGGCCGGGACGGGCTTGCGGCCGTACTGCGCCCAGGCGATGGCGACGCCGACCACCAGGCAGACCATGGTGGCGCCGGTGACCGTCGCGGCGCTGAGCGGCGAGTCTCCCTCGCTGTGCCCGGTGACCGGCTCCAGCCAGTGCAGGAAGCGGTCGCCGATGCTGAAGAACGCGCCGCCGAAGACCGAGCCGACGGCCAGCACGATCATGGGGATCGTCATGACCTTGGGCGACTCGTGCGGATGCGGTTCGCTGTGGGCGCCGCGCTCCTCGGCGGCCGGTTCCACGTCGGGCTCGGCCGGGGAGGCGGTGGGCCGGTCGCGCCAGCGCTCCTCGCCGAAGAACGTCATCAGCATCACGCGCGTCATGTAGTACGCCGTGATGGCCGCGCCCAGCAGGGCCGCGCCGCCGAGGATCCAGCCCTCGGCGCCGCCCTTGGCGAAGGCCGCCTCGATGATCTTGTCCTTGGAGAAGAAGCCGGACAGGCCCGGGAAGCCGATGATGGCGAGGTAGCCGAGGCCGAAGGTGATGAAGGTGACCGGCATGTACTTGCGCAGGCCGCCGTACTTGCGCATGTCGACCTCGTCGTTCATGCCGTGCATGACCGAGCCCGCGCCGAGGAACAGCCCGGCCTTGAAGAAGCCGTGCGTCACCAGGTGCATGATCGCGAAGACGTAGCCGATGGGGCCGAGGCCCGCGGCCAGCACCATGTAGCCGATCTGCGACATCGTCGAGCCGGCCAGCGCCTTCTTGATGTCGTCCTTCGCGCAACCGACGATCGCACCGAACAGCAGCGTGACCGCGCCGACGACGGTGACGACGAGCTGTGCGTCGGGCGCGGCGTTGAAGATCGCGCCGGAGCGGACGATGAGGTAGACGCCCGCGGTGACCATGGTGGCGGCGTGGATGAGGGCGGAGACCGGGGTCGGGCCCTCCATGGCGTCGCCGAGCCAGGACTGCAGCGGCACCTGGGCGGACTTGCCGCAGGCGGCGAGCAGCAGCATCAGGGCGATGGCGGTGAGCTTGCCCTCGCCGGTGTCGCCGGTGTGGCTGAGGACCGGCCCGAAGGCGAAGGTGCCGAACGTCGTGAACATCAGCATGATCGCGACGGACAGGCCCATGTCGCCGACGCGGTTGACCAGGAAGGCCTTCTTCGCGGCGGTGGCGGCGCTCGGCTTGTGCTGCCAGAAGCCGATCAGCAGGTAGGAGGCGAGACCGACGCCCTCCCAGCCGACGTACAGCAGCAGGTAGTTGTCGGCGAGGACCAGGACGAGCATCGCCGCGAGGAACAGGTTCAGGTAGCCGAAGAAACGGCGGCGGCGCTCGTCGTGCGCCATGTACCCGATGGAGTACAGGTGGATCAGCGAGCCGACGCCGGTGATCAGCAGGACGAACGTCATCGACAGCTGGTCGAGCCGGAAGGTGACGTCGGCCTGGAAGCCGTCGACCGGGATCCAGCTGAACAGGTGCTGCACCAGGGTGCGGTCCTCGGCGCCCTTGCCGAGCAGGTCGGCGAAGAGGACCAGGCCGATCCCGAAGGAGACGGCCGCGAGCAGGGTGCCGAGCAGGTGGCCGACGCCGTCCAGGCGCCGGCCGCCGACCAGGAGGACGGCCGCTCCGAGCAGGGGCGCCGCGATCAGCAGCGCAATCAGGTTCTCCACGATTCTTCCGACCCCTTACAGCTTCATCAGGCTGGCGTCGTCGACCGAGGCCGAGTGGCGGGAACGGAACAGCGACACGATGATCGCGAGCCCGACCACGACCTCCGCTGCGGCGACGACCATCGTGAAGAAGGCGATGACCTGGCCGTCGAGGTTGCCGTGCATCCGGGAGAAGACGACGAACGCGAGGTTGCAGGCGTTCAGCATCAGCTCGACGCACATGAAGACCACGATGGCGTTGCGCCGGATCAGCACGCCGGTGGCGCCGATCGTGAACAGCAGGGCGGCGAGATAGAGGTAGTTGACGGGGTTCACTTCGACGCCTCCTCGGTCCGCTGGAAGACCGCCGGTTCGTTCCCGGTGCGCTCCAGGCGCTCCTCGGCGCGCTGTTCGATGGCCTTCAGATCGCTCAGCGCCTCGGCCGAGACGTCCCGGATCTGGCCGCGCTCGCGCAGGGTGCGGCTGACGGTCAGCTCCGAGGGGGTGCCGTCGGGCAGCAGGCCGGCGACGTCCACGGCGTTGTGCCGGGCGTAGACGCCGGGGGCGGGCAGCGGCGGTACGTGCTTGCCCTCGCGCACGCGCTGCTCGGCCAGTTCGCGCTGGGTCCTGGCCCGTTCGGTGCGCTCGCGGTGGGTGAGGACCATCGCGCCGAGGGTGGCCGTGATGAGCAGGGCGCCGGTGAGTTCGAACGCGTAGACGTACCGGGTGAAGATGAGGGAGGCCAGGCCCTCCACGTTGCCGTTGGCGTTGGCCTTCCCGGCGCCGGCGAAGTCCTTCAGGGAGGCGTTGGCGATGCCCGCGATGAGCAGGACGCCGAAGCCGAGACCGCACAGCAGGGCCAGCCAGCGCTGGCCCTTGATGGTCTCCTTCAGGGAGTCCGCCGCGGTCACGCCGACGAGCATGACCACGAACAGGAACAGCATCATGATCGCGCCGGTGTAGACGACGATCTGCACGATGCCGAGGAAGTAGGCGCCGTTGGCCAGGTAGAACACCGCGAGGACGATCATGGTCCCGGCCAGGGAGAGGGCGCTGTGCACGGCCTTGCGCATGAACACGGTGCACAGGGCGCCGATCACGGCGACGGTGCCGAGCACCCAGAACTGGAACGCCTCTCCGGTGGAGGTGGTGTAGGCGGCGAGCTGTGCGGTCATCGCCCGATCACCTCCTGCGCGGCCGGTTCCTCGTCACCGGCGGAGGACTCGGCGTCCTGCGGGCGCTCGCCCTTGGAGACGGCCACCTGGCGCTCGGTGCCGGGGGCGGCCTCGGTCACCAGGCCGCGGTAGTAGTCCTGTTCGTCGGTGCCGGGGAAGATGGCGTGCGGGGTGTCGACCATGCCCTCTTCGAGACCGGCGAGCAGTTGCTCCTTGGTGTAGATGAGGTTGGCGCGGCTGGAGTCGGCCAGTTCGAACTCGTTGGTCATCGTCAGCGCGCGCGTGGGGCACGCCTCGATGCACAGCCCGCACAGGATGCAGCGGGCGTAGTTGATCTGGTAGACGCGGCCGTAGCGCTCGCCCGGCGAGTAGCGCTCCTCGTCGGTGTTGTCGGCGCCCTCGACGTAGATGGCGTCGGCGGGGCAGGCCCAGGCGCACAGCTCGCACCCGACGCACTTCTCCAGGCCGTCCGGATGGCGGTTGAGCTGGTGCCGTCCGTGGAAACGCGGAGCGGTGGTCTTCTTCTGCTCCGGGTACTGCTCGGTCAGCCGCTTCTTGAACATGGCCTTGAAGGTCACGCCGAAGCCGGCCACCGGGTTCAGGAAACCGGGCGTGGTCTCCTTGGGTTCCTCAGCCATCGGACGCCTCCTTTCCATCCAGGGTTCCGTCACTGGCAGTGTCCGGCCCGCCACTGACGATCAGCTCCCGCTCCCGGTGCGAGCGGCGCCGGGGCACCGGCGGCAGCTCCTGTCCGGGCAGCGGCGGCACGGGGAACCCGCCGGCCATCGGGTCGAACCCGGCGGGCTCGGGGGCGGGCTGCCGGTCCGCCTTCGCCTTCTCGCGGAACATGTCGGCGACGAAGGACAGCACCAGCAGGGCGAGCACGCCGCCGCCGACGTAGAGGGCGATGTCGGCGAAGTCGTAGTTCTGGTTGCGCAGGGTCCGCACGGTCGCGACGAGCATCAGCCAGACCACGGAGACCGGGATGAGCACCTTCCAGCCGAGCTTCATCAGCTGGTCGTAGCGCACGCGCGGGAGGGTGCCGCGCAGCCAGATGAAGAAGAACAGCAGCAGCTGCACCTTGATCACGAACCAGAGCAGCGGCCACCAGCCGTGGTTGGCGCCCTCCCAGAAGGTGCTGACCGGCCAGGGAGCCCGCCAGCCGCCCAGGAAGAGCGTGGTGGACACGGCCGAGACGGTCACCATGTTGACGTACTCGGCGAGCATGAACATCGCGAACTTGATCGAGGAGTACTCGGTGTTGAAGCCGCCGACCAGGTCGCCCTCGGACTCCGGCATGTCGAAGGGGGCTCGGTTGGTCTCGCCGACCATGGTGACGATGTAGAGCACGAAGGAGACCGGCAGCAGCAGGATGTACCAGCGGTCGTGCTGCTGTTCGACGATGGTCGAGGTCGACATCGAGCCCGAGTACAGGAACACCGAGGCGAACGCGGCGCCCATCGCGATCTCGTAGGAGATCATCTGGGCGCACGAGCGCAGGCCGCCCAGGAGCGGATAGGTGGAGCCGGAGCTCCAGCCGGCCAGGACGATGCCGTAGATGCCGACCGAGGCGACCGCGAGGATGTAGAGCATCGCGATCGGCAGGTCGGTGAGCTGCATCGCCGTGCGGTGGCCGAAGACCGAGACCTCGTTGTCCGCGGGGCCGAAGGGGATCACCGCGATCGCCATGAAGGCCGGGATGGCCGCGACGATCGGCGCGAGGACGTAGACGGCCTTGTCCGCGCGCTTGACGACGACGTCCTCCTTCAGCATCAGCTTGATGCCGTCGGCGAGCGACTGGAGCATGCCCCAGGGGCCGTGCCGGTTGGGCCCGATGCGCAGCTGCATCCAGGCGACGACCTTGCGCTCCCAGACGATGGAGAACAGCACCGTCACCATCAGGAAGGCGAAGCAGAACACCGCCTTGACGACGACCAGCCACCACGGGTCGGTGCCGAACATCGAGAGGTTCTCCGCGGCGAGGGACGACCTCATGCCTCCACCTCCTTGAGGGCGGCCGCGCGCGGCGCGGGACCGATGCGGACGAGGGAGCCGGGCCGCGCCCCGGTGTCGGAGGCGACGCCGGAGCCGGCGGAGTTCAGCGGGAGCCACACCACCCGGTCGGGCATGTCGGTGATCTCCAGCGGCAGTTCGACCGTCCCGGCGGGGCCGGTCACCGCGAGCGGCTCGCCGTCGGCGACGCCCGCCTCGGCGGCGGTGGCGGGCGACACGCGCGCGCGTGCGGCGTGCCGGGTGCCGGCCAGCGCCTCGTCGCCCTCCTGGAGGACGCCGTGGTCGAGCAGCAGCCGGTGGCCGGCGAGGACGGCCTCCCCGGCGGCCGGGCGGGGCAGCGGCGCCGCGCCCTCGGCCGGGTCGTCGGCGTGCGGGCCGCGCCAGGCGCCGAGCCGGTCCAGCTCGGCGTGCGCGGTCCTGAGGTCCGGCAGCCCCAGGTGCACGTCCATGGTGTCGGCCAGCATCTGGAGGACCCTCAGATCGCTGGGGGCCGGGCGGCGGGTCATCTGGTCGGGCTTGAGGGCGGCCTCGAAGAAGCGCGCCCGGCCCTCCCAGTTGAGGAAGGCGCCGGCCTTCTCGGCGACGGCCGCCACCGGCAGGACCACGTCCGCGTGCTCGCTGACCTCGCTGGGCCGCAGCTCCAGCGAGACCAGGAAGCCGACCTCGGCCAGCGCGGCACGCGCGCGTGCCGGGTCGGGCAGGTCGGAGATCTCCACGCCGGCCACCAGCAGCGCCTGGAGTTCGCCGTCGGCGGCGGCCTGGACGATCTGGCCGGTGTCGCGGCCGTAGCGGTGCGGGAGGTCGGCCACGCCCCACACGGCGGCGACCTCCTCCCGCGCGCGCGGGTCGGTGGCCGGGCGGCCGCCCGGCAGCAGCGACGGCAGCGCGCCGGCCTCGATCGCACCCCGCTCACCGGCCCGGCGCGGGATCCACACCAGCTGCGCGCCGGTCGCGGTCGCGGTCCGGACGGCGGCGGTCAGACCGCCCGCCACCGACGCCAGCCGCTCGCCGACGACGAGCACCGCGCCCTCGGTGCGCAGCGCCTCGGCGGCCTGGCTTCCCGCGTCCTCCAGTCCGACGCCGCTCGCCAGCGCGTCCAGCCACTCGGTCTCGGTGCCGGGCGCGGCCGGCAGCAGCGTGCCGCCCGCCTTCGCAAGGCCCCGGGTGGCGTGCGTGGCCAGCGCGAACACCTTCTGCCCGTGCTTGCGCCAGGCCTTGCGGAGCCTCAGGAAGACGCCGGGCGCCTCCTCCTCGGACTCGAACCCGACGAGCAGCACGGCGGGCGCCTTCTCCAGCGCGGTGTAGGTGACGCCCGTGCCGTCGAGGTCCCGGCCGCGCCCGGCGACGCGGGCGGCCAGGAAGTCGGCCTCCTCGCCGCTGTGCACGCGCGCGCGGAAGTCGATGTCGTTGGTGTCCAGCGCCACGCGCGCGAACTTGCTGTACGCGTAGGCGTCCTCGACGGTCAGCCGGCCGCCGGTCAGGACGCCGGTGCGGCCGCGCGAGGCGAGCAGGCCCTGCGCGGCGATCTCGAGGGCCTCCGGCCAGGACGCCGGGACGAGTTCGCCCTCGGGGCTGCGCACCAGCGGGGTGGTCAGCCGGTCCTTGAGCTGCGCGTAGCGGAACGCGAAGCGTCCCTTGTCACAGATCCACTCCTCGTTGACCTCGGGGTCGTTGGCGGCGAGCCGCCGCATGACCTTGCCGCGCCGGTGGTCGGTGCGGGTGGCGCAGCCGCCGGAGCAGTGCTCGCACACGGTCGGCGAGGAGACCAGGTCGAAGGGGCGGGAGCGGAACCGGTAGGCGGCCGAGGTGAGCGCGCCGACGGGGCAGATCTGGATGGTGTTGCCGGAGAAGTACGACTCGAAGGGGTCGCCCTCGCCGGTGCCGACCTGCTGGAGCGCGCCCCGTTCGATCAGTTCGATCATCGGGTCGCCGGCGACCTGGTTGGAGAAGCGGGTGCAGCGCGCGCACAGCACGCACCGTTCGCGGTCCAGCAGCACCTGGCTGGAGATCGGCACCGGCTTCTCGTACGTCCGCTTCCTGCCCTCGAAGCGGGACTCGGCGTTGCCGTGGGACATGGCCTGGTTCTGCAGGGGGCACTCGCCGCCCTTGTCGCAGACCGGGCAGTCCAGCGGGTGGTTGATGAGCAGCAGCTCCATCACGCCGTGCTGGGCCTTCTCGGCGACCGGCGAGGTGAGGTGGGTCTTGACGACCATGCCGTCGGTGCAGGTGATGGTGCACGACGCCATCGGCTTGCGCTGGCCCTCGACCTCGACGATGCACTGGCGGCAGGCGCCGGCCGGGTCGAGCAGCGGGTGGTCGCAGAACCGGGGGATCTCGACGCCGAGCTGTTCGGCGGCCCGGATGACCAGGGTGCCCTTGGGCACGCTGATCTCCACGCCGTCGATCGTCAGCGTCACGAGGTCTTCCGGCGGGAGGGCCGCCGCGCCGCCCGAGGAGGGGGCGTTGGTGGTCACGGTCATGCGAGCACCTCCGTGTGCTGGTCCGCCCAGGCCGTCGACTTGGCCGGGTCGAAGGGGCAGCCGCGGCCCGTGATGTGCTCCTCGTACTCCGCGCGGAAGTACTTGAGGGAGGAGAAGATCGGTGAGGCGGCGCCGTCGCCGAGGGCGCAGAAGGACTTGCCGTTGATGTTGTCGGCGATGTCGTTCAGCTTGTCGAGGTCGGTCATCCTGCCCTTGCCGGCCTCGATGTCCCGCAGCAGCTGCACGAGCCAGTACGTCCCCTCGCGGCAGGGGGTGCACTTGCCGCAGGACTCGTGGGCGTAGAACTCGGTCCACCGGGTCACGGCCCGCACCACGCAGGTGGTCTCGTCGAAGCACTGCAGGGCCTTGGTGCCGAGCATGGAGCCGGCCGCGCCGACGCCCTCGTAGTCGAGGGGGACGTCGAGGTGTTCGTCGGTGAACATCGGGGTGGAGGAGCCGCCCGGCGTCCAGAACTTCAGCCGGTGGCCGGGCCGCATGCCGCCGCTCATGTCGAGCAGCTGGCGCAGGGTGATGCCGAGCGGCGCCTCGTACTGGCCGGGGCTCGCGACATGGCCGCTGAGCGAGTAGAGCGTGAAGCCCGGGGACTTCTCGCTGCCCATCGACCTGAACCAGTCCTTGCCGTTTTTCAGGATCGCGGGAACCGACGCGATCGACTCGACGTTGTTCACCACAGTCGGGCACGCGTAGAGGCCCGCGACGGCGGGGAAGGGGGGACGCAGCCGCGGTTGCCCGCGGCGGCCTTCGAGCGAGTCCAGCAGCGCTGTCTCCTCACCGCAGATGTACGCCCCGGCGCCGGCGTGCACGGTGATGTCGAGGTCCAGCCCGCTGCCCAGGACGTTCGTGCCGAGGTAGCCGGCCGCGTAGGCCTCGCGCACGGCCGAGTGCAACCGCCGCAGCACGGGGACGACTTCACCCCGCAGATAGATGAAGGCGTGCGAGGACCGGATGGCGTAGCACGCGATCACGATGCCCTCGATGAGGCTGTGCGGGTTCGCGAAGAGGAGCGGGATGTCCTTGCAGGTGCCCGGCTCCGACTCGTCGGCGTTGACCACCAGATAGTGCGGTTTTCCATCGCCCTGGGGAATGAACTGCCATTTCATCCCGGTCGGGAAGCCCGCGCCGCCGCGTCCGCGCAGTCCGGACTCCTTGACGTACGCGATCACGTCGTCCGGCGGCATGGCGAGAGCCTTGCGCAGCCCCTCGTACCCCTCGTGCCGTCGGTACACGTCCAGCGTCCAGGACCGGTCCTCGTCCCAGAAGGCCGACAGCACGGGTGCGAGCAGCTTCTCGGGGCTCGCCCCTCCCCCAGCCTCGGGCTGGGAGGTGCCCCCGTAGTTGGTGGACACCGTCATCACTCCCCCTCCTCGGCGACAGGTCCCGACGGATGGGACGGGTCGGAGGCCGATGTGTCCTGCGGCGCGTCGTGGGAGCTGAGGTGCTCCGCCGGCGACGGCCGGTGCCCGGCGGCGTCCCGCTGCTCGTCGTGCGGGCCGCCCTCGCGGGGATGGACCACGCGCGCGGGCGCGGCCTCTCCCCTGGCCAGGCGGAGGCCCGCCAGCGACGCGGGTCCCGCACTGCCGCCGGCCTCGGCGGCGCCCTCCCGCTCGTCGGGGAAGCCGGCCAGGATCCGCGCGGTCTCCTTGAAGGTGCACAGCGGCGCGCCGCGGGTCGGGGTCACCGGCCGGCCCGCGCGCAGGTCGTCCACCAGGCGCTTGACGCTCGCCGGGGTCTGGTTGTCGAAGAACTCCCAGTTGACCATCACGACCGGCGCGAAGTCGCAGGCCGCGTTGCACTCGATGTGCTCCAGGGTGACCGAGCCGTCGTCGGTGGTCTCGCCGTTGCCGACGCCCAGGTGTTCCTGGAGGGTCTCGAAGATGGCGTCGCCGCCCATGACCGCGCACAGGGTGTTGGTGCACACCCCGACCTGGTAGTCGCCGGAGGGCTTGCGCCGGTACATGGTGTAGAAGGTGGCGACCGCGGTGACCTCGGCGGTGGTCAGGCCGAGCACGTCCGCGCAGAAGGCCATGCCGGTGCGGGTGACGTGCCCTTCCTCGGACTGCACGAGGTGGAGCATCGGCAGGAGGGCGGAGCGGGAGTCGGGGTAGCGGGCGATGATCTCGTGCGCGTCGCGCTCCAGGCGCTCCCGGACGTCGTCCGGGTAGGCGGGCGCGGGCAGTCCGGGCATGCCCAGGCTGACGCCCTGTCCGGCCCGCGGGGAAGAAGAGGTGGTCACCGGTCGACGCCTCCCATCACGGGGTCGATGGACGCGACGGCGACGATGACGTCGGCGACCTGGCCGCCCTCGCACATCGCCGCCATGGCCTGAAGGTTGGTGAAGGACGGGTCGCGGAAGTGGACCCGGAAGGGGCGGGTGCCGCCGTCGGAGACGGCGTGCACGCCGAGTTCGCCCTTGGGCGACTCGACCGCCGCGTAGGCCTGGCCGGGCGGGACGCGGAAGCCCTCGGTGACCAGCTTGAAGTGGTGGATCAGAGCCTCCATGGAGGTGCCCATGATCTTCTTGATGTGGTCGAGGGAGTTGCCGAGGCCGTCGGGGCCGAGGGCGAGCTGCGCGGGCCAGGCGATCTTCTTGTCGGCGACCATGACGGGGCCGGGCTGGAGCCGGTCCAGGCACTGTTCGACGATCCGCAGCGACTGGTGCATCTCCTCCAGCCGGATCAGGAACCGGCCGTAGGCGTCGCAGGTGTCGGCGGTGGGGACGTCGAAGTCGTACGTCTCGTAGTCGCAGTACGGCTGGGTCTTGCGCAGGTCGTGCGGCAGGCCGGTGGAGCGCAGGATCGGGCCGGTGGCGCCGAGGGCCATGCAGCCGGCCAGGTCGAGGTAGCCGACGTCCTGCATGCGGGCCTTGAAGATGGGGTTCCCGGTGGCGAGCTTGTCGTACTCCGGGAGGTTCTTGTGCATCTTCTTCACGAACTCGCGGATCCGGTCCACCGCGCCGGGCGGCAGGTCCTGGGCGAGTCCGCCGGGCCGGATGTAGGCGTGGTTCATCCGCAGGCCCGTGACCAGCTCGTAGATGTCGAGGATCATCTCGCGGTCGCGGAAGCCGTAGATCATGATCGTGGTGGCGCCCAGCTCCATGCCGCCGGTGGCGATGCACACCAGGTGGGAGGAGAGCCGGTTCAGCTCCATCAGGAGCACCCGGATGATCTTGGCGCGCTCGGTGATCTGGTCCTCGATGCCGAGGAGTTTCTCGACGGCGAGACAGTAGGCGGTCTCGTTGAAGAAGGACGTCAGGTAGTCCATCCGCGTCACGAACGTGGTGCCCTGCGTCCAGGTGCGGAACTCGAGGTTCTTCTCGATGCCGGTGTGCAGGTAGCCGATGCCGCAGCGGGCCTCGGTGACCGTCTCGCCCTCGATCTCCAGGATGAGCCGCAGCACTCCGTGGGTGGAGGGGTGCTGGGGGCCCATGTTGACGACGATGCGCTCGTCGTCGGCGCGGGCCGCGGACTGGACGACCTCGTCCCAGTCGCCGCCGGTGACCGTGTAGACGGTGCCTTCCGTGGTCTCCCTCGGGGAGGCGTGCGAAGTGCTCACGAGTACGACCTCCGCTGGTCCGGAGCCGGGATCTGGGCGCCCTTGTACTCGACGGGGATGCCGCCGAGGGGGTAGTCCTTGCGCTGCGGGTGGCCCTGCCAGTCGTCCGGCATCATGATCCGGGTCAGCGCCGGGTGGCCGTCGAAGACGATCCCGAAGAAGTCCCAGGTCTCGCGCTCGTGCCAGTCGTTGGTCGGGTAGACGGAGACCAGCGAGGGGATGTGCCGGTCGTGGTCGGGGGTGCTGACCTCCAGCCGGATGAGCCGGTTGTGGGTGATCGAGCGCAGGTGGTAGACGGCGTGCAGCTCGCGGCCCTTGTCATGCGGGTAGTGGACGCCGCTGACGCCGGTGCACAGTTCGAAGCGCAGGGCGGGGTCGTCGCGCAGGGTGCGGGCGACGCGGAGCAGGTGCTCGCGTTCGATGTGGAAGGTGAGTTCGCCGCGGTCGACGACGGTCTTCTCGATGGCGTTGCCGGGCAGCAGGCCCTGTTCCTCCAGGGCGCCCTCCAGTTCGTCGGCGACCTCGTCGAACCAGCCGCCGTAGGGCCGGCCGGAGGGGCCGGGCAGGCGGACCGAGCGGACCAGGCCGCCGTAGCCGGAGGTGTCGCCGCCGTTGTTGGCGCCGAACATGCCGCGCTGGACGCGGATCTCCTCGCCGCCCTGGCCGCGCTGGCCGGGGAGGTTGTCGGCGGCGAGGTCCTTCTCGGGGTTGACCCCGTCGGAGCCGTTCGGGCCGCCGCCCTGGGTGCCGTTCGCGTCGCTCACCGCAGCAGCCCCTTCATCTCGATCGTGGGCAGGGCCTTGAGCGCCGCCTCCTCCGCCTCGCGGGCCGCCTCCTCCGCGTTCACGCCGAGCTTGGTGGACTGGATCTTCTGGTGGAGCTTGAGGATCGCGTCCATCAGCATCTCCGGGCGCGGCGGGCAGCCGGGCAGGTAGATGTCGACGGGGACGATGTGGTCGACGCCCTGGACGATCGCGTAGTTGTTGAACATGCCGCCCGAGGAGGCGCAGACGCCCATGGAGATCACCCACTTGGGGTTCGGCATCTGGTCGTAGACCTGCCTCAGGACCGGCGCCATCTTCTGGCTGACCCGGCCGGCCACGATCATCAGGTCCGCCTGGCGGGGCGAGCCGCGGAAGACCTCCATGCCGAAGCGCGCCAGGTCGTAGCGGCCGGCGCCGGTGGTCATCATCTCGATCGCGCAGCAGGCCAGGCCGAAGGTGGCCGGGAAGACGGACGCCTTGCGCACCCAGCCCGCGGCCTGCTCGACGGTGGTGAGCAGGAATCCGCTCGGCAGCTTTTCTTCGAGTCCCATGTCTCTATGGCCCCTCAGTCCCATTCCAGGCCGCCGCGCCGCCACACGTACGCGTAGGCGACGAAGACGGTGAGCACGAAGAGCAGCATCTCCACGAGCCCGAAAACACCCAGGGCGTCGAAGGTGACGGCCCAGGGGTAGAGGAAGACGATCTCGATGTCGAAGACGATGAAGAGCATCGCCGTCAGGTAGTACTTGATGGGGAAGCGCCCGCCGCCGGCCGGCGTGGGGGTCGGCTCGATACCGCACTCGTAGGCTTCGAGTTTGGCGCGGTTGTACCGCTTCGGTCCGATCAGCGTGGCCATGACCACGGAGAAGATCGCAAAGCCTGCCCCGAGGGCTCCCAGTACGAGGATGGGCGCATACGCGTTCACCGCTCCTCGCTCCTCTCAGTCGGCACTGACTGCTGGCGGTTAGGGGCTCACAGCCGTCTCCTCCGTCCCACCACCCCCGCTCGTCCCGGCGAAGATCGGGAACATGTGAAGCAGGTCACAAGCCCAACTGCAGGGCATCTTATGCCCGAGGCACTGTGATCTGCGACACGGGGTATTCCACAAGCTTTGTGATCTCCACCACCTGACGAAGGATCATGAAGTCGGATGAGCTGCGATCTTCACACGGGAAGCACACGAGCAATCACGAAAAGTGACAATTTACTTCGTCTTTGCAGGTAGGAGGGGGTGTGCACTATCAGATGACCGGCGTCCGGCGCAAAGTGGCGGTCGGCGTCAAGCCCTTGATATAGGGCGGCTTTTCACACATCAGGGGGACGGCGGAACGGCAAGTGGACACGTTCGCGTCTTCACAAGCTCCCCCGGCGCGGCGCACGGGACGGATGGGGCTCGTGGGACTGACGTGACGAAGGGGATGTCGGCACCCCGAGCGGACAAGTCGGCCGCCACGGCCGCGAGCCCGAGCCGGCCACTGCGGCCGCGAACCCGAGTGGGCCGCGCCGACCGCCGCGCCGCGAGCCCGGGCGGGGCGAGTCGGCCACCGCCGCCGTGGGGCCAAAGGGGGCGAACCGGGCACTGTCGCCGCGAGCCCGCGCGGGACGCGCCGGCCGCCGCGACCGCGCGTCCGAAGGGGACGCGCCGGCCGCTGCGGGCACGGGAAGGGCACGAGTGTGCGCGACGCGCGGACGCAGGGTGGGGTGGTGACCGTTCCGTGACCTCCACCACATCCATGAGAGCCGCATGAGAACCGGGCTTGGCCAACGGTCTCAACCAGTGGTAGGCACGGGGCAATTCGGACGTAACAGCGAAAGACCATGATCACAGGCATGATCATCAGTGCCCCGAATGTCCGTTACGGCGTCAATAAAGGGCGACACGCCCGGCGTTCGCACCCCTCGTTGAGCAAATGTGGCGCAGCACACGTTTCTTGAAGATATGAAGGAGCCCCTGGTACCCGTTGTTCCCATGTCCCACACCGCTCACATACGCAGCCACCGGAAGCCCCGCCGTAGCGCGTCGAAAATCGCGATGCGGGCCGGAGTCGCCGGTGGTGTCCTGGGCACCCTGGCAGTGGCCGGTGCGTCGGCCTCGTCGGCGAACGCCGCGGAGCCGGTCACCCAGACCCTCGAACTGCCCACGCTGACGGCCGATCTGGCCGCTCAGGTCGCCCAGTCGGCGGACGCCACCCAGCAGGCCGCCGCGAACTACCAGCTCCAGGCGGAGCGCGACGCCGCCGCCGCGAACGCCGCGAAGCAGGCCAAGTCGGACCTCGCCGAAGCCAAGAAGAAGGCCGAGGCCGCCAAGAAGAAGGCGGAGGCGGCCGCCCGCAAGGCCGCCGCCGAGCGCGCCTCGCGCGACGCCCAGCGCGTCACCCTCACCGCCTACTCGACCGGCGGCGGCAGCGACGACTCCGGCTCCGGACCGAGCACCGGCACGGGCGACAGCACCGTCACCGGCGGCTCCACGGCGACCGGTTCGGCCGCCGCGATCGTCTCCTTCGTCAAGTCGCAGGTCGGCAAGGCGTACGTCTCCGGGGCCACGGGCCCGTCCGCGTACGACTGCTCCGGCCTGGTCCAGACCGCCTTCAAGCAGGTGGGCATCAGCCTGCCGCGCGTCTCCCAGGACCAGTCGACGGCCGGCACCCAGGTGTCGCTGTCCAACCTCCAGCCGGGCGACATCCTCTACTGGGGCGGCGCCGGCAGCGCGTACCACGTGGCCGTGTACGTCGGTGACGGTATGTTCGTCGGGGCGCAGAACCCCTCCAGCGGCGTCGTGGAGAAGCCGCTGTCGTACGACCCGCCGACCGGCGCGGTGCGGGTGCTCTGAGGCACTCACAGCGCCGTACGGGGTGAAGGGCCGCAGCCGCTCGGGGGCAGCGGCCCTTCCGGCGTTGCCGGTTCGGGTGCTTCGGACGGTACGGACGCGTTCGGGCGGTACGGAGACCTTGCGGGCGGTACTCCCGTTTCGCCCGGGACGCGACCCAGGGCATGACTGAGGCCGGCTCAGGAACGAGCCGGCCTCGCCGTCGTGGGTCCGGGGCCTCCCCCGGCGTGGGTCACGCCTTGGGGGCGACCTTGCTGAGGCCGTTGATGATGCGGTCCATCGCGTCGCCGCCCGTCGGGTCGGTGAGGTTGGCCAGCAGCTTGAGGGTGAACTTCATCAGGACCGGGTGGGTCAGACCGCGCTGCGCGGCGATCTGCATGACCTTCGGGTTGCCGATGAGCTTCACGAAGGCGCGGCCGAGCGTGTAGTAGCCGCCGTAGGTGTCCTTCAGGACGCGCGGGTAGCGCTGGAGAGCGAGTTCCCGCTGGGCGGCCGTGGCGCGCGAGTGGGCCTGGACGATGACCTCGGCGGCGATCTGGCCGGACTCCATGGCGTAGGCGATGCCCTCGCCGTTGAACGGGTTGACCAGGCCGCCGGCGTCGCCGACGAGCAGCAGCCCGCGCGTGTAGTGCGGCTGGCGGTTGAACGCCATGGGCAGGGCCGCGCCGCGGATGGGGCCCGTCATGTTGTCCGGGGTGTAGCCCCAGTCCTCCGGCATGGAGGCGCACCAGGCCTTCAGGATCTCGCGCCAGTCCAGTTCCTTGAAGGCGGCGGAGGTGTTGAGGACGCCGAGGCCGACGTTGGAGGTGCCGTCGCCCATGCCGAAGATCCAGCCGTAGCCGGGCAGCAGGCGGTCCTGGGGGCCGCGCCGGTCCCACAGCTCCAGCCACGATTCCAGGTAGTCGTCGTCGTGGCGCGGCGAGGTGAAGTACGTGCGCACGGCGACGCCCATCGGGCGGTCCTCGCGGCGGTGCAGCCCCATCGCCAGGGACAGCCGCGTCGAGTTGCCGTCGGCGGCCACGACGAGCGGCGCGTGGAAGGTGACCTCGCGCTTCTCCTCGCCGAGCTTGGCCTTCACGCCGGTGATGCGGCCGGTGCGGTCGTCCACGATGGGGCCGCCGACGTTGCAGCGCTCGTACAGCCGGGCGCCCGCCTTCTGGGCCTGCCGGGCCAGCTGCTCGTCGAAGTCGTCGCGCTTGCGCACGAGTCCGTAGTCCGGGAAGGACGCGAGGTCGGGCCAGTCGAGCTGGAGCCGGACGCCGCCGCCGATGATGCGCAGGCCCTTGTTGCGCAGCCAGCCCGCCTCTTCCGAGATGTCGATGCCCATGGCGACCAGCTGCTTGACGGCGCGCGGGGTCAGGCCGTCGCCGCAGACCTTCTCGCGCGGGAACTCGGTCTTCTCCAGCAGGAGCACGTCGAGGCCGGCCTTGGCGAGGTGGTACGCGGTGGTGGAGCCGGCCGGCCCCGCGCCGACGACGATCACGTCGGCGGTGTTCCCGGCGAGGGACTCGGAGAGGGGCTCAGTCACGACGGTCACGGCGGGATCTCCCCAAGGTCGAAAAGTCTGCGTGCCGACCGGCACTGGACACGGGCAGTCTATTCAGCGGCCCTGATCACCGGGCTGACGGGCCGACTCCGGACGAACCAGACCACTGCGGTACGGACGAGGGCCGGGGCGGTTCCCCGGCCCCCGGCCCCGTCAGTCCTGCTTGAAGCCCCGGTGCAGCGTCACGATGCCGCCGCTGAGGTTGCGCCAGGCCACCTTCGACCAGCCCGCCCCGCGCAGCCGCGCCGCCAGCGCCGCCTGGTCGGGCCAGGCGCGGATGGACTCGGCGAGGTAGACGTACGCGTCGGGGTTGGAGGAGACCGCCCGCGCCACGGACGGCAGGGCGCGCATCAGGTACTCGGTGTAGACCGTGCGGAACGGCGCCCACGTGGGGTGCGAGAACTCGCAGATCACCACGCGCCCGCCGGGCCTGGTCACCCGGTGCATCTCGCGCAGCGCCGTGTCGAAGTCCTGGACGTTGCGCAGCCCGAAGGAGATCGTGACGGCGTCGAACGTGTCGTCCTTGAAGGGCAGCCGCGTCGCGTCCCCGGCCGTGAACGGCAGCCACGCGTGCTGCCGCTTGCCCACCTGGAGCATCCCCAGCGAGAAGTCGCACGGGACGACGTACGCCCCGGCGCGGGTGAAGGGGAGGGAGGAGGTGGCCGTCCCGGCGGCGAGGTCGAGGACCTTCTGCGCCGGCCGGGCGTCGACCGCTCTGGCGACCTCCTTGCGCCACCGCCGGTCCTGCCCGAGGGACAGGATGTCGTTGGTCAGGTCGTACCGTTCCGCCACGCCGTCGAACATCGAGGCGACTTCGTGCGGCTGCTTCTCCAGGGATGCGCGGGTCACCGGCTCATTCTTGCAGCAGCCCGCGCGGGGCCTACAGCTCGCCCCGCGCCGCCGCGCCGACGAACACGGAGAACGCCTCCGGCGCGACCGAGAAGTGTCCCCCGGCCGGGTTCTTGGAGTCACGCAGGGCTACGTGGGCGGAGAGGTCGGCGTACTCGATGCAGTTGCCTCCGGTGTCGCTGCTGTGCGAGGACTTGTGCCAGGCGGCGCCGTTCAGGGGCGCGCACTCGACACACTGCCCGCCGGTGTCACCGCTGTACGACGACTTGCGCCAGGCCGCGCCGTCGAGAGGGGCGCACTCAATACAGTTCCCGCCCGTGTTGCCGCTGTAGGAGGACTTACGCCACTGCGAGTCCACCGGGGTCGGCTTGCTGCCCATAACGCTCCTCCATCACACTGGCGATCAGCGCCGCCGAGTCGTCCACGGAGAGGGCGGCCGCTTGCAGGTGATCGTATCGGAGCGAACCTTCTTTGACGGCTTGCGGATTGGCCGTCATGTGGCCCTGGACGAAGTCCTCGGTGTAGAAGATGTCCGGGTCGTTCTCGAAGCGCAGGAGGTTGAACGAGCCCATCAGCCCGGCGTGCGCGCCCGCCTCGAAGGGCAGGATCTGCACCCGCACCCACTTGTGGGTTCGCGTTACCTCCAACAGATGGGCCAGTTGCTCACGCATGATCTGAGCGCCGCCGATTTTCTGATGCAGCACGGCCTCGGAGAGAACGACCCAGACCAGAGGGGAGTTGTCACCGCTGAGGATGCGCTGTCGGTCGATCCGAGCCTCCACCAGGGCGTCCAGATTGTCGTCGTTCCGGACCCCGAGCAGCGCTCGCGCGTACTTGGGCGTCTGCAGCAGCCCGTCCACCAGCTGGGCGTGGAACGACGAGATGTACGTAGCCTTCGACTCCATCTCCGCATACGGCTGGAACCAAGTCGGCAGCTGGCTCCGCAGAACCAGCCCCACCAGCCGCGAGAACATCCCGTCCGTGTTCAGCGCCGCGTCCACGCGGGCGGAGAAGTCCCGGGTCGGGACCTTCAGGGCCGTCTCGATCTGGCCGACCAGGGAGGCCGTGCAGAAGACGATCTCGCCCAGGTCGGCGAGTCTCAGCCCCGCCGCCTCCCGAAGGCGGCGAAGCTCCGCGCCGTAGTAGTCCAACGGTGAAGCGAACGGGTCGAGTTGCTTGATATTCGCCATGCGGCAGACACTCCTCTCTCCTGGTAGCCGAGAGTAAGCGCGCCGTACTCGCTGCGTAATGCCAACGACAGTAATCGTATTTATGGCCGGGACTACGCCCTCCGGTACACCAGCCGTCCCCCCACCACCGTCGCCAGACAGCTCCCGTCAACCGCGACAACGGTGAAGTCGGCGCGGGCGTCCGGCGCGAGGGCGGAAGGGGCGGGGGCGACCAGGACGCCCGAGCGCTGGACGGCGGTCCGGACGGCCGGGCGGGCGAACGGCCCGGCGACCGCCGTCACCCCGCGCCCCAGCATCCGCTGGAGCCCGCGCCGGGCGCTCGCACCCCACCGGGTGTCCGTCATCGGGAGGGAGGCGGCGGGCAGCGGCTCGGTGCCGAGGTCGTCGGCCTCGCGCGGGTCGGGCCAGTACAGGGTCTCCAGCAGGCGTACGGCGTCGGGCTCGTACCGTCCGGGTTCGAGCGTGCCGTCCCACTCGCGGACGCGGGCGCGGTCGCCGTGGGCGGCGTGCAGTGCGGCGTACGGCCCGACGGCGAGGATCCGGCCGCCGTCGACCGCGACGGAGCGCGCGTCGTCGGCGAGCGGCCGGTGGATCGTCAGCATGACGGTGGCTCGGTGGGGCTCAGTTGGAGGTGAGGAGCTTCAGTTCGGGGTGGGCGGTGCCGCCGTCGATGGCGGTGGAGGAGATGTGCGACATCACGCGGTCGTCCACCGGGTCGTTCGCCGGGTCGTCGTGCACGACGAGGTG
>NZ_JBFBEK010000051.1:0-29223 GCF_040683715.1 Streptomyces sp. NPDC093260
CCGAACTGGAGAGGGACGAGGAAGGCGAGGAACCGGCGCCGGAAGTCGAGATGCACCGCACCGACACCTCCGAACCGGCGGCCCCGGCCCCGGCTTCCGTCCCGGCGGCGGAGCTGACTGCGGCGCCGTCCAAGCCGCCCGCCGGCACCCCGGCGGTCCCGCCGGCGCTGCTCGATCACGCCCGCTCGATCGCCGATGCGCACCGCCGCAGCACGGGCGAGCAGATCACCGCCGACGCGCTGACCGCGCGGCTCGGGCTGCCCGCTCCCACCTGCGAAGCCATCGCCGCTCAACTCCAACTCGCCTGATCAGAAACGGAGTCCCGTCGTGCGTCCGAACCGCTTCTACCACGTGATCCGCATCGGCCCGGTCGAGGTCGGCACCTACAACAACGGCCGTGGCCAGACCCGGCACACCGCCGCCTGCACCGCGCCCGGCTGCGGCTTCTCCACCGACCACCGCGACCGCTCCGCCGCTGAACTGGCCGCTCGCACACACCACTGCACCGCCTGACAGGAGGACGATCCCGTGTTCACCCCGAAGTACCCGCCCCAGGACACCGCGCCCGCCGTTCCGGTCCCGGCCTCCACGACCGACCACGCCCCGGCCCCGGTCCCCACCTCGCTCCCGGTTCCGGTGTCCCCGGCCACGAACCGGCCCACCGTCCAGCTCACGCCCGGTACCGCGCTCGCCCTCGTCGGCGGCGGCACCGCCGTGGTCCTGGTCGTCGGAGCGGTCCTGGTCTCCCTGCTCCTCGCGGTCGCGATCACCGGCGTCTCGGTCGCCGTGGTCGCCGTCGTGATCCGCCTCCTGATCAAAGACCAGAACCGGGGGCGGTGACCAGGATGGACACGCACATGATCGCGGCGGGCTTACCGGCCCTGGGCTGGGCCGTGCACGGCGGGATGCTCCTGCGCCGACTGGCCACCGCCCGCCGCGACCCCCTGACGGGCCTGCACACCCGCGCCGGATGGACCACCCGCGCCGAACACCTCCTGAACCGGCACCCGGCCGCGCTGGTCGTCCTCGTCGACCTCGACGACTTCAAGGCCGTCAACGACACCCACGGCCACGCCGCCGGGGACGCCGTCCTGACCGCCACCGCCCGCCGCCTGACCCACTGGTGCGGACGCCACGGCATCGCCGCCCGCCTCGGCGGGGACGAGTTCGCCGCCATCGTCACCGACCCCGCCCGCACCCCCGGCCCGGACGCCCTGCGCATCGCGCTGGCCCGGCCCGTGCCGCACGCCGGCGGTCTGCTTCCCGTCTCGGCCTCGGTCGGCTGCTGCCACCGCAGCGACCTGCCCGTCCCCGCCCTGACCGACGCCCTGTCCGCCGCCGACGCGGCGATGTACCAGGCCAAGGGCCACGGCCGACGCAACACCCACCACTGACCGCGAGAGGAACGATCCATGGGCATCTTCAGCCGCAAAACGAACTCCGAGCCCGCGAACCCGCAGATGGCCGAACTGGGCCGCGAGTTCGCCATCGCCCGCCGCCACGGCGACCGCAAGACCATGCGCCGCATCGGCCGCGAGTTCTCCGACACCGCCCGCAGCGACGCCGACACCGCCTCGTTCCAGCAGGGCCAGGAGGCGTACGACGCCCTGCCCCCGATCAACCCCCCGCGCCGCAACCGCCGACGCTGACGGCCCCGGGGCGGCTCTCTCGCCAAAGACCGCCGCCCCGGTGCCTGGACCCCTCATCAGATCCAACGGACCCGAAAGGGAAGCCCCATCATGCCCCAGCACGCCAAGACCGCGCGCGTCTGCCGCGACTGCGACGGCTTCGCCGCCGTCGCCATCACCACCGGCGCCCTCCACCGCGACGGCACCCGCGCCACCCTCCGCGTCGTCTGCCCGGCCTGCAAGGGCACCGGCCACGCGGTCTCCGCCGCCGGCCTCGCTCACGCCGGACGGTGATCGCCTTGTCTACCCTCGACCTCTTCGCCGGCCCCGGCGGCTGGTCCCAGGGCCTTCACGCCCTCGGCCTGACCGATATCGGCATTGAGACGGACCCCGCCGTCTGCGCCACCCGCACGACCGCCGGGCACGCAACGATCCGAGCCGATGTCGCCGAGCACCCCACCGCGCCGTTGCGGGGGAAGGTGTCCGGGCTGATCGGGTCCCCGCCCTGCCAGACGTTCAGCGCCGCTGGCCTGCGCGCCGGGAATACCGACCTGCCCCTGTGCCACCAGGCCTTGGACGACCTCGCCCACGGACGCGACACCCGCGGTGAACTGCGCGCTGCCTGCACCGACACGCGGTCCCTGCTCGTCGTGGAACCCCTCCGATACGCCTTGGACCTGCGACCCGACTGGATCGCCCTGGAGGAAGTCCCCGCGGTCCTGCCCCTGTTCGAGCACACCGCCCGCCTCCTGGCCGGCGTCGGCTACTCGACCTGGACCGGCGTCCTCAACGCGGCGGACTTCGGCCTGGCCCAGACCCGCCGCCGCGCCTTCCTGATCGCCTCCCGCACCCGCCCGGCCCTCCCGCCCGAACCCACCCACGCCGACGGCGGCACCCCCACCGACCTGTTCGGCGCCGGGCTCCCGCCCTGGCGGACCATGGACGATGTCCTGGGCTGCCCGCCCGCCCTGGTCGTCACCCGCGGGAACCACACCACCGGCGGCAGCACCTTCCCCACCACCGGCCCCTCGTGGGCGGTCACCGGCCGCGCCCGCTCCTGGATGCTCAAGGTCGGCAACCGGCCCTCCGCGACCCGGCGCCGCCTCGACCAACCCGCCCCGACCCTGCTGTTCGGCAAAGCCCTCAACGACGTCTCCTGGATCGACTCCGACGGCGCCCCGGTCCGGCGCCTGGCTGTCGAGGAAGCCGCCGTTCTTCAGGGCTTCCCCGCCGGCTACCCGTGGGCCGGCTCGCGCACCAAGCAGTTCCAGCAGATCGGCAACGCCGTCCCCCCGCCCCTGGCCACCGCCGTCCTGCGCACCGTCGTCCCGGCCGCGCTGGAGGTGGCCGCGTGACCGATGCCGCCACCCTGGCGGGCCTGGACCCGGCCACCCTCGCCGATGTGCTGAGGCTGGCCGGGTCTGACGGCTTCGACCGCATCCAAGAGCAGATCCGCCGCACCGGTGGCTGCACCGACCCGATCCGCCTCCACGGTTCCACCGTCACCCGCGACGCCGTGACCGGCCACGTCCTGCACTCCTACTCCACCGACACCGAACCCGGCGGCGTTCTGCGTCTCGCGTGCGGCAACCGGCGGGCCTCCCGCTGCCCCGCCTGCGCCTGGACCTACGCCGGCGACACCTACCACCTCATCCGCGCCGGCCTCGTCGGCGACCCGGCCAAAGGCACCCCCGACACGATCCGGGATCACCCGCGGGTCTTCGCCACGCTCACCGCCCCGTCGTTCGGCCCGGTCCACAACCGGCCCGGCAACCGGCCCTGCCGCTGCGGCACCCGCCACCCCGAGGACGCGCCCGAGCTGGGGACTCCGCTCGATCCGGAGAAGTACGACTACGCGGGGGCGGTGCTGTGGAACAACCACGCCTCCGACCTGTGGCGCTACTTCACGATCTACCTGCGCCGCGAGATCGCCAAGCGCGCCGGCCTCACCCAGAAAGCCGCCCGCGAACAGTCGCGAGTCTCCTTCGGCAAGGTCGCCGAGTACCAAAAGCGCGGCGCCGTCCACTTCCACGCCGTGATCCGCTTCGACGGCCCTGACGGACCCGACAGCCCGCCGCCGGCCTGGGCCACCCTCGACCTGCTCACCGACTCCATCCACGCCGCTGCCGCCCGCGTCGCCGTCGACGTGCCCCCGGCCGGCGAGCAACCGGCCCGCACGCTGCGCTGGGGGACCCAGCTCGACGTACGCCCGATCCGGGCCTTCGGCGACGGCTCGGAGATCACCGAACAGGCCGTGGCCTCCTACGTCGCCAAGTACGCCACCAAAGCCGCCGAGACCACCGGCACCGTAGACCGGCGCATCGGCAACAAAGAGGCCCTCGAACTCCTCGGCGTCCCCGACCACCCGGCCCGGCTCATCACCGCGTGCCTAGACCTTCACCCGCTCTACCCGGACCGGAAGCTACGGGACTGGGCGCACATGCTCGGCTTCCGCGGCCACTTCTCCACCAAGTCCCGCCGCTACTCCACCACCCTCGGCGCCCTGCGCCAGACCCGCGCCGACTACCGCGCCGCACAGCAACGCCAAGCCCTCGGCCTGCCCGACCCGGACGACGAGGAAGCAACCACCCTCACCCTCGCCCACTGGGTCTACGCCGGCCACGGCCACACCCCCGGCGAATCCTGGCTCGCCGCCAACACCCGCAGAGAGATCCAGCACAACCGCGAAACCGCCCGCGAAGAACTAGCAGATCCGCGTCACCAGGGAGGGGACGACCATGAATGAGCGGTACCTCAGTGTTGATCAGGTCGCCGAGATCCTCGGCACCACCGTCCGCTTTCCACGGCGTCTGATCGAGGAACGGCGGATCACGTACGTCAAGGCCGGGCGGCACGTCCGCATCCCGGAGAGCGCCGTTGATCAGTACATCGCCGAGCACACGGTTCAGCCGGTGGCCGTTCGTCGCGCCGGGCTGCGGAGGGTCGCCTGATGCCCCGTAAGCGCAAGTCTCGTCGTGCCTTCGGACGGGTCCGCAAGCTGCCGTCCGGCCGGTTCCAAGCTCGCTATCCGGGACCTGACGGCATCCTGCGACCGGCTGACCGGACGTTCGCTACCTCGACGGACGCTGACCGGTGGCTGGCCAAAAAGCGCATCGAGATCGAAGAGGGGCGTTGGCTCGATCCGGCGGATGGACAGACGACCGTACGCGCCTGGGCCGCTCGCTGGCTGGCTGCCGTCGCTCCGCAGCTGAAGCACAAGACACAGGCGTCGTACCGCTCGCTGATCAACTCGCGGATCAATCCGGTGCTTGGTGACCGGGAGCTGTCGAGCTTGTGGCCCATCACCGTCACTGAGTGGGTCGCAGCGATGCGGACCGAAGGACTCAGCGCCTCGCGCATCCGCCAGGCGTACCGGGTGCTGTCTCAGATCATGGCGTCGGCAGTCGACAATGACCTGATCGGGCAGACTCCGTGCCGTGGTGTGCGGCTTCCCCGTATGCCGCAGACTGAGCCGCACATCGTCACCCCGCTGGAAGCCTCGCGCATCGTGCACCATGCCGAGAAGCCGCATGACCTGCTGATCGCCCTGCTCGCCTTCGCGGGTCTGCGGGTTGGTGAAGCGTTCGCGCTGCGGCGTTCGGACGTCGACTTGGCCGGCTGCTTCCTCCTGGTTGATGAGAACCTGGCCGAAGCGAATGGCGCCCTCGTCTTCGACACCCCCAAGTCTCATCAAAAGCGGCTTCTGCGGCTGGCACCCTCACTGGCGAAGCGGCTCGGGGCCTACCTCGACGTGTTGGCCGGTGGAGACGACGCCCTGTTGTTCACGACTCCCGCGGGCAAGCCGCTTCGCTACAACCAGTGGCGCAAGGCGTACTTTGACCCGGCGGTCTCGGCGGCCGGCCTAATGGACGTGACTCCACACGACCTGCGGGCGTCCCACGGCACTTGGGTTGCCGACCGGTACGGCGTGATGACCGCCGCGCACCGCCTGGGCCACTCGAACGCGAGCGTGACGACTCGGCACTACGCCCGGCCGGTCGCCGGTCGTGATGATCAGGTGGCCGAAGCCTCCGATGCGTGGTTCAGCGGGCACGATGACGTCCCTGGGGCACGTAAGGGGCACGATGACGGCGAAGACGGCCCCGCCGGGGTGCTTGCACCCGCCTGACCTGCGATGAAGCGGCCATCGGTCGTCACCGTGGAAAGGTCTTGAAAACCGTCGTGGCAGTGATGTCACCGTGGGTTCAAATCCCACACCCACCGCGGTGCTTGAGAGTCCCTGACCGGCAGGATCGGTCGGGGACTCTCCTTGTCCCCCCTCGCTGCGGGCGGCCGGGGCTCGGGGCGCCCTGAGTGAGCTGGTCGTCGGCGTGCAGGACCTTGACCAGGTCGCCGCGGGCGCGGGTGGTCGCGCTTGAGGGCGCCGGGGTTCTTACGGGTGCCGGTCCGTTCGGCGGGCGGCTGAGGCGATGGTCGCCCGGGCTTCTCGTTCGGTGAGGCCGGTGGTGGTGGCCGCGGCGGTGAGCGGGATGGTGAGGGCGGGGCCGATGCCCGTCTCGTAGGCGCGGCAGGCGGCCCAGAACAGGCGGGCGTTGCGCTGGCCCTCGTGGGCCGCGAGGACGAACCGCACCAGGCTCTCGCCCGAGCGGTCACCCTGCGGGTGCGCGCGGTGGCCGGGGGCGTGCGGCGGGGGCAGGAGGAGGCGCAGCAGGGCCGGCGGGCAGGGGGCGGGCGGCAGACGGCCGGTGCCCGGGGCGACGGCGTAGACGCCGCGCTCGGTGCGCGAACCGGGGCCGACCAGGTAGCCGCCCGCCCCCCGGATGTCGATGCCGGGCGCCAGCCGGCTCGCGGAGTTCGGGACGGCCACGTCCGCGGGCCCGCTCAGCCACAGGTGGCGGCCCCCGCTCGGGGTCAGGACGACCACGGTGGCGGGGACGGTGAACAGGTGCCGCCGGGCGAGGCCGCGCAGCGCGGCCACGGCGTCCGTGCCGGCCTTGGTGTCCAGGTCGACGCCGATCAAGTGGTACGGCGGCAGCCCGCAGGCGATGCCGTAGCCGGTGGCGCGGGGCGCGGCGGCGAACAGCGCGCGCACGCGCGCCGGGTCGGCCGAGGCGTCGTGGACGCCGTGGCCGAAGCGGCCGCACTCGCCGTGGCAGGGCGGGCGGCCGGGGCCGGGGTCGTCGCGGTGGGGGGAGCGCAGGGCCGGGAGCTTCGTCCGGGACAGGGGGATCACGGCCAGGCCGCGTTCGGCGGCTGACAGGGCGTGCGCGAGGGCCGGCGTCGTGGCCTGCCGGTCAAGGAGGGCCATGGATTCATGGTCGTACGTGCGTTCGAAAAAGGGAAGAGGGGGTGAGCCGGCACGCCCGGGAACGCGGTGTCGTGGACGGATCCAGCAGGAGTTCCAGGCGGTCGGCGGGTGGTGTCCGGTGGTTTCCGGGGATCTGTGCAGGGACGTTTCGGCCGTTGCGGGGGCCGTGTGACGGAAGGGTGGTCCCGGTCCCTGCGCAGGGAACTCGCGCCGGTTCCGAGGAGACGAAACGTCGTGAAAGGGGTTTATCGACCCGTCCTCACGCTTGCGTGGGAATCGGGATCTCCGGGGTGGTACACCGGGGGCCGGTGGGCAAGTCTGGTTCCGCGACGTCGCACAGAGCGCCGGGGCGGTCGGCCGACCTCCCTGGTGACAGCCGAACTTCAGCACCTCTCACTGAAGGAGCACCATGGCAAGCCTCCGTACCGTCCGCGTTCTCGCCGCCGTCACCGCGCTCCCACTCGCCGCCGCCCTCTTCACCGGCGTCGCGGCGGCGGACAACGGCGCCTTCGCGGGCAACGGATCGAACGCGGGCGCCGCGAGCGTCGCCGGCAGCGGCGTCGGCCGCGACAACGCCGGCAACTCCTCCACCGCGCAGCAGCAGGCGGTCGGCGCCGGCGCCTCCAACCAGAGCAACAGCGCCCAGGTCGACGGCTCCGCCTTCACCGGCGTCCAGCAGGGCAACAGGAACCTCGCCGTCCACTTCACCCCTCTGTGGTGAGCCGGGGCGGGCCGGTGCGCTTCGTGGGGAAGCACCGGCCCTGACACCCCGGGGACACCCCGGGACGTGCTCGTGGGGATGTGACACAGCCTGCGCGGCGGTGCCTCGGCGCCGCCGCGCAGGCGTGCGTACGAGGGGGGGTGCCGGGCCGGCGCGCGTGCGACAGCCGTACGGCGGGCGCGCGGGAGGAGTGCGGGGCAGGCGAGCGGGCGGGGGCGTGAGACAGGGCGCGTGCGCGCGGGTGTGCGGCAGGGGTGCGTACGGCGGCAGCGGGCGGGGGGCGCGGCGGTGCCGGGCCGGGGTGGCACCGGCCGTCATCCAGGGGGGAACCCGCAGTACCCGGCTCGCCCTCGTCCACCTTCAGGAGGTGCGGACAGCCCCACCCCTACAACCTGAGGGGGACGACGCTTCGGGACCTGCGGGCGATCCGCCGCCGGGACGCCGCTCCTAGCGTGGAAGCCATGACCACACCCGTCTGCGCCAGTGCGTCGACCGCCGCCCTGCCGGCGACGCCCGACCCGGCGTATCCGTCGTTCGCCTCGTACATGCGGGCCCGCCAGCCGGTGCTGCTGCGCGCCGCACGGTCGTTGACCGCGAACCCGGCCGACGCGGAGGACCTGCTGCAGACCGCGCTCACCAAGACGTACGTCGCGTGGGAGCGGATCGAGGACCACCGCGCCCTCGACGGCTACGTCCGCCGCGCGCTGCTGAACACGCGCACCTCCCAGTGGCGCAAGCGCAAGGTCGACGAGTTCGCCTGCGACGAGCTGCCCGAACCGGAGCAGGTGGCCGGCACGGCCGACCCCGCCGAGCAGCAGGCGCTGCGCGACGCCATGTGGCGGGCGATCGCCAAGCTGCCCAACCGGCAGCGGGCGATGGTCGTCCTCAGGTACTACGAGGACCTCTCCGAAGTGCAGACGGCCGAGGTGCTCGGGGTGTCCGTGGGCACGGTGAAGTCGGCGGTGTCACGGGCCCTCGGCAAGCTGCGCGAGGACCCGGAGCTGGCAGTCGCCCGCTGAGCCACGGCTACGGCCCCGGACTCGGCTACAGCCCCGGCTCCGGCTCCCGGTCCGCCCGGCCACGGCTCCGCGCGCCCCGGCCCCGGCTCCCGCGTCCCCCGCCCGGACATCGATGTCCGACCCCGATGTGGGCAATATTGCGTCGCCCGTTCCCCCGGGCCTAGTGACATACCGCTTGGTATGTGCGCAGAATCGGCGCAGCCCCCTACCACCGCGTAGGCAACGCCGCCTCGGGAGGACGCCGCCGTGCTGAGCACCATGCAGGACGTACCGCTGACCGTGACCCGCATCCTCCTGCACGGGGTACGGGTGCACGGACGGTCCCAGATCATCACCTGGACCGGCGAGGGGGAGCCGCAGCGGCGCAGCTTCGCGGAGGCGGGCGCCCGCGCGGTGCAGCTCGCGAACGCCCTGCGCGACGAACTCGGCGTCCGGGGCGACGACCGGGTCGCGACCCTGATGTGGAACAACGCCGAGCATGTCGAGGCGTACTTCGCCGTCCCCGCCATGGGCGCGGTGCTGCACACGCTCAACCTGCGCCTGCCCGCCGAGCAGCTGACCTGGATCGTCAACCACGCCGCCGACCGCGTGATCATCGTCAACGGCTCCCTGATCCCCCTGCTCGCCCCGCTGCTGCCGCAGCTGACGACGGTCGAGCACATCGTCGTCTCCGGCCCCGGCGACCGCGCCCCGCTCGACGGCGCCCACGCGCGCGTGCACGAGTACGAGGACCTGATCGCGGACCGGCCGACCACGTACGACTGGCCCGAGCTGGACGAACGCCAGGCCGCCGCCATGTGCTACACCTCCGGCACCACCGGCGACCCCAAGGGCGTCGTCTACAGCCACCGTTCGATCTACCTGCACTCCATGCAGGTCAACATGACGCAGTCCATGGGCCTGACCGACCAGGACACCTCGCTGGTCGTGGTCCCGCAGTTCCATGTGAACGCGTGGGGGCTGCCGCACGCCACCTTCATGACCGGCGTCAACATGCTGATGCCGGACCGGTTCCTCCAGCCCGCCCCGCTCGCCGAGATGATCGAGCGCGAGCGGCCGACCCACGCCGCCGCCGTCCCCACCATCTGGCAGGGCCTGCTCGCCGAGCTGACCGCCCGCCCGCGCGACGTCTCCTCCCTCACCCAGGTCACCATCGGCGGCTCCGCCTGTCCGCCCTCCCTCATGCAGGCGTTCGACAAGCTCGGCATGCGGGTGTGCCACGCCTGGGGCATGACGGAGACCTCCCCGCTCGGCACGGTGGCCCGCCCGCCGGCCCACGCGGTCGGCACCGACGAGGAGTTCGGCTACCGCCTCACCCAGGGCCGCTTCCCGGCCGGCGTCGAGGCCCGCCTGACCGGCCCCGGCGGCGAACGCCTCCCCTGGGACGGCGAGTCCGCCGGCGAGCTGGAGGTGCGCGGCCCGTGGATCGCCGGCGCCTACTACAACGGCCCCGACGCCGAACCGCTGCGTCCCGCCGACAAGTTCAGCGAGGACGGCTGGCTGAAGACGGGCGACGTCGGCACCATCAGCCCGGAGGGCTTCCTCACCCTCACCGACCGCGCCAAGGACGTCATCAAGTCCGGCGGCGAGTGGATCTCCTCGGTCGATCTGGAGAACGCCCTGATGTCCCACCCGGACGTCGCCGAGGCCGCCGTCGTCGCCGTCCCGGACGACAGGTGGGGCGAGCGCCCACTGGCCACCGTCGTCCTCAGGGAGGGCGCCGGCGTCGGCTTCGAGACGCTGCGCGACTTCCTCGCCGTCGAGGGCGGGATCGCCAAGTGGCAGCTCCCGGAGCGTTGGACGATCATCGCGTCGGTGCCGAAGACCAGCGTCGGCAAGTTCGACAAGAAGGTGCTGCGCAGGCAGTACGCGGCGGGCGAGCTGGACGTCACCCGGTTCTGAGGCGGCGGACCCGCGGGCGCCGGGTTCGCGAGCAGCGGGTTCCCGGGCGGTGGGCGGCGGCGGCCGTACGCCGCCCACCGCCCTCGCCGCCTCCCCCCGGGCACCTCACCGTCGTACGGCCGTCGTCGTCCACCCCAGCACCAGCCACACCGCCGCCACCGCGCACACCCCGGACCAGCCCCAGTGGGCGAAGGCCGGGGCGGCCGCCGAGGACGCGAGTGCGGCGCCCGCGAAGCCGGAGACGACGTAGGCGGTGTTGGCGGTCGCCGGGGTGGCGGTGGTCGTCAGGGCCAGGGTCTGGTTGGCGACGTGGGACGCCACCAGGGCCGCGTGGATCGCCACGGCGGCCACGAACAGCGCCGCCATCATCCGCCCGCCCAGCCAGAACAGCGGCACGGACGCGGCGGCCAGGACGTACGCCGACCGTACGACCCTGGTCGCGCCGAACCGGTCGACCAGCCCCCCGGCCAGCGGGGCCACCGCGCTCGCGGCAAGCCCGAACAGGCCGAAGAGACCTGCGGTCGCCGTGGTCAGGCCGTACGGCCGGCCCGTCAGCAGCAGCGCGAGCGAGGTCCACAGCGCGCTCCAGGCGCCGAACATGCCCGCCTGCCGCAGGCACGCGCGCCACAGGTCGGGCGAGCGGCGGACGAGCCCCGGCAGCGCGGCGACGCCGGACAGCAGCGGACCGGCGCCGCGGCGGCTCTCCGACGGCAGGGCGAACGCGGTCGCGAGCCCGAGCGCGAGGGTCAGCACGGCCGCGCCCACGAACACCCAGCGCCAGCCGAACGCCTGCCCGGCCAGCCCGCCGAGCACCCGGGCGGCGACGATGCCCGTGAACAGGCCCGCTATCACCGCGGCCACATGCCGGGCGCGGCGGTCGGCGGGGGCGCGTTCGGCGACCATCGGGACGAGCAGCTGAGGCACCACGGTCGCGGCGGAGGCGACGAACACCGCCGCCGCGAGGGCCGCGGCGCCGGGTGCCAGCGCGGCCGCGACGAGCGCCGCCGTCGTCGCCAGGGACAGCCCGGCCACCAGCGGACGCCGGTTCACCCGGTCGCCGAGCGGCGCGAAGAACAGCAGCCCGGCCGCGTACCCGAACTGCGCCACCGAGGCGATCCAGGCCACGGCGGACGGCACCGAGCCGAAGTCCCGGGCGATGAGGGGGAGCATGGGGGCCGCGAGGTAGATGTTCCCGGCGGTGACGGCCGTGCACAGGGCGATGAGGGCCAGGAAGGCGTTGGGGCGAAGGCTCCGGCGGGGGCCGGTCCCGGCGGTGGTGGGCGGGGGCGCGGTCGTGGACGCGGTCGCGGACGCCGTGGTGGTGGGGACGGGTGACGACGGCATGGGCTGTGGGCCTCCGATGCGTACGTACGGGTTTCACAACCAACTGGTTGGTTGGAATGGTGAACAGTCTGCGACGGCGGGGGATTCCCCGTCAACCAAATAGTTGGTTGGCCGACGGCGTACTCTGTCCCCATGGCAGCGAGGGACCCCGAGGCCACCAAGGCCCGGATCTACGAGGCGGCGGTCGCCGAGTTCGCCCGGCACGGCGTCGCGGGCGCCCGCATCGACCGCATCGCCGCCCAGGCCAAGGCCAACAAGCAGCTGATCTACGCCTACTTCGGCAACAAGGACCAGCTGTTCTCCCAGGTGCTGAGCCGCTCGATGGTGGACCTCGCGGCGGCCGTGCCGGTCGACCCGGACGACATCGAGGGCTGGATCGACCGGCTGCTGGACTACCACGCGGCCCACCCGGAGTTCCTGCGCCTGCTGTTCTGGGAGGGCATCGAGTACGGCGCCGCCGAACTGCCGGACGAGACCGAGCGCCAGGACCACTACGCCCGCAAGGTCGCCGCCGTCCAGGACGGCCAGGACCGGGGCGTGCTCAGCGACGCCATCCCCGCGCGGGACCTGATGTTCCTGCTGATGGCGCTGGCCGACTGGACCGCCGTCGTGCCCCAGATCCAGCGCATCCTGGTCGGCGCCGCCGACACCGACCAGGACCGGCTGCGGGCGTCCGTCAAGGAGGCGGCCCGCAGACTCGTGGCGAAGTAGCCCGCGGACGCGCGGCGAAGCGGGCCGGTCGGCCCGGCCGTGAGCCGGTACCGGGAGCCGTGCCCGTGCCAGTACGGGAGCCGTCAGTTGGTGCCGATGCGGGCCAGCAGGTCCACGATCCGCGTCTGCACCTCGGCGCTGGTGGACCGCTCCGCGAGGAACAGCACCGTCTCGCCGGAGGCCAGCCGGGGCAGTTCGGCGGGGTCCACGGCGGCCGTGTAGACCACGAGCGGGGTGCGGTTGAGCCGGCCGTTCGCGCGCAGCCAGTCCAGGATCCCGGCCTGTCGGCGGTGCACCTGCATCAGGTCCATCACCACCAGGTTGGGCCGGAACTGCCCCGCCAGCGTCACCGCGTCGTTGTCGCTCGCGGCCCGCGCCACCTGCATGCCGCGCCGCTCCAGCGTCGCGGTGAGGGCCAGCGCGATCTCCGCGTGCTCCTCCACCAGCAGGACCCGCGGCGGGTGCTGCTCGCTGTCGCGCGGCGCGAGCGCCTTCAGCAGCACGGCCGGATCGGCGCCGTACGCCGCCTCGCGCGTCGCCTGCCCGAGACCGGCCGTGACCAGCACGGGAACCTCCGCGGCGACCGCGGCCTGGCGCAGCGACTGCAACGCGGTCCGGGTGATCGGCCCGGTCAGCGGGTCGACGAACAGCGCGGCGGGGAAGGCCGCGATCTGCGCGTCCACCTCCTCCCGCGAGTGCACGATGACGGGCCGGTAGCCGCGGTCGCTGAGCGCCTGCTGCGTGGTGACGTCGGGGGCCGGCCACACCAGCAGCCGGCGCGGGTTGTCCAGCGGCTCGGGCGGCAGCTCGTCGTCCATCGGCTGCGGACGCGGCGTGTCCGCGATCTCCACGGCGCCGCCGGGACCGTCCAGCGGTTCGGGCCCCTCGGCGGCGTTCTCGTCCGGGGCGCCTATGGCGTACGACCGTCCGGCGCCCTCGGTGCCCGGCGCGAGGCGGGGCTGTCCGGGCAGGGACGACGACGGGGGTTGCGGCGACTGCGCCTGCGGGGACGGCGCGGCCGGGGACACGGGCGGGGCGGGTGCCGGTTCGGCCGCCGGGGGGTTCGGGCGGCCGGCCTGCTCCGGCCGCTGCTCGCCGCGGCCGGCCGCGGGGTCGGGCGGGGTCCCCAGCTTGCGGCGGCGACCGGAACCGCCGGGCGCGTGCGGGGGCGGGGTCGTCTGCTGCTGCACCTGCGCGGCCTGACGGCTGAAGGGCACGCCCTGACCGAGCGTCCGCACGCTGATCGCCCGGCCCTGGGTGGAGTCGGGGTCGACCGGTGCGGCGGCCTCGGCGGGCAGGGGCTGCGCCGCACGGGGGGTGCCGCCGGCGGGCGCCGCCGGGGCGGCGGGCGTCTGGCCGGTCGCCGGGGCGGCGGGCGTCTGGCCGGTCGCCGGGGCGGTGGTCTGCTCGGGCGGGAGCGGGGTGCCGGTGGTGGGCGTGGTGGCGGCCGGGACGCCGGGTGCCGGGGCACCGGGGGCAGCGGCGGCCGGAGACTGGGCCGGGGGCAGGGGAGCGCCGGGGGCGCTCGGCGGCACGGGGGCGGCGGCCGGCACCGGAGGCACGGGCACGCCGGCGCCCTGGGTGCCGTCGGCACCGGCGGGCCACTGCGGGGTAGCGGGGGCGCCGGGGGCCGGGACCGGCTGCGCGGGAGGCGCGGCGGGTAGGCCCTGGGGCGGGGTGCCGGGCGACTCGGCCGGGAGCGGTCCACCGGAGGCACCCTGCCCGGGAACGGCGGGCGGCTGCGCGACGGGCGTCCCGGGGGCGGGCACGGCCGCGGCGGCGCCCTGACCGGGCGGCGGCGTCACACCCGCGACCTGCGGTCCGGCACCCGGCTGACCGGGACCGACCGGAGGAACGGTCCGAGGAGCGGCCTGGGGTACGTCCTGCGAAGCCACGGCCACCGGCGCGCCGGGCGCGACGGCAGGGCCACCCGGCACCGCACCGCCCGGCACGGCAGCAGCGGGTACGGGGCCGCCCCGCACCTGACCACCGGCCGCCGGGCCGCCCTGCAGGGGAACGCTGGGACCGACGGGCACGCCGGTCATACCGGGCACCCCCGGTGCGCCGGGCATCGCGACACCTTGCCCGACGGCCGTCTCCCGCGCGGGCGCACCCGGCACGGGCATCGCGTCCGCCCCCGCGGCCGCCGGAGGCTGCGGCGGGGTCACCGCGCGGCGCCGTCGCCCGGTGGGCGCGGTGGTCGGGTGCGGCTGCGGCGGGGTGCGGTCGTCGTCGGCCTGGTCGAGCGGTACGGCGTCGTGCCGCCCCGCCACGGGGGCGGCACCGGGACCCGCGCCCTGGGCGGGAACCCGCGCCGAAGGCGCGGCCTCGGGCTCCGGCCGGTCCGCGTCGGCGGGCGGCAGGGCGAAGACCGTGCGCGGGGCGGCCTCCTGCGCGGCGGCGCGCTCGTTCGCCGCCGCCAGGGCACGCCGCCGTCGCCCGGTCGGCTGCGCACCGGAGCCGTTGGGGCCAGCGGAGTCACCGGGGCCGGTAGCGCCCTCGGCGGCGAAGTCCGCGGGGACCCCGGCGCCGGCCTGGTCGGCCGCCGGAAGCGCCGGGGGCAGTGCGTGGGGCTGGGACGACTGGGGCTCACCGATCTCGCGCCGGGCGCGCCGTCCGGTGGGCGCGGGCACGCCCTGCGGCGGCACCGTGCCCCCCAGCCCGGAACCGGCCGCCGCCGCACCGGCCGCGTGCTCGGCGGCCGTGACCACGGCTCCCTCGGAGACGCCGGCACCGTCGCCGACCCCTGCGGTTCCCGCGGGTCCGACGGGCCCGGCGATCTCGGCGGGCCGCCCCCGCCGACGGCCCGTACCGCCGGACGCCTCGCCGCCCTGAGCCGCGCCCTCGCCCGCGCCCTGCGCCGGAATCTGCGCGCGAACGGGACCGGGCACGGCGGGGGCGGGTCCGGGCGAGTCGGCGGCACGCCGCCGGCGTCGCCCGGTCGGGGCGGACCGGGCGTCGCCGTCCGCCGGGGTCTCGCCCTCGACGTCGTCGGCGTCCAGGAACGCGTCCGTGGAGCTGCGCCGGGCCCGCCGCCGGCCGCCGGCCGTGGCCTGCGCGGGCAGCGCGACCTCGGCGCCGACGCCCTCCGCAGGACGCGCGGCCGGGTCGGCGTCCGCCGCCTGCTGGGCGTACTCCGGGACGTGACCGGCGGCCACGGCCCCCGCCCCGTCGCCGATGGGCACCTCGAGGACGTACGCGCTGCCGCTCATCCCCGGCACCTCGACCGTCTGGAGCACGCCGCCGTGCGCGCGGACGATGCCGCGCACGATCGGCTCGTGCACCGGGTCGCCGCCGGCGTACGGGCCGCGGACCTCGATCCGGACGACGTTGCCGCGCTGGGCCGCCGCGACCACGACGGTGTTGTCCATGTAACCGCCCGCGGAGACGGGCGAGTTGCCGGTGGCGTCCACGCCCGCGACGTCCGCGACGAGATGGGCGAGGGCGGTGGCCAGGCGCTGCGGGTCCACCTCCGCCTCGATGGGCGGGGCGTGCACGGCGAACTGCACCCGGCCGGGCCCGACGAGCTCGACGGCCCCGTCCACGCCGGCGGCGACGACCGCGTCGAGCATCACCTTCGTACGGGTGATCTCCTCGCTGCCGACGTCGAGGCGCTGGTAGCCGAGGACGTTGTCGATGAGGGTGGTGATCCGCGAGTAGCCGGCGGACAGGTGGTGCAGCACCTGGTTGGCCTCGGGCCACAGCTGGCCGGCGTCGTCGGCGGCGAGGGCGGCCAGTTCGCGGCGCAGCTCGTCCAGCGGGCCGCGCAGGGAGCCGCCGAGCAGGGTCAGCAACTGGTCGTGGCGGGCGGCGAGGGCCTCGTAGCGGTCCTTCTCGCGCTCGCCGAGCGCGGCGTACCGCTCCTCGTTCGCGGCGAGTTCCTCCTCGTGCCGCTCGGTGAGCTCATCGATCTCGGCGACGTGCCGCTGGCGCAGGGCGGTGAGTTCGGAGCCGTGCTCCTCGGCGAGCCGCTCCAGCTCCTCCTCGTGCCGCTTCTCGGCGGCGGCCTTCTCCTCGGTGAGGGCGTCGTAGGGGCGGCGGTCGGCGAAGGTCATCACGGCGCCGACGAGCTGGTCGCCGTCGCGGACCGGCGCGGTGGTCAGGTCGACGGGCACCTTGTCGCCGGCCTTGGACCACAGCACTTGGCCGCGCACCCGGTGCTTGCGCCCGGAGCGCAGCGTGTCGGCGAGCGGCGACTCCTCGTACGGGAACGGGGAGCCGTCGGCGCGGGAGTGCAGGACGAGCGTGTGCAGCTCGCGGCCGCCGAGTTCGCCGGCGCGGTAGCCGAGGATCTGGGCGGCGGCGGGGTTGACGAGGACGATCCGCCCGTCGGTGTCGGTGCCCACGACGCCCTCGGAGGCGGCCCGCAGGATCATCTCGGTCTGCCGCTGCGAACGGGCCAGTTCCGCCTCGGTGTCGACGGTGCCGGACAGATCGCGCACGACCAGCATGAGCAGCTCGTCGCCGGTGTAGCCGGAGGTGTCGTACGCCTGCTGGCCGTTCTGCAGATTCGCGCTCGTGACCTCGACCGGGAACTCGGTGCCGTCGGTGCGCCGGGCGATCATCCGGGTCGGCTTGGTGCGGGCGCGCGGGTCGATGTGGTCGGGGCGGCGCATGGAGCCGGGGATGAGCTTGGAGTCGAACTGCGGCAGCAGATCGAGCAGCCCGCGTCCCACCAGCGCGGTTCCCGGGGTCTCGAAGGCCTCCAGGGCGATGGTGTTGGCGTTGACGACCGTGCCGTTGGCGTTGACCAGCACCAAGGCGTCGGGCAGCGCGTCGAGTATGGCAGCGAGGCGAGCAGCGCCTCGGGATGGCCTGCTGCTCACGAGACGCTTCCTCCCTGTCACCGCACCTTGCCGACCGCGGGGGCCATCTTGCCAACCGGCCCGCAGCGTGTCACGCGAAGGAGTCTAAGCGCTGGGGTTGCGCTCGCGACGGCGGATGAGAGGCAGGTCGCACGACGAGGTGACAGTCGGCCCGCGTCGGCCCGCCCTCGCGCGGGGCGCCCTCCGCGGGCCGTCGGTACCGGAGGACGGGCACCACCGGAGCCGGAGGACGGGCACCACCGGAGCCGGAGGGCGGGGGGCACCGGAGCCCTGGCGAGGCGGAGCACCGAGGTCCGGGCGCGACGGATCACCCGAGGTCGGGCAGGAGGGGCACCAGCCGCCTCCAGCGGGCGATCTCGCAGCCGTTGCCGCGGGTGTAGAGGGCGTCGACGGGACGCCCGGCCCAGACACCGGTGACGCGGGCGGTGGCCGGACCGCCGTACTGGAGGGTGCAGACGGTGCCGTCGGGCACGGGCGCGAAGGTGTCACGTCCCCAGCGCGTGTTGCGGTCGAGCGCCGTGCACGCGCCCCGCGCATCGGGATGGCTGCCGTACGCGGGATGGCAGGACAACTCGTACGTCCCGTCCCGGCCGTCGCCCGCGTCCCGGACGGTGACGGTGAGGTGATCGCCGGCCCGGTCCTCGTCCCGGAGGGGCGGCGGCGCCCCGGCCCCGGCGGCGGCCGCCCCGGCGAACAGCGCGGTGAGCGCGGCGCACGCCCCGGCGGAGACGACGGCCCGGACCAGGAGCCGCACCGGGGAGACGGAGGGCGTGGAGGAGGCGGACGAGGCGGTGGACGCAGAAGGGGACGGCGAAGAAGAACCGGACGACGAAGAAGAGCTGACCTGCACCATGTCCGGACCAACGCGGCACAGCGCCGGAGGTTGCGCCGGGGCCGACACAGCGGGACGAGGCTTTGCCCTGGGACCCGACCGCCTAGTACCGTGGGTGGCGATTGGTGGCACCCCGCAAGTCTGTGTCATCATCTGCACGCACCGATCGCGCGCTTGCGTGAGCGGTTGTGCTGGAGGCGTCGCCTAGTCCGGTCTATGGCGCCGCACTGCTAATGCGGTTTGGGCCTTAAAGCCCATCGAGGGTTCAAATCCCTCCGCCTCCGCGCAAGATCCCCGAAGCCCCGGTCCCAGGACCGGGGCTTCGGCGTTTCCCGCCGATCGCGTACCCGGCGCCGCTCTCTCCCCGCCCGTGCTCCGGTGCCGCGTGGCCCCCGTCACTTTTCGCCACCCGACGCCCCGGGACCCGCTCCCCGACCCTCGGCGCGCACCCCACCCCCGAACGACGTTTGCGCAGGTCAGGTCGGGTGGAGGGAATGGATTTCACATGACGGCGGCAGTCATGTAATGTTCTTCCTGTCGCCGCGAGCGGGCCGAAAGGACCGGGGGCGGAGATGGAAAACAGAACAAGCACTCGTAGCTTAACGGATAGAGCATCTGACTACGGATCAGAAGGTTGCAGGTTCGAATCCTGCCGAGTGCACACAGGACAGAGGCCCCGGAGAGATCCGGGGCCTCTGGCGTTTCTGCGGACTGTGGCGGTGTCCGACCGCGACGCGAGGGCCCGGCGTTGTCAGTGGGGGCTCGTAGGGTCGGGATGATGGCGCAGGTGTGGAAGTGCTCGGGGCTGCGGTGGTCCGTGGACGGGCCCGTGCTGGTGTGGCGGGACGGACGGACCAGTGCGCTGCCGTGGGGCAAGCGCGTGGCCTTCCGGGTCGCCGAAGGGGGTCCCCGGGCGTGCGTGGGGGCCCGGGGGCACGCGTGTCCCGTAGGGGCTTCGGTGCCGGGGCGGAGTACCGGGGCGCGGTGTGAGGAGTGCGCGCGGCTGGACCGGGCGCACTCGGTGGCCGCCGACACGATGGCGGACGACCCGCGGCCGTACCGCGTGTATCTCGCGTGGTTCGGGCCCGGGATGGCCAAGGTGGGGATCACCGCGGTCGAACGGGGTCCGGCGCGGCTGCTCGAACAGGGCGCCGTCTGCTTCAGCTGGCTCGGCGCCGGTCCGCTGATGGCCGCCCGGCGGACGGAAGAACTGTTGCGCGCCGCGCTCGGCGTGCCCGACCGGATTCCCTACGCCCTGAAGCGCGCCGTCCGGCCCGCCCTGCCGGCGGGCGCGGCGGAACGGGCCGCCGAGATCCGGGAACTGCACGGGCGGGCGACCACTCTGCCCGGCTGGCCGGAGTCGCTGGAGCGGGCGCCGTTCCGGCCCGTCGACCATCTGGACGTGTTCGGTCTCGCGGGGCTGCCCGCTCCCGTCGGCGCGGTGGGCGAGCTGGTCGCGGGCGGAGGCGTGAGCGGGGAGCTGGTCGCCGCCGCCGGGCCCGATCTGCACCTCGCGGTGGGCGACGGGGGCGGGGTCGTCGTGCTCGACACCCGGCTCATGACCGGGTGGGGGCTCGGTCCGTGGGACGCGGAAGGTGACGGACTCACCCTGCCGGTACGGGAGTTCGAGTCCGTGCGGGAAGTGCAGGACGGGTTGTTCTGAGGCCGGCCCCGGGAGAGGGCGGCCGGGGGCCGTCAGGGTGTCGGCGACGGGCCGCGGTTCCGCAGGGCCAGGGCGCGGCAGGGGCACAGTGCGTGGGGCGGCGCGATGGTCCGGCACAGGCGTGGTGCGCGGGGCGACGTCGCTTCGGCCGTCGTACGGACCGTCACCGGACCGCCGTTTCCCAGGTGTTCCCTGAGAGGCGCCTGTGCGTTTCTCAGGGAAATCACAGATTCGTGCAAGCGTGTTCTCAGAGGGCGCCGACAAGGTGTCCGCCATGACCACGACCTCGCCCCAGGGGCGCACCGAACTGCTGAGGCCGGACGGGAGCCCCGTCCGGGTGCTTGTGGTGGACGACGAGCTGTCGATCACCGAACTGCTGTCCATGGCCCTGCGCTACGAGGGCTGGCAGATCCGCAGCGCGGGGGACGGGCAGGGCGCCGTGCAGACCGCGCGCGAGTTCCGGCCCGACGCCGTCGTCCTCGACATGATGCTGCCCGACATGGACGGCCTCGCCGTCCTGGGCCGGCTGCGCCGCGAGCTGCCCGACGTGCCCGTGCTGTTCCTGACCGCCAAGGACGCGGTGGAGGACCGGATCGCCGGGCTCACGGCGGGCGGGGACGACTACGTCACCAAGCCGTTCAGCCTGGAGGAGGTCGTCGCCCGGCTGCGCGGGCTGATCCGGCGCGCCGGCGCCGCCGACCGGCGCTCGGAGTCCGTGCTGGTCGTCGGCGACCTCACCCTGGACGAGGACAGCCACGAGGTCTCGCGCGGCGGGCAGGACATCCACCTCACCGCCACCGAGTTCGAACTGCTCCGCTTCCTCATGCGCAACCCGCGGCGCGTGCTCAGCAAGGCGCAGATCCTGGACCGCGTGTGGTCGTACGACTTCGGCGGGCAGGCCAACGTCGTCGAGCTGTACATCTCCTACCTGCGGCGCAAGATCGACGCCGGGCGGCAGCCGATGATCCACACCCGGCGCGGCGCCGGCTACCTGATCAAGCCCGCGGTCTCATGAGCGGGCGGCGAGGGTCGCGTACGCGGCGGCGGGCTCCCGAGCCGCGAACGCTGCGGACGCGGCTCGTCGTCGCGTCCGTGGTGCTGATCGCCGTGGTCTGCTCGGTGATCGGCACCGTGACGACGCTCGCCCTGCGCTCCCACCTCTACGAACAGCTCGACGGCCGGCTCACGGAGGTCGCGATGCGCGCGGCGGGCGGTCCCCGGCCGCCGGACGCCCTCACGGGCGGAGGCCCGGCGCCCCGGCGGCAGGGCAGGAGCGTCAAGCTGGACGAGTTCGTCACGCACGGCCCGCAGCCCGAGAAGACGATCGTCGCGAAGGTCGACGACGGGACCGTCACCGACGCCCAGGTCGGCACCAAGGTCAACGACGACAACAACGTCCCGCAGATGGACGCCAAGCCGCTCACCGGCACCCAGCTCGGTGTGCTCGACGCGGTCCCGCGCGACTACCGCAAGCACACGGTGGACGTCCCCGGCCTCGGCGGCTACCGCGTCCAGTACGTGTCCGGCCCCAACGGCGCCTACTACGTGGCCGTCCCCACCTCCGACGTCGAGAACACCGTCACCACCCTGATCCTGGTCGAGATCAGCGTCACCACCGCCGGCCTCGTCGCCGCCCTGCTGGCCGGCGCCGCCATCGTCACGGTCGCCCTGCGCCCGCTGCGCCGCGTCGCCGCCACCGCCACCCGCGTCTCCGAACTTCCCCTGCACACCGGCGAGGTGAACCTCAGCGAGCGCGTCCCGGAGCCGGAGACCGACCCGCACACCGAGGTCGGCCAGGTCGGGGCCGCGCTCAACCGCATGCTCGACCACATCCACGGCGCGCTGCACGCCCGGCAGCAGAGCGAGACCCGGGTACGGCAGTTCGTCGCGGACGCCGGCCACGAGCTGCGCACCCCGCTCGCCTCCATCCGCGGCTACGCCGAGCTGACCCGGCGCGGCCGTGAGGAGGTCGGCCCGGACACCCGGCACGCGCTCGGCCGCATCGAGTCCGAGGCCGGGCGGATGACGCTGCTCGTGGAGGATCTGCTGCTGCTCGCCCGGCTGGACGCCGGCCGGCCGCTGCGGTTCGGGCACATCGACCTCGTCCCGCTCGTCGTCGACACCGTCAGCGACGCGCGGGCCGCCGGCCGGGACCACGACTGGCGGCTGGACCTGCCCGACGAACCCGCCCTCGTCTCGGCCGACGCGGCCCGGCTCCAGCAGGTGCTCGTCAACCTGCTTGCCAACGCCCGCACCCACACCCCGCCCGGGACGACCGTCACCGCGCGTGTGCGGCGTGCCGGGCCGTGGCTGTGCGTGGACGTCCAGGACGACGGGCCGGGCATCCCGGCCGAGCTGCTGCCGCACGTGTTCGAACGGTTCGCCCGGGGGGACTCGGCGCGCTCCCGCGCCACCGGCTCCACCGGTCTCGGCCTGGCCATCGTGCGGTCCGTGGCGACCGCGCACGACGGCGCCGTCACCGTCGACAGCGCGCCCGGCCGGACCGTCTTCACGGTCCACCTGCCCGCCCTCCGCCGAGAACCGAACGCTCACACGAAGGCCCTCGCGAACGGCCATGCGCAGAACCACTCCCCACCTCATCCACCGCCCCGCTCACAGGCACGCCACAGTGTCACCACACCGGTGCGACAGGGCAGTTGAGAAGAGTCAGGGGCATGCGAACCGACTCTTCTCCCGGCACCCTGCCGGCGCGGGAGCACCTCCCGGCCGGCGACGCCGGTCCGCCTGTCCTGGACGTAGTGATCCCCGTCTACAACGAGGAGAAGGACCTCGGACCGTGCGTGCTGCGGCTGCACGAGCACCTCGCGCGCACCTTCCCGTACGCGTTCCGCATCACCGTCGCGGACAACGCCTCCACGGACAGCACCCCGCAGGTGGCCGCCCGGCTGGCGGCCGACCTGCCCGAGGTCGACAGCTTCCGGCTGGAGCAGAAGGGCCGGGGCCGCGCCCTGCGGACCGTCTGGTCCGCCTCCGAGGCGCCGGTCCTCGCCTACATGGACGTGGACCTGTCCACCGACCTCAACGCGCTGCTGCCGCTGGTGGCCCCGCTGATCTCCGGCCACTCCGACCTGGCCATCGGCTCCCGGCACGCCCGCAGTTCGCGGGTGGTGCGCGGGGTCAAGCGGGAGTTCGTCTCCCGCGCCTACAACCTCATCCTGCGCGGTTCGCTCCAGGCCCGCTTCTCCGACGCCCAGTGCGGCTTCAAGGCGATCCGGCGCGACGTCGCCCAGGCGCTGCTGCCGCTGGTGGAGGATGCCGGCTGGTTCTTCGACACCGAGATGCTGGTGCTGGCGGAACGGGCCGGGCTGCGCATCCACGAGGTGCCGGTGGACTGGGTCGACGACCCCTGCTCCACGGTGCACATCGTCAGGACGGCGACGGACGACCTGAAGGGCGTGTGGCGGGTCGGCAGGGCGCTGGCCACCGGCTCGCTGCCGCTGGACCGGCTGGCCCGGCCGTTCGGCGACGACCCGCGCGACCGCGAGATCCAGGACGTACCCGGGGGGCTGGCCCGCCAGCTCGTCGGCTTCTGCGTCGTCGGCGTCCTGTCCACCCTCTTCTACCTGCTGCTCTACAGCCTCTTCCGGCAGTTCGCCGGCTCCCAGACCGCCAACGCTGCGGCCCTGCTGGTCTCGGCGGTCGCCAACACCGCCGCCAACCGGCGCCTGACCTTCGGGGTGCGCGGCCGGGGCGGCGCCGTCCGCCACCAGGCGCAGGGGCTCGTCGTCTTCGGCATCGGCCTCGTCCTGACCAGCGGCTCGCTGGCCGCCCTGAACGCGGCGACCAGCAGCCCGGCGCACTCCACCGAACTCGCGGTGCTGGTCGCGGCCAACCTCGCGGCGACCGTGCTGCGCTTCCTGCTCCTGCGGGCCTGGGTCTTCCCCGACCGCCGGCCGCAGCCGGCCGCCCCCGCCTCCGTCGGCGCCGGGACCTCCGGCGCCGACGGCGACGTACGCGGGCCGTCCGCACGGATGTACGTCACGAGCGCCGACGGAGGCCGGCCGTTCCCGGTGCCCGGCCCGCTCCCGCAGCGCCCCACGACCCCGAGCACCGGGTACGACACCCCGCACGGCGCCTCCCGCGACGCCCCGCACGCCGCCTCCGCGCACCACACCGCGGTCCGCGGCACCACCCCGTTCCGTGCCGGTGACGGCGCCGGGCGCACCCGGCGGGACGCGACCGTGCGACGGCGACCGGTGCGTCCGAACGACACCGATCCGAAGGACTCCCGATGACCACTGAGCACGACCGGACGGGCCGGCAGGAAGGCGCGGAGCCCTCGTCCTGGGGTCCGCCACCGACCGCGCCCCCGGCGACCACGGCAGCCGCCGGCAGCACGGCGACCGTCGTCCCCGCCGTCCCGCCGCCCCCCGCGTACGCTCCCGGAGTCACGCCCACGCCCGAATCCGCCCCCGCACCCGGAGCCGGCGAGCCGAAGCAGCCCCTCGCGCGCCGCCTCCTGCGCGGCCGGCCGGAGGACCCGCGCTGGGCGCGCCCCGCCTTCCTCGCCCTGCTGCTCGCCACCGGGCTCCTCTACCTCTACGACCTCAGCGCCTCCGGCTACGCCAACTCCTTCTACTCGGCGGCCGTGCAGGCGGGCAGCACGTCCTGGAAGGCGTTCTTCTTCGGCTCGCTGGACGCGGGCAACGCCATCACCGTCGACAAGCCCCCGGCCGCGCTGTGGCCGATGGCCCTGTCGGTACGGATCTTCGGACTGAGCTCGTGGGCGATCCTCGTCCCCGAGGTGATCATGGCCGTCCTCACGGTCGCCGTGGTGTACGCGTCCGTACGGCGCCGGTTCAGCCCGGCGGCCGGGCTGATCGCGGGCGGGGTGCTGGCGCTCACGCCGGTCGCGGCCCTGATGTTCCGGTTCAACAACCCGGACGCGCTGCTCGCGCTGCTGATGGCGCTGACCGTGCACCTCGTCCTCCGGGGCCTGGAGGACGGCCGCACCAGGTGGCTGGTGGGGGCGGGCGTCGCCGTCGGCCTCGCCTTCCTCACCAAGACCTTGCAGGCCTTCCTGATCCTGCCTCCGCTGGCCCTCCTCTACGGCGTCTGCGCGCCCGTGCGGCTGAAGAGGCGGCTGGGGCAGCTCGCGCTCGCGACGGCGGCGATCGTCGTCTCCGGCGGCTGGTGGGTGGCGATCGTCGAGCTGTGGCCCGCGTCCTCGCGGCCGTACATCGGCGGTTCGCAGAACAACAGCTTCCTGGAGCTGACCTTCGGCTACAACGGCCTCGGCCGGATCAACGGCGACGAGACCGGCAGCGTGGGCGGCGGCGGTGGCGGCCGGGGCGGCGGCACGGGGCAGTGGGGCGAGACCGGCTGGGACCGGATGTTCAACTCCGAGATCGGCGGCCAGATCTCCTGGCTGCTGCCGGCCGCGCTGATCCTGCTCGTCGCCGGGCTGGTGCTCACCCGGAAGGCGGCGCGCACCGACCTGGCCCGCGCGTCCTTCCTCGCCTGGGGCGGCTCGCTGGTGATGACGGCGGCGGTCTTCAGCTACATGGCCGGCATCTTCCACCAGTACTACACGGTGGCCCTCGCGCCCTACCTCGCCGCCGTCGTCGGCATGGGCGCGACCGCCCTGTGGGCGCGGCGCTCCCGGCTGTGGGCGGCGCTCGCCCTGGCCGCCGCGGTCACGGCGACCGCGGCCTGGGGCTACGTCCTGCTCAACCGCACCCCGGACCACCTGCCCTGGCTGAAGTGGCTGGTGCTGGTGGGCGGTCTGACGGCGGCCCTCGGTCTGGTCTTCGCCGGTCGGCTCGGCCGCCGGGTCGCGCTCGTCACGGCGGCCGCGGCCCTGGCGACCTCCCTGGCCGGTCCGACCGCGTACACGCTGAGCACGGTGAACTCCGCGCACACCGGGTCCATCCCGACGGCCGGCCCGGCGGGCGCGAGCCGGATGGGCTTCGGCGGCGGCGGTCGCGGCATGCGCGGCGGCTTCCCCGCAGGCGGCGCCAACGGCCAGGGCCGGCAGAACGGCAACGGCTTCCCCGGCGGCGGGTTCCCGGGCGGTACCGGAGGGTTCCCCGGTGGCGGCATGCCCGGCCAGAACGGCCAGGGCCAGCAGAACGGCGAGAACGGCCAGAACGGGCAGGGCCGGCAGAACGGCGGCACCGGCTTCCCCGGCGGCGGCTGGACCGGCGGCGAGCGCGGCCGCAGCGGCGGCATGGGCGGCCTGCTCGACGGCGCCCAGGTCGGTTCCGCGGCCAAGCTGCTGCTGCAGCAGGACGCGTCGAAGTACACCTGGGTCGCCGCCTCCGTCGGCTCCCAGAACGCGGCCGGCTACCAGCTCGCCACCGGCGACCCGGTGATGGCGATCGGCGGCTTCAACGGCACCGACCCGTCCCCGACCCTCGCGCAGTTCGAGAAGTACGTGGAGCAGGGGAGGATCCACTACTTCGTCTCGGGCGGCGGCATGGGCGGCGGCATGGGCGGCAGCGACAACGGCACGTCCGCGCAGATCACCTCATGGGTGGAGAAGAACTTCAAGAAGGTGACGGCCGGTTCGGCCGCCTTCTACGACCTGACCCAGCCGGTGACCGGCAGCTGACAGCCCTGCGCCGCACCGACCGCGGCGCCCACGGAGGCGGTGGCCCACCCGGCCGCCGCCTCCCCGCGTCCGCCCGCTCACCTCCCCTTCCCCCGGGACGACCTTGTTGCCGTACCGGCAGGAGCGGGCACACTCCATGGCGGGGAGGATTTCCCCGGGGTACGGGCCCCTTCGCATGTCCGCCGGTTCGGAAGTCGAGGAAGGTGCGCGATGGTGAGGACGGCCGGGGCCGAGGGCGCGACGCGCCGCAGTGTCTGGCTGGCGGGCAAGGAGCGCCGGGGCGGGCGCGGCGGCGGGCAGCCGTCCGGGCTCGACCGGGCGCGGATCACCGAGGCCACGGTGCGGCTGCTGGACGCCGAGGGGCTGAACCGGTTCTCGATGCGCCGGCTCGCCGCCGAGCTGAACGTCACGGCGATGTCCGTGTACTGGTACGTCGACACCAAGGACGACCTGCTCGAACTCGCCCTCGACGCCGTCTTCGGCGAGCTGCCGCTGCCCCGCCCGGACACCGGCGAGGACTGGCGCGAGGAACTGCGCGGGCTGGCCGTCGGCTACCGGGCGGTGCTGGTGCGCCACCCCTGGTTGCCGCCGCTGGTCGGCCGCTACCCGAACATCGGCCCGAACGCCCTCGCCTACTCGCGCGAGGTGCGGCGCGTGGTCCGCCGTACCGGGCTGCCCGCGCACGGCATCACGGGCGCCATCTCGGCCGTCTTCCAGTTCGTGTACGGGTACGGCACGATCGAGGGCCACTTCTTCGGCCGGATCGCGGACTCGGGGCTGACGTCCGACGAGTACTACCGGCAGTCCCTGGAGTCGGTGCGCCGGGACCCGCAGACCGCCGGGGTGATCGAGGAGTCCCGCGACCTGCTGACGGCCCGGGGCGGCGACACGGTGGCGGAGATTCTCGACCGCGACTTCGCCTTCGCCCTGGACCTGCTGGTCGCGGGCATCGAGGCGATGGCCGCCCGGGGCTGACCACTCGCTCAGGGCCGCCGGGGAACGGCCGCCCGGGATCGTCGGGACCGGCCTGACCGACCGCCGCCGAAGGCCCTAGGTGTGCTGTCTCGGGACGCCTGGCACGCGCGCTCGCCGCGTTGTCGGGATCGTCCACGTACGCCCTACGAGGACGACCCTCCGCCTTGCGATCACACGCACCGGACGCCGCGGGGCCCGCCCTTCGGGCGGACAGCGCCACTTTCCGAACAGGCCCTAAGCCTCCTCGTCGTCCACCAGACGCGCCGGGAAGCCGCCGGTGGCCACCGGACCCCACCGCTCGGGGGTGATCCGGATGATCGACTTGCCCTGCTTGATCATGGCCCGCCGGTACTCGTCCCAGTCGGGGTGCTCGCCGGCGATGTTGCGGTAGTACTCGACGAGCGGCTCCACCGAGTCCGGCGCGTCGATCACCTCGGCGGTGCCGTCGATCTGCACCCACGGCCCGTTCCACTCGTCGCTCAGCACGACCAGGCTGACCCGCGCGTCCCTCTTGGCGTTACGGGTCTTGGCGCGCTCCGGATAGGTCGAGACGACGATCCGCCCGGAGTCGTCCACGCCGCAGGTCAGCGGCGAGGCCTGCGGGCCGCCGTCGGAGCGGCGGGTCAGCAGCAGGGCGCGGTGGCGGGGCCGTACGAAGTCCAGCAGTTCGTCCCGCGAGACGCGGGTGTTGCTCGCGATGTTCGGTGCCATGCCCGCAGCCTAGACGGACCGCCTCGCGCAGCCGTGCCGTGTCGGTTCGCCGGGGCGCAAGCCGACCGTCTACCAGGCGTAAATCGCGCGGACGGACGAGATAAGGTTCTGTTCGTCCTGTGCTCGCAGTCGGGAATGTGCTGCGGAGCTCTCCTGCGCATGGCCTCAGTGCCGTGCATGCCGAAGAGGTTCGTGGTGCCTGCGTCCGACTTTTCTGAATTGCCCCATTTTCTGGGGGACATCGAGCTGCCCGAGGCCCTGACGGCGGCCGCCCAGCAACTGCACGACACCACCACTCCGGACAGCACCATGCAGGTCGCCGTGCGCCTCGCGGTGCAGCTCCTGCCGGGGGCGGAGCACGCCGGCATCTCCGTGCTGGAACGCGACGGCCGCCGCCGCAGCGTCGCCCGGACCGACGAAGTCGTCCGCACCGCGGAGGAGGCCGACGACGGCCGGGCGCAGGTGCCGTACTGGGACCAGCTCTGGCACGCGCCCGTGGTCCGGCTGACGGACAGTGAGACGGAGGAGGGCGGCCGGTCGCTGGCCGACGCCGGGCTGCGCTCCGCGCTCGCGCTGCGGCTGCGCGCCGAGAAGCGGCGGCTGACCGTGCTCACCGCCTACGCCGGCAAGCCGCGCGCCTTCGACGCCGACGCCACCCGCATCGGCCGGCTGTTCACCGCGCACGTGAGCCTCGCCCTGGACTCGGCGACCGTGCGCGAGCAGCTCACCGAGGCGATGCGCACCCGCGACCTGATCGGCCAGGCCACCGGCATCCTCATGGAGCGCAAGGACATCGACGCGGCCGAGGCCTTTGACAGCCTGGTGCGCACCTCGCAGCGGGAGAACGTCAAACTCCGCGACATCGCCCGCAGGGTCGTCGACGCGAAGAGGAACGCCACCTGACGGTGTGACGCGCGTCGGGACATGACGAGGGCAGGCCCGCGGACGCGCGGACCTGCCCTTCTTCCGTGCCGTTCCCGGCCGCTCAGGCGGTGGGGAGGGTGGTGCCCTGGACGGCTTGGATGTCGAGTTCGACCTTGAGGGTGGT
>NZ_JBFBEK010000052.1:0-23788 GCF_040683715.1 Streptomyces sp. NPDC093260
CGACGAGTGAGACTTTAGCGGATTCCGTGTCCCCGAGCGAATCGGGGACTGCGTTCTCGCGAACGCGGATTCCTCATTCCGTGAATACACGCGCCAATGAACACGACGGCAGACGTATTGCACGACTGTCGTCGAAAAGGCTTGAGTACCTGCGGAATGGCTGCCCGGGGACCGACCGGAGTCGGGCTCTCACGTCGGACAACTCGGAGAACTGTACGGACGGGGGCGAGGTGTGTCAACTCGCTGCGGGACCGGCTCGGCGGGCGTACTCTCGTCGGCATGACGACGCGTACGTACAACCAGCAGTGGTGGCCCGCCTGACGGCGGCCGCCCTCACGTACGCAACCAACGGCCGCCGCCTCGGCGGCCGTTCTCGTTTCCCCCTCCAGGGCTCCCGGGGGCCGGCCGGTCGAGGCCGGCGGTCTCGACCAGGAGATGGAGTGGAGATGACACGGGTCTTCAGCGGGGTCAAGCCGACCGGGCACCTGACGCTCGGGAACTACCTGGGCGCCATGCGGCGGTGGGCCGAGGTGGACCAGCGCGGGGCGGACGCCCTGTTCTGCGTCGTGGACCTGCACGCGCTCACCGTGGACCACGACCCGGCGCGGGTGCGGCGGCTCAGCCGGCAGGCGGCGACGCTGCTGCTGGCCGCGGGCCTCGATCCCGAACGGTGCACGGTGTTCGTGCAGAGCCATGTGGACGAGCACGCACGGCTGTCCTATCTGCTGGAGTGCGTGGCCACCGACGGCGAGATGCGGCGGATGATCCAGTACAGGGAGAAGGCCGCGCGCGAACAGGCGCGCGGCGGCAGCGTACGGCTGTCGCTGCTGACGTATCCGGTGCTGATGGCCGCCGACATCCTGGCGTACGGGACGGACGAAGTGCCGGTCGGGGACGACCAGACGCAGCACGTGGAGCTGGCTCGGGATCTGGCCGTGCGGTTCAACCACCGCTACGGGCACACCTTCACGGTGCCGAAGGCGACCCCGCCCGCGGTGGCGGCACGGGTGATGAACCTCCAGGACCCGGCGTCGAAGATGGGGAAGTCCGACGACTCCGGACCGGGCATCGTCTATCTGCTGGACGAGCCGGAGGTGACGCGCAAGAAGGTCATGCGGGCGGTGACCGACAGCGGGCAGGACGTGGTCTACGACCGGGAGGCGCGGCCCGGGGTGGCGAACCTGCTGGAGATCCTGGCCGCCTGCGAGGGCGGGGACCCGGCGGAGCTGGCCGGTTCCTACCAGTCGTACGGCGCTTTGAAGAAGGACGCCGCGGAGGCGGTGGTCGAAGTGCTCAGGCCGGTGCGGGAGCGGCACCGGGAACTGTGCGCGGACCCCGGGTATGTGGAGGGGGTGCTGCGGGCGGGCGCTCGGCGGGCGCGGGAGATGGCGCGGCCGACCGTCGACGCGGCCTACCGGGCGATCGGGCTGCTGGAACCCGCCGCGGACCCGGTGCCGGACCCGGTGCCGAACGCGGCGCGGTAGGCACGCGGGCTGGTGGCGAGGCGCGATGCGAAGTGCCGGCGCGTCGTGCCCTCGCTGCCGGAGCCGGCCCGGCGGGCGGTCTCCCTGCACGGCGGCGGGTTCGCCCGGGTGGTGGCCACCGGGGAGGTGGTGCGCGCGGCCGGGTGGACGGCCGCGCGGCCGGGGGCGGTCCTTCGTGCCGGAGGGCCGGTCCTTGTCGGTCCTCCGTGCCGGGGTCAGTCCTTCTTGCCGGAGGCCAGTTCGCGGCTGCGGTCGCGGGCGGCCTCCAGCGCGGCGATGAGCGCGGCCCGCACGCCGTGGTTCTCCAGTTCGCGGATGGCGCTGATCGTCGTGCCGGCCGGCGAGGTGACGTTCTCGCGGAGTCTGACGGGGTGCTCGCCGCTGTCGCGGAGCATGACGGCGGCGCCGATGGCGGACTGGACGATCAGTTCGTGGGCCTTGTCGCGGGGCAGACCGAGCAGGATGCCGGCGTCGGTCATGGCCTCGACCAGGTAGAAGAAGTAGGCCGGGCCCGAGCCGGACAGGGCGGTGCAGGCGTCCTGCTGGGACTCGGGGACGCGCAGCGTCTTGCCGACCGCGCCGAAGATCTCCTCGGCGTGGGCGAGGTGCGCGGGGGTGGCGTGGGTGCCGGCGGAGATGACGGACATCGCCTCGTCCACGAGGGCGGGGGTGTTCGTCATGACGCGGACGACCGGGGTGCCGGGGGCCAGGCGCTCCTCGAAGAACGCGGTCGGGATGCCCGCCGCGCCGCTGATGACCAGGCGGTCGGCGGGGATGTGCGGGGCGAGTTCGTCGAGGAGCGTGCCCATGTCCTGGGGCTTGACCGTGAGGATCAGGGTGTCGGCGTTCTTCGCGGCCTCCGGGTTGGTGACCGGGGTGACGCCGTGGCGGGCGCGGAGCTCTTCGGCCCGCTCGGGGCGGCGGGCGGTGACCAGAAGATCGGAGGCGGCCCAGCCGGCGCCGATCATTCCGCTGAGCAGGGCTTCGCCGATCTTGCCGGTGCCGAGGACTGCGACTTTCTGGCTCATGGGGTTCATCCTCGCACCGGCGGTGCGGTGGGCGGCGGCTTGTCCGGCAGGCGGAACACGCCGCCCCCTCTTCTCCAGGGGCGGCGGGTCAGGGTGTGACGGCGACGAGGAGGAGGACGTCGTAGGTCTCCTCGACGATGCCGTCGGGGAAGAGCTTCAGCAGGTGCTCGCGCTCCTCGGCGAGGAACGCGGTCCGCCGCTCCTTCGGGCAGACCAGGAAGAACGAGTGGCTGGCGATGTTGGCGAGATGGGTGTCGAGGGGGACGCGGCGGCTCCAGCGCACCTGACGGCGGGTGAAGTCGAGCCGTCCGGAGGGGTCTGCCCGCTCGGTGCGGGCGGCGCGCTGCGCCTCGGCGGGCACGTCGACGTCGAAGTGGCGGCCGGCTCGGCGGTTCGCCTCGGCGATCCAGTCGATGTCGAGGGCGTCGGTGTTCCACCACAGGGCGAGCGCGCCGCCGGGACGCAGCACGCGCAGCGCCTCGGGGACCGAGCGGGCGGGGTCGGTCCAGTGCCAGGCCTGGGCGTAGGTGAGGAGGTCGAGGGAGGCGTCGGCGAGAGGCAGGGCGTCGCCGCTGCCGCGGACGAGGGGGAGGGCGGGGTGGCCGCGGCGGAACTGGGCGGCCATGCCCTCGCCGGGTTCGACGGCCAGGACGTGGGCGCCGCGGTCGTGCAGGAGGGCGGTGGAGATGCCGGTGCCGGCCCCGACGTCGGCGACGCGGGCGCCGGTGAGGGGGCGCCCGGTCAGTTCCTCGACCGCGTCGAAGAGGGCGGGCGGGTAGGAGGGGCGGTGGGCGGCGTACGCGGCGGCGGCCGCGTTGAAGGAGCGGGCGCGGGCCCGGTGGGCGGCGGCGGAGTCCGGGGCGGGCGAGGGGGATGCGGTCACACGGCCATGATCGGTCGGCGGGCCGCCGGACGGGGGGTCTCCCGGGGACTTCGACCGGGCGCCGGGGTCAGGTGCGGCGGCGCTTCTTGGAGGGGTTGCCGGAGCGGCGGGTGGTGCGGCGGGCGTACTGCTCGCGGGCCTCCTCGTACTCCCGGCGGTGCAGTTTCTCGCCGGGGGCCTCGGTGAGGGAGCGGAAGAAGTAGGCGAGGAGGGAGCCGACGAAGCCGATGGCGAGCAGGCCGCGCAGGGAGGCCTGGCGGTCGGGGTCGGGGCGCTTGGTGAAGGCGTCCCAGGTGTGGCGGAAGGCGAGCGCGCTGCACACGGCGAACATCACGACGACGAGGAGGGAGACGAAGGCGCCGGAGTCGGCGATCTGGAGGCCCTCGTAGGCGAAGCGCAGGACGAGGCAGGCGGCAGCGGCGGAGAGCAGCGCGCCGGCGGCGACGCCGGCGCGGCGGAGGGCGTAGCCGTGGTCGTGGGCGACCCAGGTGGTGCCGAAGAATCGCAGGGGTTCGGGCCGGGGGCCGCTGGTGGGGGCCGTGGGGCCCGCGGCCGCTTCCGGGGTGCCGTTGTCGTCGCTCACGGGACGATTATGGCGCGGGGCGGCCGTGGGCCCGGGGCGGGATCAGGGTCCCTCGTCCGGGTCGGGCCCCCGGGCTCGACCCGGACGAGAGGTCCTGGGGACTCTCGTCCGGATCCTGCCGGGCTCGCGGGGTCTGGCCTGATCCGGACGAAAGACCCTAGGAGCAGCGGGCGGCTACGTAGCCGTCGCTGCCGGTGTGGACGTAGGCGTCGGAGACGTACTGGCCGCTGGCGATGTTGTCCCAGATGTTCGAGGTGCCGTACGGGCCGGTGACGGTGGTGCCGGGGCTCTGGCAGTAGATCGGCACCTGGGCGCCCTCGTTCAGGACGCGGACCAGGGCGTAGCCGGTGCCGGGGCCGCTGCGGACGTTGAGGCGGACACCGGGGGCGACCGCGTAGTAGCGGACGGCCGCGGCGGCGGGCCGGACCGTGGCGGCGCGCGTCTCGTCGCCCTCGGCTCTTTCGGCGTGTTCGACAGACATGTGTTCCTCCCCCGTCGTTCCCCCGGCCTGCTGCCATGGGGTCCTGTGAACTGCGGCGAACCACGCCTTGAACGTCTGTGCGTGATTCGTACGGGAACGCTAGCAAGCCGCCTCGGTCCTGTCCGAGCCATCGACTAGGCTCCGTGCGTCGCGCGCGCGGCGGAACAGCACGGGGGTGGACCATGACGCCACAGCGCAGCACCAAAGCGGGCACGGAGGCGGATGTTCCGGAGTACGCCGGTCACTACCGCCTCGAGTCGTGTCTCGGCTCCGGCGGGATGGGCGTGGTGCATCTGGCCCGCAGCACTTCGGGGCTGAAGCTCGCGGTGAAGGTGGTGCACGCCGAGTTCGCCAGGGACCCCGAGTTCCGGGGGCGGTTCCGGCAGGAGGTGGCCGCGGCCCGCCGGGTGAGCGGCGCGTTCACGGCGTCGGTCGTCGACGCCGATCCGGAGGCCGCGCGGCCGTGGATGGCCACGCTGTTCATTCCGGGGCCGACGCTGGCCGAGCAGGTGAAGAAGGACGGCCCGCTGTCCCCGGCGCAGGTGCGACGGCTGATGGCCGGGCTCGCCGAGGCGCTGCGGGACATCCACCGGGTGGGTGTGGTCCACCGCGACCTCAAGCCGAGCAACGTGCTGCTCGCCGAGGACGGGCCGAAGGTGATCGACTTCGGCATCTCCCGGCCCAAGGACAGCGAACTGCGCACCGAGACGGGCAAGTTGATCGGCACGCCGCCGTTCATGGCGCCCGAGCAGTTCCGGCGACCCCGTGAGGTGGGGCCGGCGGCGGACGTGTTCGCGCTGGGGTCCGTGCTGGTGCACGCGGCGACGGGGCGGGGGCCGTTCGACTCGGACAGCCCGTACATCGTCGCGTACCAGGTCGTGCACGACGAGCCGGATCTGACCGGGGTGCCGGAGGATCTCGCCCCGCTGGTGCTGCGCTGCCTGGCCAAGGAGCCCGAGGACCGGCCGACGCCGGACGAGCTGATGCGCGAGCTGCGTGGCACGGCGGCCTCGTACGACACGCAGGCGTTCGTACCGGACGGGTGGGCGGGCGACGCGGGCAGCGCGAGCGGAACCGACGGCGGCGCGGAGTCCGGCCCGGACACGCAGGCGGCGGCTGCCGGCGGGCCGCGGCGGCGGCGTGTCTTCGGCGGGCGGCCGCGCGGGCGGACGGCCGCGGCGGCAGGGGCGCTCGGGCTGGTCGCGGCCGGTACCTTCGCGTCACTTCAGTGGTTCGCGGACGACGGCCCCACGCCCGTGAGCGCGAGTGCGGGCACCAGCGCGGCCGCGTTCGACGCGTGGGCGGTGCGGCCGGTGGCCGGGAAGCAGGCTGCGCCGCAGTGCTCGTACGGCGCGGGCGCTCTGTTCTGCGCGCAGGCCGGGGAGGTCTACGCCCTGTCCCCGGCGGACGGCGCGGTGCGGTGGCGGCGGTCCGTCGCGCAGAGCGGCGCGGGCGCGCCGGTCCTGTCGGGGGGCCTGGTGTACGTGCCCACAGCGGACGGCCGGCAGCTGGCGGCGCTCGACCCGGCCACGGGCCGCACGCGCGCGCTGCGGCAGGCGCCCGCGCAGGGCGGGTGGGCCTTCGCGGGCGGCACGCTGCTGCTCGTCGGCAGGGACGGGACGGTCACCGGTGTGGACAGCGCCTCGGGCCGCACCCGGTGGAGCGGTCCGGTCCCCGGGTACACCGCGCCGGCGCTCGTCTCCTTCCCGGGGGACCCGCTGGCCTATGCGACGAGCACGTCCGCCGACGGGGCGTGGACGCGGGTGGTGGCGGTGGCGCCCGGCACCGGCGCCGTCCGCTGGGAGGCCCGGCTGAAGGGTTCGCTGCGGCCGGTGGGCGCCGAGGGCGGCTCGGTGTACTTCCTCGGCCTCGACCGGGTCTACGGGGACGCGCGGGCAGTCGTCCGGTACACGCCGGGCAACAAGGCGGTGCGGCGGGTGACGCTGCCCGTGCCCCGGCCGGAGGCCCAGGCGCAGGTGCGGGACGGTGTGGTCCGGCTGCTGGCGGCCGGCGGCACCCTGGAGGCCGTCGACATGGCGGCGGGCCGGCGACTGTGGCAGGTGGAGACGGCCGTGAGCCGCGGGTCGGCGCCGGTCTCGGACGCCCGGCACGTGTACGTCAGCGTCGCCGACGGGCGGCTGCTCGCCGTGGACGCGCGGACGGGCCGGCTGCTGGGGCAGACCCCGCCCCGGCTCGGCGGCCTGGCGGGCACGCTGGCCGCGCCCGTGCTCGCGGGCGGCCGGGTGTACGCGGGCGCTCCGGACGGCACGGTGTTCGTCGTCGACGGGGAGCAGCCGGCGGGGTGGTGAGGGAGCCCTCCGGGCGGAGGGCGCGGTGCCCGGCCGGGGACGTGGCGAGGGGCCGCTCCCGGGTGCAAGCGGCCCCTCGGGGTGTCGGTGGGGGTCAGCCGAGGCGGGAGACGTCGCGGACGGCGCCCTTGTCCGCGCTGGTGGCCATCGCGGCGTAGGCGCGCAGGGCCGCGGTGACCTTGCGGTCGCGGTTCTTCGGGGCGTACGCGCCGTTCAGGGCCTGCTCGCGGCGGGCCAGCTCCGTCTCGTCCACCAGGAGTTCGACGGAACGGTTCGGGATGTCGATGCGGATGCGGTCACCGTCCTCGACGAGCGCGATGGCGCCGCCGGAGGCCGCCTCCGGGGAGGCGTGGCCGATGGACAGGCCCGAGGTGCCGCCGGAGAAGCGGCCGTCGGTGATCAGGGCGCAGCTCTTGCCGAGGCCGCGGCCCTTCAGGTACGAGGTCGGGTAGAGCATCTCCTGCATGCCGGGGCCGCCCTTGGGGCCCTCGTAGCGGATGACGACGACGTCACCGGCCTTGACCTGCTGGGTGAGGATCTTCTCGACGGCCTCCTCCTGCGACTCGCAGACGACGGCCGGGCCCTCGAAGGTCCAGATCGACTCGTCCACGCCCGCCGTCTTCACCACGCAGCCGTCGACCGCGAGGTTGCCCTTGAGGACCGCGAGGCCGCCGTCCTTGGAGTAGGCGTGCTCCAGGGAGCGGATGCAGCCGCCCTCGGCGTCGGTGTCCAGGGCCTCCCAGCGCTCGGACTGGGAGAACGCCTCGGCGGAGCGGACGCAGCCGGGGGCCGCGTGCCACAGCTCGACCGCCTCGGGCGAGGGGGAGCCGCCGCGCACGTCCCAGGTCTTGAGCCAGTCGGCCAGGGAGGGGCTGTGCACGGCGTGCACGTCCTCGTTGAGCAGGCCGGCCCGGTGCAGTTCGCCGAGGAGGGCGGGGATGCCGCCGGCGCGGTGCACGTCCTCCATGTAGTACGTGCGGTCCTTGGCGACGTTCGGGGCGACCTTGGCGAGGCAGGGCACGCGGCGGGAGACGGCGTCGATCTCTTCCAGACCGAAGGGGACGCCCGCCTCCTGGGCGGCGGCCAGCAGGTGCAGGATCGTGTTGGTGGAGCCGCCCATCGCGATGTCGAGGGCCATCGCGTTCTCGAACGCCTGGAAGGTCGCGACGTTGCGGGGCAGGACCGTCTCGTCGTCCTGCTCGTAGTAGCGGCGGGTGATGTCCATGACCGTGCGGGCGGCACCCTCGTACAGGGCGCGGCGGGCGGTGTGGGTGGCGAGGACCGAGCCGTTGCCGGGCAGGGAGAGGCCGATGGCCTCGGTCAGGCAGTTCATCGAGTTGGCGGTGAACATGCCGGAACAGCTGCCGCAGGTCGGACAGGCGTTCTCCTCGATACGGAGGATGTCCTCGTCGGAGATCTTGTCGTTGGCCGCGTCGGCGATGGCGTCGATCAGGTCCAGGGTGCGGACGGTGCCGTCGACCAGGGTGGCGCGGCCGGCCTCCATGGGGCCGCCGGAGACGAAGACCGTCGGGATGTTCAGCCGCAGCGCGGCCATCAGCATGCCCGGGGTGATCTTGTCGCAGTTGGAGATGCAGACCAGGGCGTCGGCGCAGTGCGCCTCGACCATGTACTCGACGCTGTCGGCGATCAGGTCGCGCGAGGGCAGCGAGTAGAGCATGCCGCCGTGGCCCATCGCGATGCCGTCGTCCACGGCGATGGTGTTGAACTCGCGCGGGATGCCGCCCGCCTCGCGGACCGCCTCACTGACGATCCGGCCGACCGGCGCGAGGTGGGTGTGGCCGGGGACGAACTCGGTGAAGCTGTTGGCGATGGCGATGATCGGCTTCCGGCCGATGTCCGCACCGGGTACACCGGAGGCACGCATAAGGGCGCGGGCGCCCGCCATGTTGCGGCCGTGGGTGACTGTGCGGGACCTCAGCTCGGGCATCGTCGCTCGCTCCTTCGGAGAGTTCTGCCGGAGAGTTCTGCCGGACCGGCCGGTGTCGGCCGTGGCACCGTGGCAGGGTTCTGACTCAGTCGAGCGTACGCCGGTCATCCAGGGTTCGGGACAGGGTGTCCGGAATGCGGGACGGGTGTCTCGCGTGCCGCACGCCCGCGCCGCGGCCGGCGCGCGGTCAGCGGCGGGGTACGCGGACCGAGGACGCCAGGTGGAGGCGGGTGAACGCCAGCGCCTCGGCGAGGTCGGCCTCGCGCTCCGCGCTCGACATGGCGCGGCGGGTGTTGACCTCGATCACGACGTGTCCGTCGAAGCCGGAGCCGGCGAGACGTTCCAGCAGTTCGGCGCAGGGCTGGTTGCCGCGCCCGGGCACCAGGTGCTCGTCCTTGGCGGAGCCCTTGCCGTCGGCGAGGTGGACGTGGCCGAGGCGGTCGCCCATCCGGTCGACCATCTTCAGCGCGTCGGTGCGGGCGGTCGCCGCGTGGCTGAGGTCGATCGTGAAGTGCCGGTAGTCGTCCCTGGTGACGTCCCAGTCGGGGGCGTAGGCGAGCATCTCGCGGTCGCGGTAGCGCCAGGGGTACATGTTCTCGACGGCGAACCGCACGTCGGTCTCGTTCGCCATCCGCCAGATTCCGGTCACGAAGTCCCGGGCGTACTGGCGCTGCCAGCGGAAGGGCGGGTGGACGACGACGGTGCTCGCGCCGAGCTTCTCGGCCGCCGCGCGGGCCCGCTGGAGCTTGAGCCAGGGGTCGGTGGACCACACCCGCTGCGTGATCAGCAGACAAGGGGCGTGCACGGCGAGGACGGGTATCCCGTGGTAGTCGCTGAGTCTGCGCAGCGCCTCGATGTCCTGGCTGACCGGGTCGGTCCACACCATGACCTCGACGCCGTCGTAACCGAGGCGCGCGGCGATCTCGAAGGCCGTCGCCGTCGACTCCGGATAGACGGAAGCCGTCGACAGGGCGACCTTCGCATCCGGGACGCGCACGACTGGCTCTGCCATGGGGGACAGGTTACGGGGTGCGGTGTGCCCCTGCGGGGCGGCTTGGGACGGTTGTGGGGTTCGTCATGTGGGGGGCGGGGGCGCCTGAGGGGAGGGTGGGGTGCTCCGGGTCCGGCGGGTGCGGGCGGGCGGGGGCCGGTCGCGCGGTTCCCGCGCCCCTCGTGCGCGGGGCATCGCCCCCGCCTCTGAGGGCGCGGGGAACCGCGTGGGTGACCGCGACGCACCCGCGCCCGCCGAGACGAGAGGAGCCCCCGCCCTTCGGACGCCCCCGGGAAGTCCTTGAGCGCCCCCGGAAAACCCCTTACGCCGAACCCATGTGGTCCAGCCGCCGCAGGATCACGCCCTCCCGCAGCGCCCACGGGCAGATCTCCAGTCGTTCCACCCCGAACAGGTCCATCGCCCCCTCGGCGACCAGCGCCCCGGCGAGCAGCTGGGTGGCGCGGCCGTCGGAGACGCCGGGCAGCTCCGCCCGCTCCTCCGCCGTCATCGCGGCGAGCCTCGGCACCCACGCCTCCAGCGACTCCCGCTTCAGTTCCCGCTGCACGTACAGCCCGTCGGCGGACCGCGCCGCCCCGGCGATCCGGGCGAGCTGCCGGAACGTCTTCGAGGTGGCGACCACGTGGTCGGGCGCCCCGAAGCGGCTGAACTCGCCGACCGTGCGCGCGATCTCCGTGCGGACGTGCCGCCGCAGCGCCCGGACGTCCTCGGGGTCGGGCGGGTCGCCGGGCAGCCAGCCCGCGGTGAGCCGTCCCGCGCCGAGCGGCAGCGACACCGCCGCGTCGGGTTCCTCGTCGATGCCGTAGGCGATCTCCAGGGAGCCGCCGCCGATGTCCAGGACCAGCAGCTTGCCCGCCGACCAGCCGAACCAGCGGCGGGCGGCGAGGAAGGTGAGGCGGGCCTCCTCCGCTCCGCTGAGCACCTGGAGCCGTACGCCCGTCTCCTCGCGCACGCGCGCGAGGACGTCGTCGGCGTTGCCGGCCTCGCGCACGGCGGAGGTCGCGAACGGCAGCAGATCCTCGACGCCCTTGTCCTCGGCGGCCTGGAGGGCGTCCCGCAGGACCGCGATCAGCCGCTCCACGCCCTCGGCGCCGATGGAGCCGTCCGCGTCGAGGAGCTGGGCGAGGCGCAGTTCCACCTTGTGCGAGTGCGCGGGCAGCGGGCGCGCGCCGGGGTGCGCGTCGACCACCAGCAGATGCACCGTGTTCGAACCCACGTCGAGGACACCGAGTCTCATGTAGGGAACGCTACTGCCACCGGGCCCGCGTTCCGCCCCGGTCGCCCGGATCGCCCGTTCCCTCTCCCGGCCAGGTCCCCGGTCCGCGGCGGTCCCGGTGTGGTGGCCGGGCGACTTACCCTGGACGCGTGCCAAAGACGAAAAAGGCGAAGACCGATAAATCGGCGGCCCCGGCGAAGGCGGCGAAGCCGGGGAGGAAGGGCTCGGTGACGGAAGCCGACGAGAAGGGGCTCGACTTCGCGCGCGCGTGGGTGGAGTTCCCGGACCCGGCGGACGACGAGCAGGTCTTCCGCTGCGATCTGACCTGGCTGACCTCCCGCTGGAACTGCATCTTCGGCAGTGGCTGCCAGGGCATCCAGGAGGGCCGCGCGGAGGACGGGTGCTGCACGCTGGGCGCCCACTTCTCCGACGAGGAGGACGAGCAGCGGGTCGCCGGGCACGTGGCGAGGCTGACGCCGGACATCTGGCAGAACCACGCGGAGGGCACCCGCAACGGCTGGGTGTCCGAGGACGAGGAGGGGTCGCGGCAGACGCGTCCCTTCCAGGGGTCGTGCATCTTCCAGAACCGGCCGGGGTTCGCGGGCGGCATGGGCTGCTCGCTGCACATCCTGGCGCTGCGGGAGGGCCGGGAGCCGCTGGAGACCAAGCCGGACGTGTGCTGGCAGCTGCCGATCCGGCGGACCTTCGAGTGGATCGACCGCCCCGACGACACCCGGGTGCTCCAGGTGTCGATCGGCGAGTACGACCGCCGGGGCTGGGGTCCGGGCGGCCACGACCTGCACTGGTGGTGCACGTCGGCGACCTCCGCGCACGGTGCGGGCGACCCGGTGTACGTCTCCTACCGGGCGGAGCTGACCGAGCTGATGGGCAAGGCCGGCTACGACCGTCTGGTGGAGCTGTGCGAGGAGCGGCTGGCCGGCCGGCTGCCCCTGCTGGCCCCGCACCCGGCGGACCCGGCCCCGCCGGCGTGACCCCGGCCTCGCGGCGCCGCCCCGCCCTTCCGGTGTCGGCCTGATCCCGGCGGCCCTCAACCCGGCGGCCCGGCCCCCATCCCGCCTCTGTGATCTCCGGTCCGGCCCGCTTCCCCGCCCCGACCCCGTCCGGTGCTGTGACCGGGAAGGTTCGCCGGGAAGTTCGCGGCGCCAGGTGACGGGGGCGCCTCCCACGCCGTTCAGGCAGCGGGAGAGCGGCACAAGGCGGAGGAGGGCGGCATGACGGCGGCATGGCGGAGCCATGGCGACCGACCACACCGCCGCGTGGGGGTCCCCCCTGCTCGAAGAGCTTGGGGGACCGGCGCCAGGGCCCGCGAGCCCGGCAAGGTCCGAACGAGAGGCCGTAGGGCGTGTTCCGAAAGTGGCGCTGCCCGCCCGAAGGGCGGGCCCCGCGGCGTCTGGTGCGTGTGATCGCAAGGCGGAGGGTCGTTCTCGTACTGGGCGTACGGGGACGATCCCGCCAACGCGGCGAGCGCGTGTGCCAGGCGTCGCGGGGCAGACGGGACTTCCGGAACACGCACTACTAGCTGTCCGACGGGCTCGGGGCGGTGCTGTTCTCCGGGGCCGTCGGGGGCGGGCTGTCCGGGGTGGTCGGGGGCGGGTCCGTGGGAGGCGGGGTCGGGCCGGGTGACGTGGCCGGTCCGGACTGGGACGGGTCGGGGCTCGTCGTCGCGGTCGGGGTCGGGTGCGGGTCGTCCGGCGGTGAGGGCTCGGTCGGCGCGGTGGCGGAGGGGATCGGCGCGGCGCCGTAGCCGTTGATGGTGACCACCGTGCGGGCGGGCGCGATCGTCACGCGGGCGCTCCAGTGGCGGGACGGTTCGCGCAGGTGGTCGACGTAGACCTTGACCGTCACCGTCTCCCCCGGCCGCAGGGTCCCGGAGGAGCGGCTGAGGTAGAGCCAGGGCGCGTCGACGGCCGCCGTCCAGTGGACCTCGGCGGGGCCGGACGCGGTGAGGGTGACCAGCGTGGTGTCGCCGGTGCTCGCCGCGGCGACGGTGAGGCGGCCGTCCGCGTGACCGGGGCCGTCGGCTCCGGCGACGCTCACCGAGACGGCGGGGCGCCCGCCCGCGCGCGGGAGGCCGCCGGCTCCGGGTCCGGTGTCGGCGGTGTTCACGTAGCCGCCGGTCGGCGTGGCGCCGGCCAGGGCGCCCGGGTCGCCCGCCTCGTGCGCGGTGGCCGACGGGCCGCCCGGGCCCTCGCCGGTCGCGGTGCCCCGGTAGGCGGCCCACAGGGCGAGCACGGGCGCGGCGACCACGGTGGCGACGACGGTCGTCGTGACGGCACGCGCGCGGAGGCGGTCCCTGCGGGCGGCACGGTCCTTGGGGTCCATCGGGAAGCCGCGCCGGTCGAAGCGCGGGGCCGCGCCCCGCGCGCGCGGGTGGTGTGCCATGGCGGTGCGCAGGGCGGCGCGGGGCGCGGTGAGGACGGGCAGTTCGGCGGGGGTGACGCAGGCGCCGGGCCACCGGCCGGGGACCGCGCGCTCGGCGGTGCGGCGGCAGCGCGGACAGTCGTCCACGTGCCGGACGAGTTCGCGCCGCAGCGCCGTGCTGAGCACGAACCCGTCGGGGCCGGCGAGCACCGCAACGCCCGGGCAGCCGCCCGCCTCGACCACGGCGAGCGCGGCGCGGGTGCGCTCGACCTCGCAGGCGGCGGAGGCGAGCAGTTCGCGGGCGGCGGCGAGGCCCAGACCGAGGACGGCGGCGACCTCGTGGGCGGTCAGGCGGTGGCGGACGGCGAGTTCCAGGGCCTCGCGCTGCTCCGGGGTGGTGCCGGCGGCCTCCGGCCAGGCCAGCAGGGCCAGTTCGCGCCGCCGGACCTCCTGGACCTCCTCCGGGACGGGCGCGGTGGTGCGGTCCGGGCGGCGGCGGTGGTCGCCGGGGCGGCCGGCGGCGTGCGCGGCCTGCCGCTGCTGCCGGGCGGCGGCGAGCCGGCGCAGACACGCCCAGCGGGCCAGCGCGTAGAGCCAGGCCCTGCGCTCCGGCGCGTTCTCCGGGCCGCGCTGTCCGCGCCGCTCGGCGCACGCGAGCGCCTCACCGAGGGCGGCCGTCGCCGCCTCGTGGTCGCACAGGACGGACAGGCAGTAGGTGAACAGGCCGTCGAGGTGGGGCTCGTAGCAGGCGGGCGGGTGCTCGGCCAGGGTGCGCGCGGCGGCGCGGTCGCGCGCCTCGCGGTGTGCCCGGTGCGCACCGGTCGTGCGGGTCGAGGTCTCCGGACTGCTGCTCATCACCCGTGCGACCGTAGGCGGCCGGGGATCGTCCGTTCTTCCCCGTCGCGCACTTTTACTCCGTACGGGTGAAACGATCCCTCAAAAGAGGAGCGGCGTCTTCCGTATAAGCGGATGGGTTCCTTCCGTGACCCCTCTGTTCGACTGCGTTCGAATACAGGGGACGCGTTGTCCGTGGCGACCGCTACGGTTTCCCCATGGCTGCCCGTACCAAGACCACCAAGGACCGACCGTCCTACCGCTGCACCGAGTGCGGCTGGCAGACGGCCAAGTGGCTCGGCCGCTGCCCCGAGTGCCAGGCCTGGGGCACGGTCGAGGAGTACGGCAGCGCGCCCGCGGTCCGCACCACCGCGCCCGGCCGGGTCACCACCTCCGCCCTGCCCATCGGCCAGGTGGACGGCCGGCAGGCCACCGCCCGCTCCACCGGCGTGCCCGAGCTGGACCGGGTGCTCGGCGGCGGGCTGGTCCCCGGCGCGGTCGTCCTGCTCGCGGGCGAACCCGGCGTCGGCAAGTCCACGCTGCTGCTGGACGTGGCCGCCAAGGCCGCCAGCGACGAGCACCGCACGCTGTACGTCACGGGCGAGGAGTCCGCGAGCCAGGTCAGGCTGCGCGCCGACCGCATCGGCGCCCTCCACGACCATCTCTACCTCGCCGCCGAGACCGACCTCGCCGCCGTCCTCGGCCATCTGGACGCGGTCAAGCCCTCGCTGCTGATCCTCGACTCGGTGCAGACGGTGGCCTCCCCCGAGATCGACGGCGCGCCCGGCGGCATGGCGCAGGTGCGCGAGGTCGCCGGCGCGCTGATCCGCGCCTCCAAGGAGCGCGGCATGTCCACGCTGCTGGTGGGCCACGTCACCAAGGACGGCGCGATCGCCGGGCCGCGGCTGCTGGAGCACCTGGTGGACGTGGTGCTGCACTTCGAGGGCGACCGGCACGCGCGGCTGCGGCTGGTCCGCGGCGTCAAGAACCGCTACGGCGCGACGGACGAGGTCGGCTGCTTCGAACTGCACGACGAGGGCATCACGGGCCTCGCCGATCCCAGCGGCCTGTTCCTGACCCGGCGTGCCGAGCCGGTGCCCGGCACCTGCCTCACCGTCACCCTGGAGGGCCGCCGCCCCCTGGTCGCCGAGGTGCAGGCGCTCACCGTCGACTCGCAGATCCCCTCCCCGCGCCGCACCACCTCGGGCCTGGAGACCTCCCGGGTGTCGATGATGCTGGCCGTGCTGGAGCAGCGCGGACGGATCAGCGCGCTCGGCAAGCGGGACATCTACTCGGCCACCGTCGGCGGCGTGAAGCTGTCCGAGCCGGCCGCCGACCTCGCCGTCGCCCTCGCCCTGGCCTCCGCCGCCAGCGACACCCCGCTGCCGAAGAACCTCGTCGCGATCGGCGAGGTGGGCCTGGCGGGCGAGGTCAGACGGGTCACCGGCGTCCAGCGGCGGCTCGCGGAGGCCCACCGCCTGGGCTTCACGCACGCGCTCGTGCCGGGCGACCCGGGCAAGATCCCGGCGGGGATGAAGGTGCTGGAAGTGGCCGACATAGGGGACGCGCTGCGGGTGCTGCCCCGCTCCCGTCGCCGAGAGGCCCCACGGGAGCAGGAGGACCGCCGGTAGACTTTGCCCTGGTCTCGCCCGTCCGTACGAACCGTGTGTGCGAAACGGGAGCGCCTGAAGAACCCGCGACCGGAGGAGTGCAGTGGCAGCCAACGACCGGGCAGCAGCTCCCGGAAAGTCCGGTGGGAGTTCCGGCGCCGATGGCCTGATGCGCGCCTCGCTGAGCGCCGTGGCGCCCGGCACAGCCCTGCGGGACGGACTGGAGCGGGTCCTCCGCGGCAACACCGGCGGACTGATCGTGCTGGGCTCCGACAAGACGGTCGAGTCGATGTGCACGGGCGGCTTCGTGCTGGACGTCGAGTTCACGGCGACCCGGCTGCGGGAACTGTGCAAGCTGGACGGCGGCATCGTGCTGTCCTCGGACCTGTCGAAGATCCTGCGGGCCGGCGTGCAGCTGGTGCCGGACCCGACGATCCCCACCGAGGAGACCGGCACCCGGCACCGCACCGCGGACCGGGTCAGCAAGCAGGTCAACTACCCGGTGGTCTCCGTCTCCCAGTCGATGCGGCTGATCGCCCTCTACGTCGACGGGCAGCGCCGCGTCCTGGAGGACTCCGCGGCGATCCTCTCCCGCGCCAACCAGGCCCTGGCCACCCTGGAGCGCTACAAGCTCCGTCTGGACGAGGTCGCGGGCACGCTGTCCGCGCTGGAGATCGAGGACCTGGTCACGGTCCGGGACGTCTCGGCGGTCGCGCAGCGCCTGGAGATGGTGCGCCGCATCGCCACGGAGATCGCCGAGTACGTGGTGGAGCTGGGCACCGACGGCCGCCTTCTCGCCCTCCAGCTGGACGAGTTGATCGCGGGCGTGGAGCCCGAGCGGGAACTCGTCGTCCGGGACTACGTCCCCGAGCCCACCGCCAAGCGCTCCCGCACGGTGGACGAGGCCCTCGCCGAACTCGACAAGCTCTCCCAGGCCGAACTGCTGGAGGTCTCCACCGTCGCCCGCGCGCTGGGCTACACCGGCTCGCCCGAGACCCTGGACTCGGCGGTCTCCCCGCGCGGCTTCCGGCTGCTGGCCAAGGTGCCGCGGCTGCCCGGCGCGATCATCGACCGGCTGGTCGAGCACTTCGGCGGCCTGCAGAAGCTGCTCGCCGCCAGCGTGGACGACCTTCAGACGGTGGACGGCGTCGGCGAGGCGCGGGCGCGGAGCGTGCGCGAGGGACTGTCGCGGCTGGCGGAGTCGTCGATCCTGGAACGGTACGTCTGACCCCGCGGGGCGGTTCGGGGGCGCTCAGCCTCCGGGGTACTTCGCCCTCGGAGGTACTTCGCCCTCGGGGCGCTGAGCCTCCGGGGGTGCTCCAGGACGCCGAGCCTCCGGTAGCCCCTCTCAGGGCGCCGAGCCTTCACGACCGGGTGGGTGCCCGGCCCCTCCGAGGTGGGCGGGCCGGGGCGGCGGGGTCAGCCCGCCCGCGCGACGTCAGTCCGCGGACAGGACGAACGACGTCTGGAGCTTGCCGTAGCCCGGGACCTTCGCCTGCACCAGGTACGTGCCCGGCGCGGCCGTGCCCGCCGGCGGCGTGGCGCACTGGGGGGCGCTCGGCTTGCGGTCCCACCGCACGGTGTGGGTGATCGCGCTCTTCGCCGGCACCCGGAACAGCAGGCTCCCGGCGGTCTTCGGGCAGTCGGCCGAGGACCAGTAGTCGTCGCTGCTGTTGGCCGGGGTGACCGTCAGGACGGCGGACTTGGGACCGAGGTCCACCTTGCAGTCCTTGCCGGCGGTGCTCTTCGCGACCAGCTCGAAGGTGGGCGTCTCGCCGGGGCCGTAGGAGTTGCGCACGCTGCGCAGGCTCAACTGGACCGTGCCGGTGGTGCAGTCGGGCAGCGAGCTGCCGGCCGGCAGGACGGCGCCGCCCGTGCCGCCGCCCTGGGCGCCGTCGCCCGTGCCGCCGCCGGTGCCGGCTCCGGAGCCGTTTCCGCTGCCGGAGCCGTCCGCGCCGCCGTCACCGCCCGAACCCGAGCCGGAACCCGTTCCGTTTCCGGACCCGGTGGAGCCGCCGCTGCCCGACTCGTCGCGTCCGCCGGGGCGTTGGCTGATCGCGGGACCCGACTCGGAGGGGCCCGGCGTGATGGTCGAGGGGCTGGGATTCTTGCCGTCGGACCCGCCGCCGTTGTTCTGGTGTCCGCCCCCGCCGCCCGAGGTGGTGATCCAGAGGATCAGCAGGGCCAGCAGGGCGACCGCGGACAGCAGAAGCACCCGCCGTCGCCAGTAGATGGAGGCGGGAAGCGGCCCGATCGGATTGCGCAGAGATCCCACGGCCCAAACTGTACGAGAGATCCAGGACTTACCCCGCGCCACCCGCCGCGCCGACCACAACTTTTCCGGATCATCATTCCGGAAACCTTCCGCAACTCGCCGATCCCGGTGGACCGCGACGCCCATCGGTCGCACTCCGTGAGCGAATTCGCTCCGCCGGTACGGTCGGTGACGGTGTGTCGATTGTGACGCATGAAGTGCGCCTCGTGCGCGGGGAGTTCCGCGGGCCGACTCCGGGCGCGGGCGCTGCGGCAGACGCCGCCTGCCGCCGGGGCGGAACCCGGGCGGGGTGCGACGCCTCGGGCCTCTTCGCGCGACCCCGTCGGCCGTACCGCCCGCCGCCGTGCGCGCGGGGCGCCTCTCACCCCCGCACGCACACAGGTGCCGCCACCCGGCCCGTACGCGGGACTCGCCGCCCGCCCGGCCCACCCGGATCTCGCCCCGCCCTCCCCGAGGGCGCCGCCGTCCCCCTCCGCGCACGGCCAGGGCCCCCGCACCCGGACCGTCCCGCCGAAGCGACCCGCCGCCCCTCCCCCCGCCTCCAGGGCGACCCACCGGTCCCCCGCGCCCCGCCAGGGGCGACCCACCGCCCGGCCTCACCTCACACGGCCGCGCGCCGACACGTGGCAGGATCGGAAGGGTCATGACTGCGCCCACACTGCCCCCGCACAGCAGCCCCACTGCCCCGGCCCCCGCCACCGACGGTCCCGCCGACGCCCCCGGCGTCCCGCTCGGCGAGACCCTGCACACCCAGGTCATCACCTGGTTCGACGGCAACGCCCGAGACCTGCCCTGGCGGCGCGCCGACGCCGGCGCCTGGGGCGTGATGGTCAGCGAGTTCATGCTCCAGCAGACGCCCGTCAACCGCGTGCTGCCCGTCTACGAACAGTGGCTCGAACGCTGGCCGCGCCCCGCCGACCTCGCCAAGGAGGCCCCCGGCGAGGCCGTCCGCGCCTGGGGCCGGCTCGGTTACCCGCGCCGCGCCCTGCGCCTGCACGGCGCCGCGGTCGCCATAACGGAACGGCACGGCGGCGACGTGCCGACCGAGCACGCGCAACTCCTCGCCCTGCCCGGCATCGGCGAGTACACGGCCGCCGCGGTCGCCTCCTTCGCCTACGGGCAGCGGCACGCCGTGCTCGACACCAACGTCCGGCGCGTCCTGGCGCGCGCGGTCACCGGTGTGCAGTACCCGCCGAACGCCACCACCGCCGCCGAACGCCGCCTCGCCCGCGCCCTGCTGCCCGAGGACGAGCGGACCGCCGCCCGCTGGGCCGCCGCCTCCATGGAACTCGGCGCGCTGGTGTGCACGGCGAAGAACGAGTCCTGCCACCTGTGCCCGATCTCCGGGCACTGCGCCTGGCGGCTCGCCGGCAAGCCGGAGCACGACGGTCCACCGCGCCGGGGCCAGACGTACGCCGGTACGGACCGGCAGGTGCGCGGCAAGCTGCTCGCCGTGCTGCGGGAGGCCCACACGCCGGTTCCGCAGACGGTGCTCGACCGGGTGTGGCACGAGCCGGTCCAACGGGCCCGCGCCCTGGACGGGCTGGTCGCCGACGGTCTGGTGGAACCGCTGCCGGGCGGCCTGTACCGGCTGCCCCTGACCTGAACCGACCGACCCGCCCTCCCCGGCCCGGCCCGGCCATGCCCGGTCGTCGCCCCTGATCCGCTTCCGACACGAAGCCCTCGCGCAGCCCCGCTCCAGCCCGTACGGACGTTGCCTGACACTCCGTCAGCACACGGGCCGTAGACAGCCGGTGGGGCGGCGCGGGGGCTTCGTGTCACAGGAACGCGGCCTGTTTCACAGCGTTGCAGGGTGCAAATCGCCCCATAGCCGGGCCAACCGGGGCCGGGTCTCTACCCCGTTACGTTGTCCGTTACACAACCGACGCACAGCCGAGGGCTGACCGCAGGCTGCTTCGGACAGCGCCGTGACAACCCCTCCGTACCTTCAGTTGCGTGCCCGACGGGCACCGGACGGCTGCCGACCACAGCACGTCCGCGGCACGGCTTGAGATCCGGCGGAACACGGGCCGGGACACGGGGAAGCGGAGGCGGTTGATCATGGCGCAGAGCGAGGTGCTCGAGTTCGAGGAGTACGTGCGCACCCGGCAGGACGCGCTGCTGCGCAGCGCGCGCCGCCTGGTGCCCGACCCGATCGACGCGCAGGACCTGCTCCAGACGGCGCTGGTGCGGACGTACGGCCGCTGGGACGGCATCGCCGACAAGCGCCTCGCGGACGCCTATCTGCGCCGCGTCATGATCAACACGCGGACCGAGTGGTGGCGGGCCCGGAAGCTGGAGGAGGTCCCCACCGAGCAGCTCCCCGACGCGTGCGTCGACGACTCCACCGAGCAGCACGCCGACCGGGCGCTCCTGATGGACATCATGAAAGTCCTGGCTCCCAAGCAGCGCAGCGTCGTCGTGCTGCGACACTGGGAGCAGATGTCCACGGAGGAGACGGCCGCGGCCCTCGGCATGTCCGCGGGTACGGTCAAGAGCACGCTGCACCGGGCGCTCGCCCGGCTCCGCGAGGAGCTGGAGGCCCGCGATCTGGACGCACGCGCGCTGGAGCGTGAGGAGCGGGAGCGTTGCGCGGCCTGACCGGCGAGGCCGGTGCCGAACCGGAGCCCGACGAGGCACGGGGCACCACGCAGGCGGCGTTCACGGCGGTGTCCGTGCTCGCCGCCCTCGGCCTTTTGGTGTCCGCCTGCGGGACGGGGGGCACGGGCGCCCGTGACGAGGGCCCCGCGCACACCGGCAGCTCGGCGGCGGGCGCGGCGGCCTCCGCCGCCCCGGCCGCGAGCGACACCCCGCAGCCGGCGGTGGACCCGGTCCGGCTGCTCAAGGACGACCCGAAGGTCTCGGCGACCGTCAAGCGCGGACTCAAGCCGTGCTCGGGCGACGAGTACCCGGTCGACGTGTCGTACGGCAAGCTGACCCGCGGCTCCGCGGACGACATCGTGGTGAACGTGCTGACCTGCGGAGACGCGGTCGGCATCGGCGCGTACGTGTACCGCGGCCGGGGCGATCGGTACGAGAACGTGTTCGAGACCGAGGAGCCTCCGGTCTATGCCGAGATCGACCGCGGCGACCTCGTGGTCACCAAACAGGTGTACGAGAAGGGCGACCCGGTGTCGAATCCGTCCGGCGAGGACGTGATCACCTACCACTGGTCGGGCAGGGTGTTCACCAAGGCGTTCAGCACCCGCAACGAGTACAGCAAGGCCGTCGGCGGCGCGACCGCGACCCAGGCTCCGGCCCCCGTACCGGTCCCGGACAGCTGACCGCGGGACAATGCGGGTGACGCGATCCGGCCGGACGGGCGGATGACCGGGGCGGCGGACCGGTGTGAACCGATCGGGGCCGCCGGTCCGATGTGCTGGTGGACGGCGGATCGGGCACGAGGTCGTCCGTACGCGCGTACGCCTCGTACCCGCGCGGGCCGTACGGCCCGCGTGCGGCGCACGCCGGCCGTCAGGATGAACGCGGCGCGCGCCCGACGCGTCCACACAGTGAGCACCATTGGAAGCAGACGAGGACTGAGAGCACCGGGATGGCAGAGCAGACCCACGTCCTGTTCGTGGAGGACGACGACGTCATCCGCGAGGCCACGCAGCTCGCCCTGGAGCGGGACGGCTTCGCGGTCACCGCGATGCCCGACGGGCTCTCGGGGCTCGAGGCGTTCCGGAGGGACCGTCCCGACATCGCGCTGCTCGACGTGATGGTCCCCGGCCTCGACGGCGTCAGCCTGTGCCGCCGCATCCGCGACGAGTCGACGGTCCCGGTGATCATGCTGTCGGCGCGCGCCGACTCCATCGACGTCGTCCTCGGCCTGGAGGCCGGCGCCGACGACTACGTGACCAAGCCGTTCGACGGGGCGGTGCTGGTGGCCCGGATCCGCGCGGTGCTGCGGCGCTTCGGGCACGCGGGCGGCGCGCGGGCCGCGGCGGACTCCGGCGAGGTGGAAGGCGGGGTGCTGACCTTCGGCGACCTGGAGGTCGACACCGACGGTATGGAGGTGCGAAAGGCCGGCCGGCCGGTCGCGCTCACCCCGACCGAGATGCGGCTGCTGCTGGAGTTCTCCTCCGCGCCGGGCACCGTCCTGTCCCGCGACAAGCTGCTGGAACGGGTGTGGGACTACGGCTGGGGCGGTGACACCCGGGTCGTGGACGTCCATGTGCAGCGGCTGCGCACGAAGATCGGCCAGGACCGCATCGAGACGGTCCGCGGCTTCGGCTACAAGCTGAAGGCCTGAGCGGGGCGGCCATGCGGGGGATCACACGGCGGCTGCTGCCGAAGTGCGCGGGGCGGCCGGGCATCCGTACCGGACTGCGCTGGAAACTGAGCGCCGCCATCGCGCTGGTGGGTGCGCTGGTGGCGATCGCGCTGAGCCTGGTGGTGCACGACGCCGCCCGGGTGTCGATGCTCGACAACGCGCGCGACCTCGCCGACACCCGGCTCACGCTCGCCCAGCCGATCTACGAGCGGCCCGGCCGGCGCCCGGCCTCCTCCGTCTTCAAGATCGACGACCCGCTGCTGCCGCCCGAGCTCCAGCGCAAGGTCCAGGACGGCCGGCGGGCCACCTACGTCACCGACCATCCCGGCGGCGCCCCGGACATCTGGGCGGCCATGCCGATCAAGGGCGGGCACGTGCTCTCCCTGCACACGCGGTTCACCGACCGCAGCGCGAACATCCTCCGGGACCTCGACCAAGCGCTGGTGATCGGCTCCATCTCGGCCGTCCTCGGCGGCAGCGCCCTCGGGGTGCTGATCGGCGGGCAGCTCTCCGGCCGGCTGCGCAAGGCGGCCGCCGCCGCGAACCAGGTCGCCAAGGGCGAGCCGGACGTACGGGTCCGGGACGCCATCGGCGGTGTCGTACGCGACGAGACCGACGATCTGGCGCGGGCGGTGGACGCGATGGCGGACACCTTGCAGAAGCGGCTGGAGGCCGAGCGGCGGGTCACCGCCGACATCGCGCACGAGCTGCGCACCCCGGTGACCGGGCTGCTGACCGCCGCCGAGCTGCTGCCGCCGGGCCGGCCCACGGAGCTGGTCCTGGACCGGGCCAAGGCGATGCGCACGCTCGTGGAGGACGTCCTGGAGGTCGCCCGGCTCGACGGCGCCTCCGAGCGGGCGGAACTCCAGGACCTCGTGCTCGGCGAGTTCGTCGCCCGGCGGGTGGCGGCCAAGGACCCGGACGTCCGGGTGCGGGTGGTGCACGAGTCGATGGTCACCACCGATCCGCGGCGGCTGGAGCGGGTGCTGTTCAACCTCCTCGCCAACGCCGCCCGGCACGGCCGGCCGCCGATCGAGGTGACCGTGGAGGGCCGGGTGATCCGGGTGCGCGACCACGGGCCGGGCTTCCCCGAGGCCCTGCTCGCCGAGGGGCCGAGCCGCTTCCGCACCGGCAGCGCGGACCGGGCCGGGCGCGGGCACGGCCTCGGCCTGACCATCGCGGCCGGTCAGGCCCGTGTCCTCGGCGCCCGGCTGACCTTCCGCAACGTACGCCCGGCGGGCGCGCCCGAGGGCGTACCGGCCGAGGGCGCGGTCGCCGTGCTCTGGCTCCCGGAGCACGCCCCGACGAACACGGGCAGCTATCCGATGCTGCCGCAGCAGCAGGACAGCTGAACGCCGAAGGGGCCCCCGGCGGTGGGCGGTTTCTAGCGGTCGTTGCAACACGCGGTTGTGTTGATCAGGCCGTGAGCAGTTTATGCAGGCGCTCGGCTGGGGTTTCCCAGCCGAGCGT
>NZ_JBFBEK010000053.1:0-21974 GCF_040683715.1 Streptomyces sp. NPDC093260
AACGCTCGGCTGGGAAACCCCAGCCGAGCGCCTGCATAAACTGCTCACGGCCTGATCAACACAACCGCGTGTTGCAACGACCGCTAGAAACCGCCGCGTGCCCGGCGGCCCCTCCGCTCCCCTCCCGGACCGGTTCCGCCCCCCCGGCGGCGCCCGGCGTCCCCGGCGGCTACCGGGGCAGTACCACCACGTACACCGCCGGGTCGCGGTCCGCCGCGGCCATCAGGGCGGTGCGGACCACCGTCGCCTGCTGTGCCGGGGCGTCGCGGAGCTTCTTCGGGGTCACGTGGACGACCGTGATGCCCAGCCGCTCCAGCAGTTCGCGCTTGCGGGCGTACTCCGTCCACAGCGCGTCGTCGTTCTGGCGGGGCGCCCGCGTGTCCAGCTCCAGCGCGACCGCCTCGTCGGGCCAGTACGCGTCCAGTCCGCCCAGGTGCGGGCCGCCCGGCAGCCGCAGGTCCACGTTCCACACCGGGTCGGGCAGGCCGTGCTCGGCGACCATCCGGTACAGCCGGTCCTCGGCGATCGAGCGGCTCTCGGCCAGCAGCGAGTCGACCGCGTCCACCACGTGTGGCCGGTTCAGCAGCCGCTGCTGGGACAGTTCGCGGACCACCGCGGCCGGTTCGCAGTGCCCGCCGCGCACCGCCTCCGTCAGCAGCCGCCGCACCACCGCCGCGTCCCGCAGCCCGGCCACCGCGTCCGCCAGGGCGCGCGGCACCGGGGCCACCGGCAGCCCCGTGACCACCTCGGGCGCCGGCAGTTCTGCAGTCCGCCGCACCCGGGCGCAGCCCGCCGACCGCAGCCGGCGCAGCCGCGGCACCAGCACGTCGATCTTCTCCAGCGCCGGCAGGGCGGGTGCGGCGGTGAAGCCGTGCAGGGTGAGCGCGGCGAGGCCGGTGATCATCACATCGGCGGGGACCGGGCGGCGTGGCTGCCGGGCGGTGGGCTGCGCCGGCACCCCGGCCGGCTGCGGCACCGGCCCGCGCGCCGCGTACATGAGGACCGCGTGCAGCCGTTCCTCGCTGGTCGGCGGCCCCGGATGCAGCAGGAACACGCCCGGCAGGAACTGCTGCCAGGGCCCGCCGGCCCGGCACTGATCGGTCGTCTCCGCCGCCGACACGCCGTGGGCGCGCAGTTGAGCGGTGGTCAGCACCCGGCGGTGCGTCTCGGCCAGGTGGCTCAGGGGGCGGGGGGAGAGCGGGGTGTTGTGGTTCATGCCGGGGAACTTCCCGCACCCGCACCATCCGCTAACCGCTGTTACACGTCCGTCGACAAAGCCGGACAAGCCAGCACTAAAGGACGGGTGTTCGGATGCCGAAAACCCCTGGTCGGCATGGGCCGGACCAGGGGTTACGGGGCATCTTGTAACAGTTACTCCACGCCCGACCCTTGGCCAAGGCTCATGCCGTGGCCAAAGACCGAGCCGCAGCCGCAGCCGCCGTAGCCGCACCGCAGCCGCGGCTGAAGGCGGTCGAGGCTCAGCCCGCCGGGCGGCGGCTCACGCCACGCTGACCGCCGCGTCGCACTCCTGCCCCCGCAGCGCCCGCGCCAGATCGTCCCGGGCCTCCAGGACCAGGCGGCGCAGGGCGGGCGGCGCGTCCTCGTGCGCGGCGAGCCAGGCGTCGGCCGCCGCCAGCGTCCCGGGGGAGTCCTGGAGGGCCGGGAACAGCCCCCGCACCACGTCCATCCCGATCTGGATCGACCGCTCCCGCCACACCCGCCCGATCGCCGCGAAGTACTTCTCGGCGTACGGCGCGAGCAGTTCCCGCTGCGAGGGCCGCTCGAAGCCCGCGATCGTCGCCTCCACCAGCGCGTTCGACAGCGCGTCCGACTCCACCACCTGCGCCCACGCCTGCGCCTTCACCGCGGCCGACGGCCGGGCGGCCAGGCACCGCACCTGGTGGCGCTTGCCGGAGGCCGTGTCGTCGCGGGCGAGTTCGGCCGCGAGCACCTTCTCGTCGGCCGCCCCGTAGGTCGCCAGCGGCTCCAGGAACGCCCACCGCAGCTCCTGGTCGACGTCGAGCCCGGCGATCTCCTCCGTGCCCTCCAGCAGACCGCGCAGCAGCTCCAGATCGGCCGGCGCCGACGCCGTCGCGGCGAAGAACCGCGCCCACGCCAGCTGGTGCTCGCTGCCCGGTCCGGCCTGCCGCAGCTCGGCCAGCGCGCCCTGCGCGAGCGCCGTTCCCGCCGCCGCACGCCACTCGGGCGCGACGTAGTGCACGAGCGCCGACTGCGCCCACGCGTGCAGCATCTGGAGCACGCCGATGTCCGTCTCGCGGCCCCCGAACCGGAGCACCAGGTCGACGAACTCCCGCGCCGGCAGCAGCGCGTCCCGGGTCAGGTTCCACAGTGCCGACCAGCACAGGGCGCGGGCCAGCGGATCGGTCAGCGCGCCGAGGTGCTCGCGCAGCGTCGCCAAAGAGGTCTCGTCGAAGCGGATCTTGCAGAAGGTGAGGTCGTCGTCGTTGACCAGCACCAGCTCCGGCGCGTCCTGCCCGGCCAGCTCGGCGACCACCGTGCGGGCGCCGTCCACGTCCACCTCGGCGCGCGCGTACCGCTCCAGCGCGCCGACCTGCGAGCGCCGGTACAGGCCCACCGCGACCCGGTGCGGGCGCAGCTCCGGGTGCGACTCGGCGGCCTCCTGCACCACCGCCAGCTCGTCGATCCGGCCCTCCGCGTCCAGCAGTACCTGCGGGGTCAGCGAGTTGACGCCCGCCGTCTGGAGCCAGGACCGCGCCCACGCGCCCATGTCCCGGCCGCTGGTCTCGCCCAGCACCGCCAGCAGGTCGCCCAGGCGCGTGTTGCCGTAGGCGTGCCGCTTGAAGTAGCGGCGCGCGCCCTCCAGGAACGCGTCCTGGCCGACGTACGCCACCAGCTGCTTGAGGACGCTGGCGCCCTTGGCGTAGGTGATGCCGTCGAAGTTCAGCTTGGCGTCCTGGAGGTCGCGGATGTCCGCGGTGATCGGGTGCGTGGAGGGCAGCTGGTCGGCCCGGTACGCCCACGCCTTGCGGCGGTTGGCGAAGGTGATCCAGGCGTCCTGGAAGCGGGTCGCCCCGACGTTGGCGAAGGTGCCCATGAAGTCCGCGAAGGACTCCTTCAGCCACAGGTCGTCCCACCACACCATGGTGACCAGGTCGCCGAACCACATGTGCGCCATCTCGTGCAGGATGACGTTGGCCCGCGCCTCGTAGGACGCCTGCGTCACCTTGCCGCGGAAGATGTACTCCTCGCGGAAGGTCACCAGGCCCGGGTTCTCCATCGCGCCGAGGTTGTACTCCGGCACGAACGCCTGGTCGTACTTGCCGAACGGGTACGGGTAGTCGAAGTGCTCGTGGAAGAAGTCCAGGCCCTGCTTGGTGATCAGGAAGACGTCGTCGGCGTCGAAGTGCCGGGCCAGCCCCTTGCGGCACAGCGCGCCGAGCGGGATCTCCAGCCGCGTCCCGTCCGGCAGCTCGCGCGCGTAGGTGTCGGTGACGTAGTGGTACGGCCCCGCCACCACACACGTGATGTACGTCGAGATCGGCTTCGTCTCCGCGAACCGCCACACCCCGTCGTGCTGCTCCCCGGCGCCGTTGCTCCACACCGTCCAGCCCTCCGGCGCCCGCACCTCGAAGCGGAACGGGGCCTTGAGGTCGGGCTGCTCGAAGTTGGCGAAGACCCGGCGGGAGTCGGCCGGCTCGTACTGGGTGTAGAGGTAGACCTCGCCGTCCTCCGGGTCGACGAAGCGGTGCATGCCCTCGCCGGTGCGCGAGTAGGCGCACTGCGCGTCCACGACCAGCTCGTTGTCGGCGGCCAGGTCCTCCAGCAGGATGCGGGAGCCGTCGAACACCTCTCCCGGGTCCAGGTCCCGGCCGTTGAGCGAGACGGCGGTGACGCTCGGCGCGACCAGGTCCGCGAAGCTGTTCGCCCCGGGCTCGTTGCAGCGGAAGCGGATCGTGGTGACGGAACGGAAGGTGCGCGGTCCGTCGCCCTCCGGCCCGCCGACCGCCGAGCGGACGTCGAGGGACACCTCGTACCCGTCGACGGACAGCAGAGCGGCCCGCTCCCGGGCCTCTTCGCGGGTCAGATTCTCACCGGGCACGGACGGCACTCCCTCGTGTCTTGATCAGCATGCGGACAGCACCGATCCTGCCATGCGGCCCTGACGGGCGGCATCAGGGAATGCCCTGGGAGACGATCGGGTTGCCCCGTTGAAAGCGCGACGAAGCCACGACCCGATACCGGGAAGACCCGTATTCCGAGGAGAGCCATGTCCGAGAACGTCTCCGCCGCCACCGCCGCCGGGAAGACGCCCGTCGACTTCTGGTTCGACCCGCTGTGCCCGTGGGCCTGGATGACCTCCCGGTGGGTGCTGGAGGTCGAGAAGGTGCGGAACATCGAGGTGCGCTGGCACATCATGAGCCTGGCGGTGCTCAACGAGCCCAAGCTCGACACCCTGCCCGAGGAGTACCGGGAACTGCTGACCACCAAGGCGTGGGCGCCGGTCCGCGTGGTCACCGCGGCCTGGCAGAAGCACGGCGACGACGTCCTCGGCCCCCTGTACACCGCGCTCGGCACCCGCTTCCACAACCGGGGCGAGGGCCCCACCCGCGAGGCGATCGCCGGCGCGCTGGCGGAGGCGGGCCTGCCCGCCGACCTGATCGACTACGCCGACCAGGAGGACTTCGAGTTCGACGCCGAGCTGCGCGCCTCCCACAAGGAGGGCATCGACAAGGTCGGCCAGGAGGTCGGCACCCCGGTCATCGCGCTGCCCGGCGCCGACGGCGAGCAGATCGCCTTCTTCGGCCCGGTCGTCACCCCGGCCCCCAAGGGCGAGGAGGCGGCCCGCCTGTGGGACGGCACGATCGCGGTCGCCTCGGTCCCCGGCTTCTACGAGATCAAGCGCACCCGCACGGCCGGCCCGGACTTCAGCAACCTGTAGGCCCCGGCGCCGCCCCCTACGGGAAGACCCCCGCGAGTCACGTCCTCGCGGGGGTCTCCTTCTTTCCGCCCGCCCGCGTGAAGGGTGAGAAGACGATCACGAGGCGGGACGTCATGAGGGGTGCGCGCCGGGCCGCGCCGGCGGGCACGGACACGGCACCACGTTATTGCACATAGGTTGCAACTACAAGCTCTCAACAAGAGGACGGGTGCGGGCAAGGGCGCCGCACCCCGAAAGCGCCCGGCAAGCCATCGCCCCCCGGAAGCCGCCGAACCCCGGAATGCCGCCGAACCCCGGACAGTCCCCGTGCATGCCGGAAGGCCCCCGCGTGCGTCACGCGGGGGCCTTCCGGCGGTTGCCGGACACGTCAGCCGCGGGCGCGTCCGCGCTGCCGGGCGTACCCGATCGCCGCCAGGACCAGCGTCATCGCACCCGTCGAGTACAGCTGCACCCGCGTGTCGCCCTCCCGGGCCATCAGCACGAAGACCGCCGCCATCCCGGCCAGGGCCACCCAGGTGAGCCACGGGAACGCCCACATCCGCACCACGAGCTTCTCCGGCGCCTCCCGCTCCAGCCGGCGCCGCAGCCTCAGCTGGGAGACGGCGATGAAGATCCACACGACCAGGATCACCGCGCCGATCATGTTCAGCAGCCAGGGGAAGACATCGTCGGGCCGCCAGTAGCTCAGCAGCACGCACCCGAACCCGAACAGGCACGACACCAGCACCGCCGCCCGCGGCACCCCGCCGGAGACCTTCGCCAGCGCCCGCGGCCCCTGACCGCGCTGCACCAGCGAGTAGGCGATGCGCGAGGAGCCGTAGATGTTGGCGTTCATCGCGCTCAGCAGCGCGACCAGGACCACCACGTTCATCAGCTGACCGGCGCCCGGGATGCCGAGCCGGTCCAGGGCGGCCACGTAGGGGCCCTTCTCGACGACGGCGGGGGAGTTCCACGGGACCAGGGTGACGATGACCGCCATGGAGCCGATGTAGAACAGCGCAATGCGCCACATGGCGGTGCGCACCGCGCTCGCCACGCCCTTGACCGGGTCCTCGGACTCGGCCGCCGCGATGGTGACCGTCTCCAGGCCGCCGTAGGCGAAGACCGAGGCGAGCAGGCCGACGATCAGCCCCTGGCCGCCGTGCGGCAGGAAGTCGGAGAGGTTCGAGGCGCCCGGCGAGTCGGTGCCGGGCAGCACCCCGGCCACCGCGAGGACGCCGAGCACCAGGAACAGGGTGATCGCGCCGACCTTCAGGGCCGCGAACCAGAACTCGAACTCGCCGAAGTTCTTCACCGCGGCCAGGTTCGCGCCGCAGAACACCACCATGAACAGCGCCACCCACAACCAGTCCGGGGTGCCCGGCAGCCAGCCCGTGACGATCTGCGCGGCGCCCATGCCCTCCAGGCCGACCGCCGTGCACAGCAGCACCCAGAACGACCAGCCGGCGGTGAAACCGGCCCACGGCCCGAACGCGCGCTCGGCGTGCGCGGAGAAGGAGCCCGAGGACGGGTGGGCGGCCGACATCTCGCCCAGCATCCGCATCACCAGCATCACGAGGAAGCCGGACAGGGCGTAGGCGATGACGATGGAGGGGCCGGCGGCGGCGATGCCCGCGCCGGAGCCGACGAACAGCCCGGCGCCGATCACCCCGCCGAGGGCGATCATCGACAGATGGCGCTGCTTGAGGCCGTGGCCGAGGGAGGCGCCGCCCGTCTCGGGCGGCGCCTGGGTGGCTGAGCCGGTGGTGGTGCGGCTGGGGCTGCTTGGCATGGGCGCGCTCGTCCGGGGTGTGGGGGTGGGGCAGGAGTGCCCACAGTGTGGGCAGCCCGTCCGCTCACGGGGACGGGCTGCCCATTATCCGGACGTGCCCTGCGCGCAGGGTGGCGGGGCGGCTACGGCGCGAGCGCGGTGGCGACGCTCGCGCCGTGCCAGGCGAACGGGGAGGTCAGGACGGGGGGTGGGTGGGCGCCGCGGTACGGGCATGGGGTTGTCCCGGGGACGGGGCCGACGCTGCGCCTGCGAGGAGGCAGGGGCGCGCGGAGCCCGCCCCTACCGGGGGCGGCGACAGGTGGCCGTGCCCTGGCGTCGCAGATCGACATGGCGACGCGACGAGAAGTACCGGGCCTGGGCAACCATGCGTTCGAAGCCGGCAAACGGTCCCCGCGGTGCCCAGACGGCGACCGACGGACGAGACGGGCCGCCGCTCTCGCGCGGTCCCTGACCGGCCCTCACGGACGGCTTTGGCGGGACCCTACAGAAGGGACGGACGAGGCACACGTCGTCTCGGACACTCCACCTCCGTGACCGGCGTCACTCCGGGCGGGGTGTAACCGGCTCCCTTTGTACGGAGCCGACCAACGCCCCGCGCGGGCCTTTGTCGAGCGTTGACGGTGATCCGTCACGGTGTGCTGGGATAGCGTCACGGTGTTCCCCGACTGTCCCTCACCCCGCGGAGTCCCCATGAGCACCGCCGCCGTCCCCGCCCGCACCGGGCAGGTCCTCGCCGACCTGCTGCCCGCCTCCCGTGTCCGGGACGTCGCTCTCGTGCTCGGCGGCGCCGCGCTCACCGGGATCGCCGCGCAGATCGCCGTCCCCGTGCCGGGGTCCCCGGTCCCGGTGACCGGACAGACCTTCGCCGCCCTGCTGGTGGGCACCTCGCTCGGCGCCGGCCGCGGCCTGCTCTCCCTGGTCCTGTACGCGGTCGCCGGCGTCGCGGGCGTGCCGTGGTTCGCGGAGGGCGGCTCGGGCGCGGGCGCCCCGTCCTTCGGCTACGTCCTCGGCATGCTGCTCGCCGCCACCGTCGTGGGCGCGCTGGCCCGCCGCGGCGCGGACCGCGACGTCTGGCGCACGGCCGGCACCATGATCCTCGGCGAGGCGGTCATCTACGCCGTCGGCGTGCCCTACCTGGCCCTGTCCACCGGCATGTCCGCGTCCGCCGCGATCGCCGCGGGCCTCACCCCGTTCCTGATCGGCGACGCCCTGAAGGCCGCGCTGGCGATGGGCGCGCTGCCCACGGCCTGGAAGCTGGCCGGCAAGCGCTGAGCGATCACCGGACGAAGCAGTGGAGGGAGCCCCCGGCCGGGGGCTCCCTCCACTGCTTCGTCCGCCTGTTCGGTACGGACCGCCGGCGTCAGCCGGCCGAGATCTCCCCGGCCCCGGTGCTCACGGCCTCGGCGGCCGCCGCCCGGCGGTCGCGGTCGAGCTTCTGCTTGACGAAGGCGATCGCCAGCACCACCGCCGCCACCAGCAGCGACAGCATCACGGTCTCGCGCCCGTCGTGCTCGGTGTCGGTCAGCATGTACCCGAGGACGAAGACGATCACCGCGGCCGCCGCCCAGGTCAGGTACGGGTACAGCCACATCTTCACGACCAGCTTCTCGGGCGCCTCGCGCTGGATGATCCGCCGCATCCGCAGCTGCGAGAAGCAGATCACCAGCCACACGAACAGGGCGACGGCGCCGGAGGAGTTGACCAGGAAGAGGAAGACGGTGTCCGGGAACTTGTAGTTGAAGAACACGGCCACGAAGCCGAAGGCCACCGACACGAGGATCGCGGTCCTCGGCACACCGCGCCCGGTGGTGCGCGCGAACGCCTTGGGCGCGTCACCGCGCTCGCCGAGCGAGAACGCCATGCGGGAGGCGGTGTAGAGACCGGAGTTGAGACAGGACAGCACCGAGGTCAGCACGATGAAGTTCATGATCTGACCGGTGTGCGCGACGCCGAGCGAGTCCAGGGCGGCGACGTAGGAGCCCTTGTCGGTGACCGACTTGTCGTCCCAGGGGATCAGGGAGACGACGACGAGGATCGAACCGAGGTAGAAGACGCCGATACGCCAGATGATGCTGTTGGTCGACTTGGTGACCGCGCGCTGCGGGTCCTCGGACTCGCCGGCCGCGAGGGTGGCGATCTCGCTGCCCATGAAGGAGAAGACGACGAGCAGCACACCGGTGAGGATGGAGCCGGGCCCGTGCGGCAGGAACCCGCCGTGGTCCGTCAGGTTGCTGAAGGACGCCTGGTCGGTGTGGACGCCGGGCAGCACGCCGAAGATGGCGAGCAGGCCGACGACGATGAACGCGCCGATCGCCACGACCTTGATCCCGGCGAACCAGAACTCGAACTCGCCGTAGGAACCGACGGAGATCAGGTTGGTGGCGGTCAGCACCAGCATCACGATGAGGGCCCAGCCCCACTGCGGGACGCCGGGGACCCAGTCGGAGAGGATCTTGGCGCCGGCGGTGGCCTCCACCGCGAGCACGACGACCCAGAAGAACCAGTAGAGCCAGCCGATGGAGAAGCCGGCCCAGTTGCCGAGCGCGCGGTCGGCGTGCGCGGAGAAGGAGCCCGAGGTCGGGTTGGCGGCGGACATCTCGCCGAGCATGCGCATCACGAGGACGACGAGCGTGCCGACGAGGGCGTACGAGAGCAGGATGCCGGGGCCGGCGGTGGCGATGCCTGTGGCGGAGCCGACGAAAAGGCCGGCGCCTATGACGCCGCCGATGGCGATCATCGAAAGGTGGCGGTTCTTGAGTCCGGCCTGAAGTCCCGAGCCGGGTCCATCGGGGCTCGGCTGGCCGTTTCCAGCCTTCGGCAGGGTCGACTGCGAGGTCATGGACGGTTATTCCTTACGCCGGTGAGCGAGTTCCCGTACGAGCGGTGTACGAGTCGGTCCAGTGAATCCGAGGCCAAGGAATTCGTGAACCTTCGAAACGTAATTGTTACTTGAGGTTTCCTTGAGGTCTGTAGCTTCGCTCACATTCTCGTGAGGAGTGTGCTATATCACCACCCGAGGCGTCTGCCCCCGACCCGGCGTGACACACTCGGAGCATGCGCGTGTATCTCGGCTCCGACCATGCGGGCTTCGAACTCAAGAACCACCTCGTCGAGTGGCTCAAGGCGGCGGGACACGAGCCCGTCGACTGCGGGCCGCACATCTACGACGCCCAGGACGACTACCCGCCCTTCTGCCTCCGCGCCGCCGAGCGCACGGCCGGCGACCCGGACTCCCTCGGCATCGTGATCGGCGGCTCGGGCAACGGCGAGCAGATCGCCGCGAACAAGGTCAAGGGCGTCCGCGCGGCCCTCGCCTGGAGCGAGGAGACGGCGGCCCTCGGCCGCCAGCACAACAACGCGAACGTCGTCGCCGTGGGCGCGCGCATGCACAGCCAGGAGGAGGCGACGAAGTTCGTCGAGACCTTCCTCGCCACCCCGTTCTCGGGCGACGAGCGCCACATCCGCCGCATCGACATGCTCACGTCCTACGAAACGACGGGCGACCTCCCCCCGATCCCGCCCCACCACCCCCAGCAGTAGCCCTCCGGGCCCCGCCGACGGGCAACGGACGCCCCTCGCGGGGGCGCTCCCTCGGCGCCCCCCGGAACCGCGCCCTGTCCGGGCATCCCCGGGACCGCCGCCTTCGGGGCGCCCCCTGGTATCGCCTCTTCTCGGGGCACCTCCGGGACCGCCGCCTTCCGGCGGGTCTCCGGGGCGCCTCTCGGCGCGCCACCGGGACACCCCTCGGGGGTGCGGGAGCCCTCTGCCGGGGCGCGTCTTTTCGGAGCGCCCCGCGCCCCCTGGCCAGGGGCGGAAGGCGGGGCCCCGCCGGGGCACGCACCTCGTAGCCCGGTGGCCGACGCGGCTGCCCCTCGCGGGAGCGTCCTTTCGGAGCGCTCTCGCGTCACCTCCCCGGGGGTGCAGGGGGCGCAGCCCCCGCCGGAGTCCCGGACGGAGCCCCCGAACGCTCGTCTTCCCACTCACCGAGTCGGGCGGGTGGGCAGGAGAGAGGGGGCCGGGGCCCAGCCCCGGGAGCGGCGCCTCCGCACGCCGTCGAGTCGGGCGGGTGGGCGGACAACCACGGCAGAAAAGGACACCGCACCGTGCCAGAAGGGCACACCATCCACCGCCTCGCCCAGGACTACGCCGCCCGCTTCCAGGGCAGACGCCCCACCGTCACCAGCCCCCAGGGCAAGTTCTCCGACGCCGCCGCCCTCCTCACCGGGGGCGAACTCACCCGCACCGAGGCCCATGGCAAGCACCTCTTCCTCCGCTTCCGGGAAGCGGACTGGGTCCACATCCACCTCGGCCTCTTCGGCAAGGTCACCTTCGGCGACGCCCCCGCGCCCCCGCCCACGGACACGGTCCGCCTCCGCCTCGCCGACACCACCGCGTACGTCGACCTCCGCGGCCCCACCACCTGCGCCCTGATCACCGCCACCGAGAAGCAGGCGATACACGACCGTCTCGGCCCCGACCCCCTGCGCCCCGACGCGGACCCGGCCACCGCCTACGCCCGCGTCCGCCGCAGCCGTACGACGATCGCCGCCCTGCTGATGGACCAGAAGGTCATCGCGGGCGTCGGCAACGTCTACCGCGCCGAGGTCCTCTTCCGGCACGGCATCGACCCGTACCGCCCCGGCCGGGACATCACCCCCGCCGAGTGGCAGGCGATGTGGGCCGACCTCGTCGCGCTCATGCGCGACGGAGTCCGCGCCAACCGCATCGACACCGTCCGCCCCGAGCACACCCCCGAGGCGATGGGCCGCCCGCCCCGCGTGGACGACCACGGCGGCGAGGTGTACGTCTACCGCCGCACCGCCCTGCCCTGCCACATCTGCGGCACCGAGGTCCGCACCGCCGACCTCGCCGCCCGCAACCTCTTCTGGTGCCCCACCTGCCAGCGAACCTGACCCAGGCCCACCACCCCGCACGACACCGCCCCCGCCGCCCCCTGCGGCACCGCACCCCGGCTCCCGCAGGGCGACACCCCCAGAACCCGTGCGGCGGCTAGAACCCGTGCGGCAGCCAGGGCGCCACCGCGGACCCGAACCCCACCGCCGCCTCCGCGAGCGCCCCGCGCCGCACCTCCCGCACCCGCCCGGCCGCCGCCAGCCCCGCCAGCGGCACCCCGCCGAGATACGCCGCCCCCAGCTCCCGTACCGAGAGCACCAGCTCCGCGCGATCGGACGTCCGCTCGCACACCGCCCCCTTCGCGTCCCCGCTCAGCCGCCACCGCCCGGCGTTCCAGGGGCAGAAGGCGTCCTCGACCTCCAGCACCACGTCCACCGGCGCCTGGTAGGTCCGCGCGGCCAGCGCCGCCCCGACGTCCACCAGCCGTACGTACAACGCGTCCCGTACCCGGGGCCGGCACCGCCGGATGTCGGAGACCAGGTACTGCCAGGCGTCGTCCACCGGCCGCGCCGCCACCTTCAGCGTGGTCATCAGGTCGATGCCGAACAGGAACCGCCACAGCGCCGCGTCGGTCGCCGGGTCGAGCGCGGCCAGATCGTCCAGCGTCACCGTCCCGTCGTGCCCGCCGGGTCCCCAGCCGAGCTTGGTCCGGTAGCGGGCGTACCCCGTGACCTCGCCGTCCCGTTCGGCCACGACGCACTGCGACGGCGACGCGCCGTCCCGCTCGCTCTCCGGGTCGAGCAGCACCTGCCGCTCCCAGCCCGGCTGCCGGGCCAGCATCCCCGGCCGGGCCGGCACCAGGCGCGCGTACACCGCCTCGCAGGCGTCGAGCACCTCGGCGGGCGCCGCGTACCGCAGCCGTACGCCGTCGGCGCCGGGCGGGACCGACAGCCCCACCCGGGTCGTGTCGATCTCGGCGTCGAGCTGGAAGGTCGCCGCGCCGTACCCGAACCGGCCGTAGATGGCGGGCTCGGATGCGGTCAGCAGCGCCAGCGGCTCCCCCCAGGACCGTACGTCGTCCAACTGCCGCCGCATCAGCGACGTCAGCACCCCGCGCCGCCGGTGCGTGGCGGCCACGCCGACCATCGTGACGCCGGCCGCCGGCACCGGGGAGCCGCCGGGCACGGTCAGCCGGAAGCCGAACGCCCCCGCCGACCCCACGCACGCGTCCCCGTCCCAGACGCCGAGGGAGCGGCCGAACTCGGTGAGGGAGCGGTCCAGCTCCCGCTCCTCCGGCGCCACCGTCCCGCCGAACGCGCGGACCAGGTGGTCGTACCAGGTGTCCCACTCGTCCTGTCGCAGCACCCTCGTCACGGGCGCGGGTTCAGTAGCCATGCGCCCATGCGTACCAGGGCCGCACAGGGCGGGCGAACGAATTTCGTCCCGCCCGCAGCGCCCCGCCGTTCCATGCAGTTCACTGTGAAGTCCGGCCCCGGACGGGGGATAAGTCGGACCTCCCGTGCCAAGCGGCGGGTCCGCTGGATAGGGTCCCGAACTAATGGCAGCAGGACGACAGCGGCGCGCGGAAGCCGAGACGTTCACGGCCCGGTTGAAGATGCAGTGGCACCGGGCCCGCGTCGGCGTGCGCAGATCCGCCGTCGACTACTTCCGCGGCGACGGCTCGGACTGGATCGCCTTCGCCGGTCTGCTGGTGACGGTGCCGCTGATCGCGGCGCTGACCCTCGTCGACTCCGTGTGGTTCTCGCCGGTCGCGCTGGTCCTGCCCATCGTCGCCGGCGGACTGCTGCTGCGCCCGGCCAGCCTGCTCGGCCTGTACGCGGCGGCGGCCACGGCGCTGATCGTGGAGTCGGTGCGGCTCGGCCCGTACACCGAGGGCCCCTCCCGGGTCACCCCCGGCGTGGTGCTGGTGGTCGCCGCCTGCGGCTTCTTCGGGCTGCTGATCGCCCAGTTCCGCAGCCGGGTCGGCGTGCCCTGGCGCCGTGGCGGCACCATGCTGTTCGACCTGCGCGAACGCATCCGGGTGCAGAGCAAGCTGCCGCAGCTGCCCAGCGGCTGGCACCACGAGATGGCGCTGCGCCCGGCCGGCGGCCAGTCCTTCTCCGGCGACTTCGTGGTCGCGGCCCGCACCAACGGCGGCCGCACCCTGGAGGTCGTCCTCACCGACGTGTCCGGCAAGGGCATGGACGCCGGCTCGCGGGCGCTGCTGCTGTCCGGGGCGTTCGGCGGACTGCTCGGCAGCCTGCCCCCGCACGCCTTCCTGCCCGCCGCCAACGGCTATCTGCTGCGCCAGGACTGGGAGGAGGGCTTCGCGACCTCCATCCACCTGGTCCTGGACCTGGACTCCGGCGACTACGAGCTGTACTCCGCGGGCCATCCGCCGGGCCTCCAGCTCAGTGCGGGCACCGGCCGCTGGGAGGAGAAGGCCGCAGAGGGCCCGCTCCTCGGGGTCTACGACGGCGCGCAGTTCGACTCGGTCAAGGGCTCGCTGCGGCCGGGCGACGTGCTGATGCTGTTCACCGACGGTCTGGTGGAGACGTCCGAGCGGGACATCGCCGAGGGCATCGACCGCCTCACCGGCGAGGCCGACCGCTATGTCGCCGGCGGCTTCCACGGGGCGGCCTGGCATCTGATCGAGGCCGTGGCCAAGGACGTCAACGACGACCGGGCCCTGCTGCTGATCTGCCGCGAGGGCCCGACAGCCACCGCGCCCCACTGACCGGACGCGCACCCGGCGCACCGAGCGGGGTGCCCGCGCCCGGTCCACTGCGCGAGGCGCCCCCGCTGCGGCGGACCGAGGCCACCGGACCTCCCTCGTCTCAGCGAGCCGAAGCCGCCACCGGGACCGGCGCAGCCCCGGTGGCGGCGCCGCCGAGTCGCTCGCCGCGCCCACGTTCGCCGGCCGCCCGGGCGACGGGCTCGCGGCGGAAGGCCCACTCCATCCGCGGCTCCATGACACTCCGGAACACCCGCCGTACGGGCCCGGTGCACAGCAGGGTCATCCCGGCCGCCGCGACGCCGGTCAGGAACAGCGCGCCGGGCGTCCCGTGCAGCCAGGCCGCGTCGAGCCAGCCCGCGTACAGGGCGGCCTTGATCAGGAAGCCGTGCAGCAGATAGCCGCACAGCGTGCCCGTGCCGAGCGCGGTGAACCAGGTCCGCCGGCCCGGCACCCAGGCGAAGAAGCAGGCGGTGAGCACCACCGCGCCGGCGAACATCACCAGCACCATGACCGGCCCGGCCCACCAGGGCGCGCCCAGATCCTGCGCGGCGCCGTTGCGGTAGACCCACGCCGAGGTCACCCGCGGCTCCGTCCACCACGCGAGGACGAGGGACAGCGCGAACACCGGCACCGCCGCGATCCGCACCGAGCGGCGGCGCACCAGCCGGAAGTGCTCGGGCCGCAGGCACATCCCCAGCACGAAGCACGGCAGGAACTGCAGGACGCGCTGCAACTCCAGGACGGAGCCCATCCCCGGCGTGAGGGAGGCGAGCGCGGCGAGGCCGAGGGCGACCGGCAGTGGATGCCGCACCAGCCGCCACAGGGGCGCGGTCAGCCGCCAGACGAACAGGGCGCACAGGAACCAGGTGAGGTACCAGGGGGTGAGCAGACTGATGGCGTGGTCGCCGGAGTGACCGACATGAATACGAAAGAGTGAATACGCGGTCTCGAAGATGACGTACGGCACGGCGACTTGGGTGATCAGCCGCTTGAGCCGGTCAGGACGCGCGTCGAAATCACGGGAGAAGAAGCCGGAGATGATGATGAACGCCGGCATGTGAAAGACGTACACGACGTCGTACGCCGCCGACAGCCCGCGGTTGCCGTTCTCGATCGCCGCCCAGGAATGGCCGATGGCCACGAGCACGATCGCCAGGTACTTGGCATTGTCGAAGAACGGGTCGCGCCGTTTTCCGGGGCCGCCACCGCTTTCGCGGGGTCTGTGCGGTGCGGGCGTTCCGGGGGCCGATGGCCGCACCGGGGGGAGGGGTGTTCTGTTCTGGCCGGGGGACGAGACAGCGTGGAACATCTGAGGCACCCTAGCGCCGCCCGGCGGGGCGCCCCGGAACACCGTCCCCCGATCCCCGCCCGGCACCGCGTACACCCCGTATTCGGCACGGGAATTGTGACGGTCGGGTGAGGACGGGCACATCACGACCGGCGTCCGTGCACAACGTCAGCGCCCTCGATGTCCGGATTCATCACGACGAGTTGCGCCATCCCGCCGGCTCGCGATCGCCTATGCGAAATCGCTGCGAACGTATTGTGCGGACCTCGAAACGAAAGGCGGCGGACCGCCGCCCGGGCGTGGTGCGCACGTACCGACGGATTCCCGTAGGGACACCCCGGCACAGGTGCGGGCGGGCCGGGACGGATGCGGTCCGGGACGTGAACCGGCGCCGATGATGCGTCAGCGCCCGCATAAGTGGGCCGGGTTGGTGGCACCATGGTTCCAGCGGGGGCGCGGGGCCGGCCCCCGGGCGGGAGTGCGTACCGACCGAGGGTGTGATCAGTTGTGGCCATTTCGCTGTCCGTGGTGCTGCTGTTGGCGATCATCCTGGTGGTGTTGCTCCGAGGAGGCTCCATCAAGGCCGGCCCGGCGATCGTCGCCGTCCTCTTCGGCTTCTTCCTGGCCTCCACCGGCATGGCCCCGTCGATCAACCGCTTCATGAACTCGATAGCGGACACGATCAACCAGATCAGGTTCTGACCCACCCGCGCCCGTCCCCCGCGGCTTCCCGGCGGGGCCGGCCCGTCCGGCGGGGCTGCACAGTGGCCCGGGCGAGTCACGCCCGGCAGGATCGGCGTCATGGACTTCCGACATGCCGTCGCCGCCGACGCCCGGGCCGCGACCGACCTCTTCGCGGCCAACCACCACGACGCGCTCACGCCACAGGAGCGCGCGGAACAGGGTTTCGTGCAGGGCGGGCTCGACATCGACGCGGTGCGCTCGATGGCCGAGGAGGGAAGCCTGCTCGTAGCGGACGACGGCGGGCGCCTGGCGGGCCTGCTCGGCCTGGCCGCCCCGGAGAAGATCCCCAGCCCGCCCCCGCCGGTCCGGGCCCTGCTGGACGCCCAGGACTCCCTGGAGTGGCGGGGCCGCCCCCTGGGCTCCGTCCCCTTCCTGCTCTACGGGCCCGTGGTCGTCGCCGCCGGCTGTCGGGGGAGGGGAGTGGCCCGGGGACTGTTCGAGGCGGCGCACCGGGCCGCCTCGGGCCGGGCCGAGGTGATGGTCGCCTTCATCGAACTGACCAACCAGACGTCCTGGCGCGTCCACGTGGACGGCTTCGGCATGATCCCGCTCGGGGAGTTCACCCTCGGCGACCGCGCCTACGGAGTCGTCGGGGCGCCCGTCCGCCCGGCGACGTCGCCCGCCGCCTGAGCACCGCCCCCACCCGGACTCGGAAAGCACTCAGGGCCGGGCCGGAGAAACACCTCTCCGGCCCGGCCCTGAGTCATGCAGAGCGGGCGACGGGAATCGAACCCGCGTAGCCAGTTTGGAAGATCGCGTACGCGGGTGGCGTCTGACTTGCGAAGTCACTGACCTGCATCGTTGTGTGGCATTGTCCGTGACTCCCCCCTGGTCACTGCGACGTCCCCGCGTATCGGGCACGTCAAGGGCACGTCACAGAAGCCTGACGAGCAGAGGGGTGCTGGCGGTGACGAGAGCGGCTACGGCAGTGATCAAGGCGGCTATGTTGGTGGGGGTTCGCCACTCGTTGCGGTTGTGTCGGCCGCCATAACTCCTGTAGCTTCGCCTCATACGAGCATGGCTATGCAATGCTTGTAGGGATACGGTGGGCTCTTGTTGGGACTCTTCCTGCAAGGTGACCTCCGTCTTCACGAACATCGGTTGACCCGTACGGCGGACGTTGTAGGAGACAGACGTCGAACGGGTCTTCGGTGTGCAGTTGCGCAACCTTAGCAGGCACGCCCCGGCAACTGCGGTCGCTTCACTGACGCTTGACACTGCCTGCTTGCTGGTCTGCTCGAAGACGGTAGCAGCGAGGTGCCTTGACCTATGTCTGGTCAAGTTGAGAGCCGTCTACATCCAGCAACGAAGCGCTTGGTCTAAAGCGCGGTGTTCGTTAGGCGTACGTCTGGGTTGCTGGGCGTTGGTAGGCACCTGTGCGCACCTGTCTTCAGGCAAGTTGGCCGGAATGAGTCCCTGGGATGGATGGTGGCCGAGGGTGCACGACCGCAACCCACCACTCTCCCCAGCTCCCATCCCGTCCGCCGTCGACCCACACACCGTGGAGCGGGCGTGGTTCAGGGGCGTCAAGGTGGAGCGCGCCACTGTACGAACGACCTTGACGCCCCTGGGCCGCGTCTGCTCGGCTCTGCCTGGGTCGACGGTGGACGGGATGGGAGCACCCCGCGCACGCCCCAACGTGCCCGCGGTCGGCGACGGCGCCCCCTCCATCCCGGTGCCGGCCGATCCCCCGCCGGAGGCATTGTCTTGACCGTCAGGTGAGCGATGTGCGGTTGCTCGTCTCATGGCCGCCGGCCCTATCCACATGTGGGCGCGCGTCGGCGTAGCCCGCGCGGAGCGGGCCGAAGGCAGGAGCGGCGCGCGGAGCGGAGCCGGGAAGCGCGCCCGGCGGAGCGGAGCGCAGCCGGGGCTTGATGAGGTAGAGAAACCTGTAACAGCTCATGGCCGATACGGGCCTTGGCGCTGCTCACGCCTCCGTGGTGGTCTGGGATCAGAGGGCACGCGCGAGGGGGCAGGGTGCAGCCGTTACCGGATGACTTGGCACGGAACAGGCCGGGCGACGCGGTGCGCCGCAAGATCCGGGAGTTGCAGCCGAACCCGGTGCTGAGACTGATCGACGGTCGGCGCCCCGGTTCGGATCTCCGTCGTTGGACGGATGGGCTCGTCGGTGAACGTCTCACTGGACGGCAGTTGAGCAAGCTTCGCCGCCGTGGCTGGTTCGCGCTCCACGCCATCCAGTGGCCGAGCGGCGCGGACATCGATCACCTTGCCATCGGCCCCGCCGGAGTCTTCTCCATCAACTCCAAGCGGCACCGAGGGAAGACTGTCTGGTACGGCGACACTGCCGTCACGGTGAACGGCTCCCCGACCCGCCACATCGCGGTCAGTCACTCCGAAGCCCGGCGGATCTCGCGGGCCTTGTCCGCCCGTTGTGGGGTCGAGGTTCCCGTCCGCCCCGTGATCTCCGTCGTGCACGCGGCAAAGCTCACGGTCAAGGGCGCGAACCCGCCGGTGCTCGTTCTGGCGGTCGAACGTCTCGGCTGGGTCCTGTCGGGGCTGTCGCCTACGCTCCCGCCTGACCAGGTCGCGCACATCTACAGCGTGGCGCGGGATGCCCGGACCTGGATCGGCTGATCAGGCGTCGAAGTCATACTCCAGCACGTAGGCGGCGGAGTCGAGAGTCATCTCGTTCACCTCGACCGGGCGCCCCTCGTCGGCGAACGCCGTGCGGCAAATCATGATCACGGGCGTACCCATGGAGAGCTGGAGGCGGCTTGCCTCCTCCTGCGACGGCATCCGGGACCGGATCTCCTCGCGGAAGTGCACAGGCTTGTAGCCAAGCTCGGCCAGCCGTGCGTACGTCCCGCCGGGGCCGGTGTCCTCCTGGGTGATTGCCGAACCCGCAACCAGATCCGCCGGCAGGTAGGACGTGGACAGCAGGACGGGCTTGTCGTCCAAGACGAAGCGGCGACTGCGTACGCACACTGCGGCATCGGCCTCGATGTCGAGGACCTGACTGATCCGTTCGGGTGATGCCGCCTCGTAGACCTGCACCTGGTCGACCACCAAGGTGCGGTCCTCGATGTCCGCCGACCAGATGGACCGTCCCGAACCCCACTGATCGCGGGACAACCGCTGAATGCCTCGCCGCCTGAGCGGCTTGAAGGCGCGGACGAACACGCCGGCGCCCTTGCGGGACTCGGCAAGACCCTCGTTCTGGAGCACGCCGAGCGCCTGCCGGGCAGTCATGCGGGCCACCTCGTACGTGGCCATGAGGTCGTTCTCTCCTGGTAGCCGATCACCGGGGCCGTACTCGCCGGCCTGGATCGCTTCCCTCAGCTCCTCCGCGATCCGCTGGTACTTCGGCTGGCGTCCGCTGCCCTGGGTGGCCATGTGATCCCTCCTCTCTTCTCTAGACACCTTTATCGATTATGTCGGCCGACACAACTCACAGCTCGCCCCGGTAGCCAAGCCGAAACATCTCTAGAGACGTGTTGACATCTCTAGAGATGCGCTGTTCCATGGAGTCATCTCTAGAGAGGTTGCTCGCAAGGGAGCGACCTCAGGGACGAGGGGACAGCTATGCCGTCTTTCAAGATCGACCTTTCGACCGCTGTGGTGTTCGTGGCGACCGCGCCGACGCCGAAGCTGGCCAACGCGAAGACGGGTGAGCGGGCGATGGACCGGGAGACCGGTGCGCCGCTGTCGACGGTGGGCCTGCTGATCTCGGACGAGGGGGAGGGCAACCTCTACCAGGTCACCATCCCGGAGACGGGCTTCCCGGAGGGTCTGGCGCCGGGCATGCCGGTGAAGGTCGTGGGGCTGAAGGCGCGGGACTGGGAGAACGAGTTCAACGGGCAGAAGCGGCACGGCATCGCGTTCCGCGCGGTCGCGATCACTGCGGCGGCCTGACCATGAGTGACCTGTCCATGGTGCTGGAGACCACGGGAGCCCTCGCGGGGGCCGGCGGTCTCGGGGTCGCGAAGGTCCGCGCGCCGCGCGTGTACTGGTCGCTGGTCGGCCTGCCGATCGCCTGGGGCCGGTTCACGATCAGCTACCGCTCCACGATGGACGTGTGCGGGCTGACCGTGCAGCCCTCCCGTCTGCGGGCGTTCCTGACTCGGAACGTGGCCCGGCGTGAGGTGCTGCCGGTCCCGCCGAAGATCCGCCGGGTGCAGGGCACCTCGACGGGGCTGCGGGTGACGCTGCGGCTTCCCGCCGGCCTGGAACCGGCCGACCTGATGGCGGCCTCGGAGCGGCTGCGGCACGCCTGGGGCGTCCACGCGGTGACCATCGCCGAGACTAAGCCCGGCTACGTTCAGCTCCGCATGACTGGCTATGACGTGCTGCGCCGCGTCCGGATGCCCCGCACGGCACGTCCGGAGGGTCTGGCTGTTCCGGTGGCGCTGCGTGAGGACGGGACCGCGTTCGTCCGCGACTACCGCAAGGTGCCCATGGCGCTGACGCTGGGCGCGAACAACTCGGGCAAGTCCGTCTACCAGCGCAACCTGATCAAGGGCCTGGCCACGCTGCCGGTGGCGCTGGTCGGGATCGACTGCAAGCGCGGCGTGGAGCAGTCCGCCTACGCGCCCCGCCTGTCGGCCCTGGTCACCACCCCCGACGAAGCCGCCGCCCTGCTGGACGTGCTGGTCTCCGAGATGGGCGAGCGGTTCGACCTGCTGAGCGCGCACGGTGTCTCGGACATGTGGGACCTGCCCGAAGAGTTACGGCCGGTGCCGGTGGTCGTCCTGGTGGACGAGGTGGCGGAACTGTTCCTAATCTCCTCCAAGAAGGACGAGGAACGCCGGGAGCGGATCGTCACCGCGTTGATCCGGCTCGCGCAGATGGCCCGCGCGGTCGGGATCTACCTGGAGGTGTGCGGGCAGCGCTTCGGCTCCGAGCTGGGCAGGGGCGCGACCATGCTCCGCGCGCAGCTCACCGGCCGGGTGGTGCACCGGGTCAACGACAAGCAGACCGCCGAGATGGGGCTCGCCGATGTGGCCCCGGACGCGGTGATGGCGGCCGGTCTGATCCCGGCGGAGCGTCCCGGAACGGCGGTCGCCGCCGACTCCTCCGGAGGCTGGGCGAAGATCCGCACCCCGCACACCTCCCGCGCTGAGGCAGCGGCGCTCTGCCGCCGGTACGCCCACCTCGTTCCCGACCTTCCCGCGCTCGCCCCGTTCCGCCCGCTCGTGCCCGCGGACGCGCCGGCTGCCGGTCCGTCGCTGGTCAAGCCGCTGCCGGTCACGGACTGAGAGGGGGGACACGTCATGGCTCCGCGTAAGAAAGCCACGCCGAAGCCGGTGCCCTGCCCGGACTGCGACGGCAAGGGCGAGACCAGCGAAACCGTCCGCGTCGGTGCCCGGAAGGGTCGCGCCACCGATGACCGGCAAGCCGCCCTGTGCCTGGCCTGTCTGGGTACCGGCGAAGCATCTGCGGACGGGGCGTGATCGCCGTGAACCGCTCGATCCGCCTTGATGCCGTCCTGATCCAAGCCGTGATTGCCGGGGCGTTGTCCTTCGCCCACCTCCACGATCTGGCGGCGGCGGCCGGGCAGTCCGGATGGAAGGCGTGGGCCTACCCGGTCTCGGTCGACCTGCTGCTGGTCGCCGCCTGGCGTCGGCTCCGCGCCGGCCGGGACCGCTCCTCCTGGACCTGGTTCACCATCGCCCTCACGGCCTCACTCGGCGCGAACGTC
>NZ_JBFBEK010000054.1:0-17020 GCF_040683715.1 Streptomyces sp. NPDC093260
GGACCCTAGACAAGTCCCATCGTTGCAGGTCAGGAGCACTCTCCGCTTATTTGATCAAGCCTCGGACACCCCACCTCGCGAAAGCGCGAGGTTAGGAAAGACCCGGTAGAGGTGGGAGCCGACCGTGCGCGGTGAGAGGAACAGCTTTTCCCCGATCTCGCGGTTCGTCAGACCGCGGGCCGCCAGTCGGACGATCTGCTGTTGCTGGGGGCTGAGTTCGGTGAAGGCGCTGGGCGCGACGTCGGTCGTCTCGATGCCGGCGGCGCGCAGTTCTGCCTGTGCCCGCTCGGCCCACGGCCGGGCGCCGAGGCGCTGGAAGGTTTCCAGAGCGCCGCTCAGCAGGGGACGGGCCTCGGCGATACGGCGCTGTCGCCGGAGCCATTCCCCGTAGTCGAGCCGGGTCTGCGCCCGTTCGAACGGCCACTGCTCACCCCCGGGCTGCGCGAGCGCGGCCTGGAAGAACGGCTCCGCGTGCTCGGGATCCGCCAGCAGGGCGCGGCCACGGGCGATCAGTGCGGCCAGCCGTGCCGACATGCCCGTACCGAGGCGCTGCGCCGACCGTTCCAGCAGTTGTGCGGCGTGCTCCTGCCGTCCGCGGCGGACGGCCGCAGCCGCGAATTCGGCCAGGACGGTGTAGGAGACGTGGTAGTGGACCGGATCGCCGTCGTCGGTGAACGCGGAGCGGAACTGCGTGTACGCGGTGTCGTAGTCGCCCTCGGCCACGGCCGCCATTCCCAGGGCCCGACGGGCGAAGACCGCGACGGAGCGGCTCTCCAGCGGGTCGACGAGAGACAGGGCTCGCTCGGCGAGCCGGCGCGCGGCGGCCGGGTCGCCCAGCAGGGCGACCACCGTGGCGTCGAGTGCCTGAGCACACGCCTCGGCATGGTCGAGTCCGGCCGATGATGCCATGGCCGCGATGTCGGCAGCCACCGAGCGGGCCTCGGCCCATCGGCCCTGCTCCAGGCGGGTCCAGCCGGCCGCGCATCCCAGTCCGTCCGGGAGCGGGCCGTGGGCCTGCCACTGGTCGAACGCCTCGTCGAAGGTCCTGGCCGCAAGGGTGGTCTGGTCGAGCAGCCAGGCGACGATGGCCAGCGCGGTCAGGCGCTGGGCGTCGCCCTTGGCCTCGGCGATGAGCTCGGGCAGCACCGGTGCGAGGGACGCCCCTGCGCCGCCGGGGTCGGAGACGGCCATGACCCAGGCGTGCAGCGCCGCTCCGGCGGCATCGTCGGGCATGCCGGAGAGCAGGCTCTGGATCTGTCGCTGCTGGGACTCCTCGCCCGAGTAGTAGCGGACCACCGCTGCTGCGGCCAGCGCGTCGAGTACGAGGGGTGACCGGGCGTTCGCCGCCTCGTCGGCGACGCGCATGAGCAGGGCGAAGGCTGCTGTGTGATGGGGGCCCAGCGACATGAGCCGACCGGTGGCCAGCGCGGCTCTGCCCCGCAGCTCCGGGTCGTCGGTGCACTCATGGACTGCGGCGGCCAGGTGCTCCACCCAGCCCAGCTGACCGGTGAAGACGGCGCTGGCAGCGGCTTCGGCGAGCAGGCGCGCCCGGTCTTCGCGGCGTGGGCTGAGTTCCGCGGCGCGCTCCTGGGCCGCGGCGGCGGCTGCAAAGCCACCCCGGCGCCGGGCCCGGTCGGCCGTCTGCTGCAACGCGGCCGATACGTCCTGGTCGGGGCGTACGGTCGCGGCGGCCAGATGCCAGGCGCGGCGGTCGGGCTCCTTGCGCAGCAGTTCAGCGAGAGCCAGGTGTGCCTGGCGGCGTTCCTCGAAGGACGCGGCATGGTAGACGGCGGAGCGGATGAGCGGGTGACGGAAAACGATCCTGGTTCCGTCCTGGCGTACGAGACCGGCCCGGTCCGCCGGCTCCCATGCAGTGTCGTCCGCCTCGGGCAGTCCCATGGCGGCTGCCTGCGCGTCCGCCGCATCGGCGGACGCGAGGAGCAGCAGGATGCGGCGGGTTGGTTCCGGCAGGTTGGCCGCGTGCCCTGCGAAGATCCGCTCCAGCCGGTCGGTGACTGGCAGCGGGCCCTCCACGCTGCTGCGCTCGGGGTTGCGGACCGCAGTGGCGTGGGCGAGTTCCACCAGGGCCAGCGGGTTGCCGGCCGCCTCCTCGAGGATCCGCACGCGGGTTCGGCCGGTGGGCGGTGCGGGCTGCCGGTCGAGCAACCGGTTGGCTGCCGCACTGTCCAGCGGGCCGAGTTCGAGGCGCTCGTACCCCTTGTCGAAGCCGGGCAGTACGGCCGCGGTGCGGACTCCCAGCAGCAGTGTGACGGGCTCGCTGTCCATGCGTCGCGCCACGAAGGAGAGAGCGTCCAGGGACCCGCGGTCGATCCACTGGGCGTCGTCGACCACGACCAGCAGCGGGGCGGCCTCCGCCAGGTCCGACAACAAGGTCAGAACCGCCAGACCCAGGATCATCGTGTCGGGGGCCTCGGCACACTCGTCGAGCCCCAGAACGGCGCGGAGCGCGGCGCGCTGCCGCGACGGCAGGCCCTCCGCGGCACCGAGTACCGGGCGGAGCATCTGATGAAGGCCCGCGAATCCAAGGTGGGCCTCGGATTCGCTCCCCACCGCTCGCAGCACTCGGCCACCCGCACTCCGCGCGCGATCGGCTGCGATGTCAAGGAGCGTGCTCTTTCCGGCACCGGGGTCACCCGTGAGGATCAACACGTCGCTGTGGGACCGATCGGTGCCGACCCGCCGGACTATTTCTGCGGTCTCGGCTTCCCGGCCGACCAGTGCCAGACCGGAATTCCGCGTCGAGTGCTGGTACCCACGAGCCTTTCCATCGTTTTCCACGGATGCTCCAGGGAATTGAGATACCCCAGATACTAGCCTGGGAGAACCGCGGGCAGCGCCTGTAGGAGCGGCCTCGAAGCCGGTCAGAAGCAGATCCGAGCGCAGTCTGTCAGTAACACGCAGTCGTCGTCCGGGGTCTTCCGGCCGTGGCATCCGTGGAGTTCTCCCGGGGCCTGGTTTCAACCGCGGTGTCGCGCGCCGCGCGGACATGGTGGTGAGTCGACCGCCGACCTCCGCACGCGTGGAGCCGTACGTCTCCGCACCGGCGGCCTCGGGATCGCCACGACGGGACAACCGGCCGGCAGGCGCAAACACCCCGTCCGGTGGCCGACCAGCACCGATGCAGTCACGTGACGCATACCCCCGGCTGTTCGTCCGGCCACAGAATCGTGAAGCGAGCACGGTCGCGCCTTTCCGGGTCGGTGGGCAGGCACGATCGTGCGTCGGCGGTGGCGTCGTGCCATCACAGACGGCGATCGCGGAGGCCGTACATCTCGACCGGAAGGCACTGTCATGGTTACCGGACGCTGGTGGCTGGTCGGACTCGGGTTCCGCACTCCATGTGGTCGGCTTGTACGCCACTTCTACGTCGTCGACGGCATGGCTGGTCCGGAGCAGGCCCATCAGGCTGCTCTTGAGCGGGCGCACGACCCGAGCGAACGCGCGGCGCACGGAAACCTGCGGCTCGATGACGGCTGCGTCGAGATGCGTCGAATGTGGCGTGACCTTCTGGGCGCCTGGCGGCTGTCCGCCCCAAGTCCGTGCACTGCGTAGCCCCTTGAGCCCGGAAGCCGTCGTCGACGGATGCAGGCACCTGCCAGTGCTGCGCGGTCGCCGCCGCCGGCGACGGACGTCCACGTGCTGCAGAACCCTCGACAGCAGTCACCTGACGCATACCGGTCGGAGCCTCGCCTGCCGAGACTGGTGACGCGGGCGGCGGCCGGTCAGAACCCGAAGGCTCCCGCACGGCCGTGCGCACGCGAAAGGACCTGCGGAGATCTCCATGGTGGCCAGGAGGACGACATCGTTGTGGGACCGGTTCGCGGCTTTCGACCCTGGGCTCGTGCGTCTGACCTCCGCGATGCGCGCCGTGCTCGGTACTGCCGCGACCCGCGCCGTGCTGACAGCGCTGCGAGCGCCCGAGACGGTGCTGGTGGTCGGCGGCTTCACCGCGATGACGACGTCACTGGCCGTGAGCGACCTGCACCCGCGCAACCGGCTCATCACGCTCGGACTCGGCGTTCCGCTCTCCCTGGCGTCCCTGGCCGCCGGAGCCGCGCTGACGCCGTACCCGACAGCAGCCAAGCTGGTTTTCCTGGCGGTGATCTACCTCGCCGTTCAGGCCCGCCAGTTCGGCCCGCGAGGGCTGGGCCTGGGGATCTTCGGTTTCATGGCCTTCCTGCTGTCTCGGTTCACCCAGGCCCGGGCAGACCAGCTTCCGCAGTTCGGGGCATCGGTACTGGTTGCGTTCGGGGCCGTCACGACCGTGTGGTACTGCGTCGGCCCCGTCACGGCGTCCCAAGCCCTGAGGCGGCTGCGGCACACCTTCGACGTGCGTCTGCACGACGTCCTCCGGGACACGGCCTCGATGATCGCCACCGGGCACGACATCGACACCCGGAGCCGATCGTTGCAGGACCGCCTCGGCCGGCTGCACGCGTCCGTGCTGCTGATCGAGGACTTTCTCGACGAGCGCGCCGCCGACGAGGACACCGAGGCCCTGCTGCCGCACCTCAGCCGGGTGGAAGTGGCCGCGCATCGCCTGGCCGTACTGGCGGTCCGTGCGATGCGCACTCCGGCGGCCCGCAATGATCTGTCGGAACGGACGGCGCGACAGCGGCTCGCCCAGCGGATCCGGGCTCTCCGGCACCAGCCCACCGTGGGAATTACTTGCGCAGCCGAGCGATGCGCAGAGGGGTACGAAGGCGGCCCGGCGACCCCGCCGGGCCGCCTTCGTTCTCGTGCTGGACTGTTTCCCCGCGGTCGACGAACTCGCCGAAGCCCTGCGGATTCCCGGCCCACGTGACCGCACCGAGTTGTACACGCAGGTGCAGTCACGTGACGGATACCGCACCCGCCGGGGCCGCTCGTACGGTTGAGTAAATCCCCCGGATTCCAAGGAGATCCCATGGAGCAGATAACCCTCGGCAATGTATCCGTCACGCGAGTATGGGAATACTACGGTTCCGTCGAAATGACGCCCGAAATCTTCCTCCCGGAAAGCTCGAAGGAAGTCTGGGAGAACGGTGCCGACTGGCTCACCCCGCATTTCCTGGATTCCGAGACCAATATCGTGAATTCGGCGATCCAGACCTGGCTGCTGCGCAGCGAGGGCAGGACGATCCTGGTCGACACCGGCGTGGGCAACCACAAGGAGCGTCCCTACGCCCCGGTCTGGAGCCACCTCGAAACGGACTTCCTGGCCAACCTCGCCCGGGCGGGCGTCCAACCGGAGGACGTGGACATCGTGATCAACACGCATCTCCACATTGACCACGTCGGCTGGAACACCTACCTGGACGGGCGGCAGTGGGTGCCGACGTTCCCCAACGCCACCTACCTGATGCCGAAGGACGACTTCGACTTCTGGAACCCGGAGAACGGCCATCAACCGCTGCTCGGCCGCGGCAACCAGAACGTCTTCGAGGACAGCGTGGCCCCGGTGTACCAGGCCGGCCTGACGCAGTTGTGGGACAACAGCCACCAGATCGACGCGAACCTGCGCCTCGACGCCGCTCCCGGGCACACCCCCGGCTCCTCCGTGCTGACTCTCACCTCCGGCACGGACCGCGCGGTGTTCGTCGGCGACATGCTGCACAGCCCGGTGCAGATCCTGGAGCCGGACGCCAACAGCTGCTTCTGTGAGAACCCCGCCGAAGCCCGCGCCACCCGCCGCAAGGTGCTGGGCTGGGCGGCCGACAACAACGCGCTCGTGATCCCCGCGCACTTGGGCGGGCACGGCGCCACCGAAGTCGTACGCGAGGGAAACACCTTCGCCGTCAAGGCTTGGGCGCCCTTCACCCCGTACGCCGAGCAGGGCTGAAGCCCGCGGAAAGGCACCAGAGATGAACCACCATGCCGAACCAGTCGTGGCCACCGCGCAGGGAGCCGTGCGCGGTCTGCGTCAGGAGGACGGCACCGCTGCCTTCCTGAACATTCCCTACGCCGCCCCGCCCTTGGGCGCTGGCCGCTTCGCGCCGCCCGAGCCGCATGAGCCGTGGGACGGCGTACGGGACGCCACTGTCCCCGGACCCAACGCGCCGCAGTCCGAGCGCAAGCTCGGCAGCATCGACATGGCTCCCTACTTCGGCACCGGCTGGAGCCGGGGCGAGGACTACCTCACCGTCAACGTGTGGACGCCCGCCATCGCGCAGAGCGACCTGCCGGTCATGGTGTTCGTGCACGGCGGCGGGTTCGTCGCCGGATCGACGCGGTCCGCGATGTACGACGGTTCCGCCTTCGCCCGCGACGGCGTCGTCCTCGTCACGCTCAACTACCGGCTCGGCATCGCCGGTTTCCTGGACCTGCCCGGGGCCCCCGCCAACCGCGGTCTGCTCGACGTCGTCGCCGCGCTGCGCTGGGTGCGGGAGAACATCGCCGCCTTCGGCGGTGCCCCGGACAACATCACGCTCTTCGGCCAGTCGGCCGGGGCCACCGTCGTCGGCGGCGTCCTCGCCACTGCGGAGGCCGCGGGTCTGTTCCGCAGGGCGATCGTGCAGAGCGGCAGTGGCCTGGGCGCGTTCAGCACCGAGCAGGCCGCCCGCGTCACCGGCGCGGCCGCCGAGGTCCTGGGCGTCGAGCCGCACATGGACGCCTTCGCGGAGATCTCCGACGAGCGTCTGGTGGAGGCCGCCTCCAAGCTCTCGGGAATCGACCTGCAGACCGCCACCCACCACGACCCGCTGATCGGCCTCAGCCCCTTCAGCCTGGTCCTGGACACCCAGCCCGCCGCATCCGTCGCCGCCGGCCTCGCCGCCGACGTCGACCTGCTCGTCGGCACCAACACCGAGGAGGGCAACCTCTACCTGGTCCCGGTGGGCAAGTACGCCACCTCGACCGCAGCCGACGTCGACGAGGCGGCGGCGCGCTCGCATCCGGATCCGGCGCGGCTCGTCGAGACCTACCGCAAGTCCCGTCCCGAGGCGTCCTTCGCGGAACTGCGCTCGGCCATCATGGCCGACGCCCTGTTCGGCGCGGGCACCCGCGCTCTGGCCGGCGCCCATGCCGCCCATGCGCAGTCCGCCACCTACGCGTACGAGTTCGCCTGGCGCTCCAAGGCCCTGGACGGAGAGCTCGGCGCCACCCACGCCGTCGAGCTGCCCTTCGTCTTCGACCTCGCGGACCGGCCCGAGCTGAACGGCCCCGCCGCCCTGCTCGGCCCCGACAAGCCCCCGGCGGATCTCGCGGCCCGCATGCACGAGACCTGGATCCGGTTCGCCGCCACCGGCGACCCCGGCTGGGATACCTACGACACCGAACGCAGGGCCACGATGCACGTCGACGCCGAGTGGACCCAGATCGACGACCCCCGCAGCCGGGAACGTCAGGCCTGGAGCTGACGCCCGTATGTGTTTTGCCTGCTCACCCCCTTCAGGGATCACCACCGCTTCAAGGAACACCGTGACCAGAACCGTCATCACCACCGAGAATGCCCCCTCTCTCCCGGCCCCGCTGTCCCAGGGCATCCGCAAGGGCCCCGTCCTGCAGGTCTCCGGACAGCTCCCCTTCGACCCGGACACCGGCGCGGTCGCCGGCACCACCGTCGCCGAGCAGACCACACAGGTTCTGCGCAATGTCACCGCCGTACTCAAGGCGGCCGGCGCGGGCCTGGAGGACGTCGTCATGCTCCGCGTCTACCTCACCGACCCCGCCCACCTGCCCGAGCTGAACGAGGCGTACGCCGCGGCCGTCGGTGAGCCCTTCCCCGCCCGCACCACCGTCTACATGCAGCTCCCGCCGGGACTCCTCGTGGAGATCGACGCCCTGGCCGTGCTGGACGACTGACACAGCCACAGAACAAGGCCGCTCCGGCGCGGTTCAAAGGGGGACCGCGCCGGACCGGCCAGCCATCCCAGAGAGCGGAAAGGGGGAGGACAGGATGGACGGCCGCCTGTCGAAGGCCTGCATCGCGCCGCCCCACACCGTGATCACCGCAGAGAAGGGCTTCGAGTGAAGAACCACATGCGGGCGGCCGGGCGTACGCCTCCGCGCCTTCGGGCCACGGTTGCCGCGGTCGCCACGGCGGCTTTCGCGGCCCTCGCCCTCGCCGCTCCTGGCGACGCGACGGCCCCGGCGCAGACCGGCGCGGCGCGGACGGGAGCCTCCGACGCGAATCTGTCGACCGCCTACACGTCCCCGGTGGGCCTCTCGCCGATCGTGCAGAGCGGACCGCGCAACATCATCACGCGCGTCCAGGACACGTACGTCAGCAGCACGGACGCGCGCGACCACTCCACCGGCGCGGTGCTGCACATCGGCACCCCCGACAACGGCACGACCAAGTACCGAAGTTACCTCAAGTTCGACGTGTCCAAGCTGCACGGCGCCAGCATCAAGAGCGCCAAGCTGCGGCTCTACGACTCCTACACCGGCTCCTGCGACGGCTGGTGGATGTACGCAGACCCGGTCTCCGCGTCCTGGGACCAGTCGACCATCACCTGGGCCAACAAGCCCGGTGTCACCGCCGGTTACCAGGCTTCGGCCGATTTCGGCATCGGCCGCCCCGACTGCCCGGACGTCCCCAACCGCACCGACCCCGACCAGTCGAACGGCCTGCGGCGCATCGACGTGACCTCGATGGTCAACGCCTGGGCCCAGGGCACGCTGCCCAACTACGGCATGCAGCTCTCCGCGGGCGAACTGGACAGCAAGGCCTACAAGGACTTCTGCTCCATGAACCCCGACTCCGCCGACTACGCCTGCAACATCGGCTACTACACGCCTACTCTCGAGGTGGAGTTCGACGCGGGCGCGACCGCGCTCATGGCCGGGGACAACTACGCGTTCGACTACGGAGGTTACCCCGCCACCAGCCCCGCGCTGGAGTTCTACGACAGCACCAAGCCGTCGGTGTGGTCGGCTTCGGGTCCGTATCAGCGCTGGGTCCCGGACGCCTACCACTCGATCCTGGACTCCTCCCTGGTCAGCGGCACGTCCACCGTGCCCGGCGGTACCTTCGGCGGCGGCACGGAGTTCAAGGTGCGGCCCACCGGGGCGTACAGCTCCAGCGGCGCTCTCAGCAGCCAGCTGATGGTGGTCGGCGACGGCAACAGCGGGTTCATCGGTGTCATCCCGTTCCCCGCGCTGTCCGGCTACCGCTGGGCCGTCAACGTCGGCCACGACGTCAGCATGCACGGCGTGGAACTGCTGCCCAACGGCAGTGTGGCGGTCGCCGAGGTCGGCACCGGCTCGGTCCGGCTGTACACGCAGGCGCAGGGCGCGCCCGGCAACGGCCCGAGCGCCTGGCAGACCCCGTACGACTCCCAGCCGCTCGCTGGCGCCCACCAGGTGCTGTGGGACGACACGATGAGCTCCCTGTGGGCGATCGGCGACTCGGAACTGGTGCGCTACAGCCTCACCGCCGAGGGCAAGCTCCACCGCGAGAACGGCTACGCCCTGCCGAAGAACGGCACCAGCCTGGCCTACGGCCACGACATCTCGCCGGTGTACGGAAACCCGGACCGGCTGTGGGTGTCGGCGAACGCCGGCGAAGTGCAGTTCTCCAAGAGCGGGCAGAGCGCCTGCCACACCAGCAGCCGCTGGCCGACCACGGGGGAACTGGGTCCCGACGCCTCGCACTGGTGCACCGACTATCCCTATGAGTCGCAGGTCAACCGGTACTCCATGGTGAAGTCCGCCGGCAACGACCCGGTGACCGGCCAGGTCGCCACCGTCTGCCTGCAGCGTGACCCGAACAAGACCGACAACTGCCACGCCGCGGTGGGCAGCGGGAACTGGCGCGACTGGACCACGCCGGTGATCGACTTCGAGGATGCGAACGGCCGTAAGAGCTACTCGTGGAGCGAAGGCTTCGCGGCGTACTACCGCGCTCGCTGGCTGGTTCCCAGCTACACGTGACGCGCCACGGCTGACCGCACGGACTGCGCCACCGGCAACGCCACGTCGTCGTGGTCGTCCGGGCGGCGCAGGCCGTACGGCAGCAGGTCGCCGACGCACACTCTCCGCACACATCCCCCGGCTCACGGAGAGTGATGGATGGCTGTCTCCCGGAGTACGGCAACCCGGTGATCATCGTCGGACACGTCACCGGGTTCTTGTCCGACACGCAGTAGCCGTCGGCCTCCCCGTGGACCTGGACGAAAGTCAGCTTCACTCACGGTGAGCGGCTTGTTGTGGGCGGGGGAGCCGTTGCCGGCGGACTACCGGGAGCCCGCCACAGGCTGCTGCTCGTAGAAGGACTCCTCCAGGTAGGCGGCCTCGTGCGGCTGGTAGGGCTCCTCCAGGTAGGCGGCCTCGGCTTCGTCGAGTTCGACGTCCACCGCGGCGACCGCGTCGGCCAGCTGAGCCGGTTTGGTGACCCCGACGATGGGCGAGGTCACCACCGGGTTGCGCATGACCCAGGCCAGGGCGACCTGGGCCGGGGACAGACCCCGCTTGCCCGCGATCTCGTGGACGCGCTCGGCCACTGCCTGGTCCCCGTCGCGGTAGAGGATCTTGCCGCCCGGGTCTGTTGCGGCCCGCGCCGTGGCGGTGTCCCGGACCCGCGTCAGCCTGCCCCGCGCCAGCGGGCTCCACGGGATCACGCCGATGCCCTGGTCGGCGCAGAGCGGGAGCATCTCCCGCTCCGCTTCCCGGTGGATAAGGTTGTAGTGGTCCTGCATCGACACGAACCGCGTCCAGCCGTTCAGGTCAGCCAGGTACAGGGCCTTGGCGAACTGCCAGGCGTACATGGAAGAGGCGCCGATGTAGCGGACCTTCCCGGACCTGACCGCGTGGTGCAGCGCCTCTAGGGTTTCCTCGATCGGAGTGTCGTAGTCCCAGCGGTGGATCTGGTACAGGTCGATGTAGTCGGTCCCCAGTCGCTCCAGGGAGGCGTCGAGTTCGGCGAAGATCGCCTTGCGGGACAGCCCGGAGCCGTTCGGGCCGGGGCGCATCCGCATCCAGACCTTGGTGGAGAGAACGACCTCCTCGCGCCGGGCGAAGTCCTTGACCGCCTGACCGACGATCTCCTCGTTGCTTCCGGCGCTGTACCCATTGGCCGTGTCGAGGAAGTTGACCCCGGCCTCAAGGGCCTGCTTGATGACGTCCCGGCTGGCGTCCGCGCCCAGCGACCAGGGCTCACCGCCCCGGTCCGGCTCGCCGAAGCTCATGCAACCGAGGGTGATGGCGGAGACTTTCAGCCCGGTCGTTCCGAGTTTGATGTATCGCATGCTCCGGAACCTAGGAGTTGGGGTGCGCTCTGACGCAAACTCGGAGGCATGGGGCATGCGGGATGTCCTGGTTGCGGCGTCCGTCCCGCCGCTGGCGCAAGTGACCGGCCTGCTCGAGGACGGTGACGATGGCCCGGACGGTTCGCTCGAACACCCAGGTGAGCGGCCTGGGTCGAGGAGTATTTCGACTCATCGGTAGCCTGCATCACCATGATGCGCGCCTGGATCCTGCCGATGCTGCTTGCACTCAGCGGCTCAGCCGTCGTGACTGATCAGATCCTCAAGGGGAGTCCCGGCACAGCCGCAGCATCCCTACTGGTCTTCCTGGCGCTCGCCAGCGTGAACTCACCCCTGATCTTCCCGAGGTCGATCGGTGCGCAGGAGGCACAGCGCCGCAGCGCGGCCGACGGCCGACCGGTCGTCTTCTGGCGGCCGGGCTGCACGTACTGCATAAGACTGCGCATCCGACTGGGCCGCAGCGCCCGCCAGTTGCACTGGGTCAACATCTGGCGCGACCCGGCAGGAGCCGCAGCGGTGAGAGCAGTCAACGAAGGCAACGAGACCGTGCCGACCGTCGTCGTGATGGGCCAGCCGCACACCAACCCCGATCCCGGATGGGTGCGCGAACAGCTCTCCCCTTCCGCGTGATCAGAAACCACACCCCAAGGAGAGGCACCTGCACACAAGCACGCAGAGGTCAAAAGACAAGTCCAGCGGCTCTCGTCCCGTACGGGGGTGGGCGCGGGACAGCCGCCATGTGAAGTGACCGCACCATCGGGCAGGGGGTCGTGTCCGGTGCCCGGCGGCATTGGCGTTCGGGTGTGTGGGCGACTTAAGCTGCGTCGGTTCGTGCCGTTCACGGCGGCAGCCCATCGACGGAGAGGAAAGCCGATGACGCAGCAGGCATCGGCCACCGACCCGGCTCCCGGGCGCCGCCCCGAGCTGGTCCCTGACCCGGATGTGGAGGCGGCCCGGATCGCGGCGGTGCGCCGCTACGACATCCTCGACACTCCGCCCGACGGGGCGTTCGACCGGGTGGCGGCGATGGCCGCCCGCCTCTTCGACGTGCCGGTGGCGACGGTCACGATCGTGGACACCGACCGCATCTGGTTCAAGGCCGCCCACGGTCTGGAGGGTGTCGCGGAGATCGGCCGTGATCCGGGCCTGTGCGGCTCGGCGATCCTGCGCGATGACACCATAGTCATCCCCGACACCCTCAAAGACCCCGTCGCGGCGGACAATCCGCTGGTCGCCGGAGAGATGGGCGTGCGCTTCTACGCCGCCGCACCGATCATCACCCCCGACGGGCACAAGCTGGGCACGGTCAACGTCCTCGACACCCGGCCGCGCTCGATCACCGAGGAGGACACCGCCACCCTTGCCGATCTCGCCGCGATCGTGCTGGACGAGATGGAGCTGCGGCTGTCGGCGCTGCGCGCACTGCGCGACGAGCAGGCCCGCCGGGAAGCGGAGAGGCGGCACGCCGAAGCGGAGCGGGCGCGGGCCGAGGCGGAACGGGCGGCCCGGGAGAAGGCGGAGCAGGACAGGGCCGCCATCGCCGCGTTCGCCTCCACCCTCCAGCGCACCCTGCTTCCCCCGGCCCTTCCCGTGGTGCCGGGTTTGGAGCTGGCCTGCCACTACCGCACCGCCTCCGCCCACGACGTGGGCGGCGACTTCTACGACGTCTTCCCCGTCGACGGCGGCCGGTGGGCGTTCGTCCTCGGTGACGTGTGCGGCAAAGGCCCCGAGGCGGCGACCGTCACCGCCCTGGCCCGCCACACCCTGCGCGCCACGGCCCAGATCGACGCCGACCCCGTCACCGTGCTGAGCGCGCTCAACACCATGCTGCTCACCGACGTCACCGCCGGCCGCCGCTTCTGCACCGTCCTCTTCGGCCTCCTGGAGCCCAGGGCCGACGGCGGCTTCACCGTCACCGTCGCCACCGGCGGCCACCCGCCGGCCTACCACCTGCGCCCCGACGACAGCGGCGCCGTCTGGGTGCGGGCCGTACGCCCCCAGGGCGGCATGCTCGTCGGCGCCTTCCCCCAGGCTCCCTTCGCCCAGACCACCTTCTCCCTGACGGCCGGTGAGAGCCTGTTCCTCTACACCGACGGGCTGACCGAAGCCCGCACCACCGAGGGCGCCATGCTCGGTGACGACGGCCTGACCGGCTTCCTCCACCAACGCACCGGGCCCGTCACCGCCACCTCCCTGGTCGAGGACAGCATCACCCTGCTGGCCTCACTGCCCGACGGAGCCGGCGACGACGTGGCCCTGCTGGCCCTGTCCGTCCCCCACCCCCACGCCACACCCGACGGCACTGTCGCTGCCACCGCACACACCGCCGCCGCGCCCGAACACTTCAGCCAGGAGTGACGACCGACGTGACCGACGCGCTGCAACTGACCGTCCAGCAACCCCATCCCGGCCTCGCCATCGCCACGGTCGCCGGGGACGTGGACATGCACACCGCGGAGACCCTGCGCCGCGACGCCTCGATGATCATCGAGCAAGGGTGCCCGCACCTGGTTCTGGACCTGTCCCAGGTCGGTTTCTGCGACTCCGCCGGTCTGAGCGCGCTCATCGGCCTCTGGCACACCGCCCAGGCGGAGGGCGGTGCACTCGGACTCGCCAACGTTCCCGACCGTCTGATGCGGATGCTCACCCTCACCGGGGTCGACACGGTCCTGCCGGTCCACGCCACCACCGCCGAAGCCCTCACCACCATGACCACCGGCCCGTTCGACAGCACAGGCGAGCCCGGCTCGACCACCCATGCCTCCGACGACTGCGACTCTCAGATGGATCGTCCAGCAACGCGGTGAACGCATCACGTTGACGCTCTGCTGGGGCTGCGGGTGGTCGACCCGGTGGACGACACTACCGCCGACAGATGAACCGGCAGCTCACCGTGGAGGAACCCCGCCACAAGCTGGCCCGCGACGTGTGCCACGGCAAGCGCGGCACCATCCACCAGGCGTACCGCGACGGCATGGAGGACCAGTTCGGCGCGCTCGGCCTGGTCCTCAACGCCATGTCCTACTGAATCGGATCGAAGGAGGAGGCAGGGACGGGTACGAAGGTAAGACTGCGCTGATCACCGGGGGCGGGACGCGAGGCACTGGGAGGGCGACTGCGGCACGGCTTGTCTTTTCCCACCTGACGGGTGGTTCGGAGGGCGACCTCGGCAGCGGGCGCGATGAAAGCTCCGCGTGAACGAGGTCACGGCCAGGACTGCCGGTTCGGCCGGGCGCTTTCGCGTGCTTGCCCACCCGCCCGATGTCGATCCGCCCAGCCGCACTCCGCAGCACCTGGCAGTCGCCGCTCAGCGCGCCGCCGGCGAATCGGCTCCTGGTGGCGTCTCACCTGTAGTTGGCGGAACCGATCGTGCCGGCGCGCTCGCGTCACGGTGACGCCTGCGCCCGCCTCTGGAGGGCCTCTCGTGCGCCCCGCGGCTCAGTCCTCTGTCCGTGGGGCGGTCAGTTGCCGCTGGATGGTCTGGGCGTCGAGCAGGTACCACATGTGCTCGAAGCGTCCGTCGCGGAAATGGTAGAAGGCGTATTCGGTGAAGGTGACGCTGCGGCCGGTGGGCTCCAGTCCCAGCCAGGGCTTGACCGGGGTGCCGGTGTCGGTGAGCCGGGCGGCCACTCGGTCCCCTTCGATGATGAGGTCGTCCAGACGCCAGACGAAGCCGTCCACGGCGTCCATGTGCTGCTGCATCGTTGCGACGTAGTCCTCCCGCGAGACGGGTTCCCCGTTGAAGACGAGGGTGTCGTGGGCGAACTCGGCCATCCGGTGGAATTCACGGGCGTTGATGGCGTCGATGTAGTCGAGGTAGAGCTTGCGCAGGTCGTGAGTGCTCATCGTGCTTCCTTGCAGGTTGCTTTTCAGAGGGACTTCAGAAGGGTGACGCGCCGGGCGTGGACCGGGGCGTGCGCGGAGATGCGCGGGGCGAAGTGGTCCCAGCCGTGGCTCAGGCCGGGCAGGACGTGCAGTTCGGCGCTGACGCCGGCCGACCACAGCCGCTGTGCGTAGGCGAGGGTCTCGTTCCGGAAGGCGTCGAGCTCGCCGACTTCGAGGTAGGCCGGGGGCAGGCCGGCGGCATCCTCCAGACGGGCGGGCACGATCGTTGCGGGCGCGTCGTCGGCGTGGGCGCGGGCGTCGCCGAGTACGACCTGCCAGGCGGTGTTCCTGAGGGTGTGCAGGTCGGTGGAGAACGTGCGCAGCTGCGGATCGAGTGGGGCGTCACTGTTGTCGAGCATGGGGTAGACGAGGATCTGCCGGGCCAGGCCGATACCGTCCCGGCGGGCGCGGATGGCCGTGGTGGCGGCCAGGGTGCCACCGGCGCTCTCGCCCATCACTGCGATCCGGGCGGTGTCCACGCCCAGCTCGTCTGCGTGCTCGATCAGCCAGTTCAGCCCTGTGTAGACGTCGTCGCCGGGAGTCTCGCCGGTCACTTCCGGGGCCAGCCGGTACTCCACCGACAGGAACGGCACGCCGGAAGCAGCGACGTACTGGGCGATGAACGGTGCGAAGTGCGCCACTTCGCCGGCGACCAGGCCGCCACCGTGGGCGTGGACGACGGCCGCGGTCGGGCCGGTGACGCCGGGCGGGGCGAACCAGTGCAGGTCGATGTGCGCACCGTCGCTGGTGGCCGCGGTGAACACCTGATGTCTGACCTCCGGCCGGTCCAGGTCAGCGGTCAGGGTCGGATAGACGGCGGCGACGCTGTCCCGCCAGGTCTTCCAGTCGCCGGGCGCGAGCGGTTCGGCCGGGGTGTCATCGGCACTGGCGGCGAACACGGCGGCCAGTTCGGGGTCCAGGGAAAGAGGCATGGTGCACGCTCCGGGGGTCGTTTTCCGAGGTACGTCGATCACGCTACGATCTAGACCTTGGTCTAGGTCAAGGAAGGGAGCGAGTGTGAGCGACGAGAGCCTCACGATCGGCGAAGTGAGCGAGCGCACCGGACTGGGGATCCATACTCTGCGTTACTACGAAAAACAGGGACTGCTGCTGGGCTCGGTAGCACGCAGCAGTGGCGGACGACGCCGCTACTCACCCTTCGACGTCGAGTGGCTCCAGCTCTGCAACCGCTTCCGCGCCTGCGGCATGCCACTGACCGACATCCGGCGCTACGCCGAACTCGTCGCCGAAGGCCCCGGCAACGAGAAGCAACGCCTCGAGCTTCTCCGCGCCCATGAGGTCCGCGTACGGGCCGAACTGGCCCAGATGACAGAGAACCTCACGGTGATCGAGGCCAAGGCCCGCCTTTACGCCGAGCACGTCGAGGCAGGCACCGCAGGCACCCTGTGGACCGGCCAGACGCCGACCTGCCTCGCTCTCGAAGCCATGGCGAACCGCGACAAGTGAGACCGAGGTGTCCTATGCGGTGAGCCGGTCGTCGGGCGGGTTCCCGCTCCGGCGTCTCACTCTCGACCTGGGCCCGTCCTACCTGATCTTCATACGCGCCTGACTGCCGGTCTCCGGGCCACCAGTGGCTCTCCGAAGTACTGCGGGCACCTGGTGCGCATCCACCCGCACCGGTGGTGCGGTCACCGGTGCGGAGCCATCACGGTGTCCACCACCGCACGGGACTCCACCTGCTCATCGCGCCGCGCCCGCAGAGCCGGCACGACGGCGCGTCGACGAGGGCCTGGCCGACGAAGTGCGCTCCCGTTGGAGATCCGACAGCGACACGAGCAAGAACACGCCCTCGCAGCGAAGATCACCTTGGTACTAGCCTCGATCTTGCATGACGGTCCGCCGACGGAGTCGGTGGACCGTTTTCGTACCGTGGGCTGTGGCGGGGCAGGCTGAGGTCCCGAGTGTCG
>NZ_JBFBEK010000055.1:0-16558 GCF_040683715.1 Streptomyces sp. NPDC093260
CGCGCCCTCCGGGAGTTCCTGGCACAGCGGCTTCCCGCCCACATGGTCCCGGCCGGGTTCGTGTTCCTGGACCGGCTGCCGCGCACCCCGAACGGGAAGATCGACCGGGGCAGGCTGCCCTCGGCGGAACGCCTGACCGTCGTCTCCGGGGAGCGGGTCGGCCCGCGCGACGACACCGAGGAGGAAGTGCTCCGCATCTGGGCCGGCCTTCTCGACCTCCCGGCCGAGGAGATCGGCGTCCACGACAACTTCTTCGAACTCGGCGGGGACTCCCTTCTCGCCGGTCGTATGGCCCACATCCTCGGCGAGCGCTTCCGGGTCCGCATCCCCGTCCGCGAGGTGTTCACCGAGGCCACCCCGGCCCGTTTCGCGGCCCTGATCGCCGAGGGCCGGCAGAAGCAGCTGGGAGCCGACGAGGAGTCCCGTCGCATCCAGTCGTTCCTCGACGAGGTGGACGACACACAGCTCGACCGGCTGCTCCACGCATACGCGTCCGTCACGCGCGAGTCGCTCGACCATTCGCAGGAGGAAGAGAAGTGACCACATCCATCAACGAGCCGAACCAGGCCCACGGCGAACTCCTCGCCCGGTTACTGTCCTCGCAGAACGTCGAGCACGCGGCCAGCCTCTCCCCGGAGCAGCGGCGTCTGCTGATGCTCATGAACATGGAGCCGGGGATGCCGGTCCACCGCGTCAGCGGCTACCGGCTGAGCGGCGCCCTCGACGTCGCCGCCCTCCAGCAGGCCCTGGCCGCCCTGACCGGCCGGCACGAACTGCTGCGCAGTTCCTTCACCGAACTCGCCGGGCGCGTGGTGCGGGTGGTGCACACCGTCAGCGAGGCCCGCCTCGTGGAGCACGCCCCCACGGGCGAGGAGTCCGCCGAGGAGTTCCTCGCCCGGCACACCCGGGCCGAACTCGACACCCCGCTGGACCCGTTCGCCGGGCAACTGCTGCGCGTGCTCCTGCTGCGCACCTCGGCGGCCGACCACGTGCTGCTGCTCACCGCGCACGAGCTGATCGCCGACGAGTGGACCCCGGACCTGCTGATCCGCGACCTCGTCACCGAGTACCGCCGGACCCTGGCCGGCGGCGCGGACGCCCCCGCACCCGCCGCCCCGTACAGCGACTACGCCCGCTGGCGGCTGGAGCGGACCGAGGCCCCGGAGACCGCGCGGCAGCTCGACCACTGGCGGCAACGGCTCGCCGGGGTCCCCGTGCTCCAGCTGCCCACCGACCGGCGCCGTCCCCCGGCCAAGACCTATCCGGGCGACTCGGTGAGCGTCACCGTGTCCCCGACGGCCGCGGCGGACCTGGACCGGCTCGCCGAGCGGCTGGGCGCCGACGCCGAGTCCGTGCTCCTCGCCGCGTTCCAGACGCTGCTGTCCCGGTACGCCGGGCAGTCCGACATAGCCGTCGGCGTGCGGACCTCGGTCCGCGGGAAACGCTGGCCGGACCTCGCGGGCCCCGCGGCCAACACCCTCGTGATTCGCACCGACCTGTCCGGCGAGCCCGGCTTCGAGGATGCCGTGCGCCTCACCGGCCGGGCCCGCGCCGAGGCGGACGCGCACGCCGAGATCCTGTTCGGCACCCTCGTGGACGAACTCCAGAGCTCCTCGCGCGATGTCAGCCGCACCCCCTTCTTCCAGGCCATGTTCGATTTCCGCGACGCCCGCTGGTCGCTGGCCGCGCCGGAACTGACCGTCGCCCCCCGGGCGCTGCCCGCCGGACGCACCGTCGTGGACCTCGCGCTCCAGGCCGTACGCGACGAGGACGGACTACTGCTGCGCCTGGACTACAACACGGACCTGCACGACGAGAGCACCGCCCGCCGGATGCTCTCCCACCTGACCACGCTGCTCGAGGAGGCCGTGCGCGCGCCCCGGCGGCCGGTCGCCGAACTGCCCCTGCTCGACGCCGGCGAGCGCGAGCTGGTGCTGCGCACCTGGAACCGGACCGAGGAGGAGTTCCCCGCACACCTGGGCATCCACCAGCTGGTCGAGGCGCAGGTCTCCCGCACCCCCGACGCCCTCGCCGTCAGCTGCGGCGGAGCCTCCGTCACCTACCGCGACCTCGACGAGCGCGCCAACCAGCTCGCCCACCACCTGCGCGAGCGCGGGGTCGGCGCCGAGTCCCGGGTGGCGATCTGCCTGGAGCGCTCCGTGGAGATGGTGATCGCCATGCTCGCCGTGCTCAAGGCGGGCGGCGCCTACGTGCCCCTCGACCCCGAGTACCCCGCCGAACGCCTCGGCTATCTGCTGACCGACAGCGACACCCAGGTCCTCATCACCCAGTGGGAGCTGACCCGGGGCCTCGTCTTCGACCGCGAACGCGTCCTCATCGACGAGGACTGGCCGCGGATCGCCCGCTCGCCCCGGCACGCCCCGGGCGTCGAGGTGGACCCCGGACAGCTCGCCTACCTCATCTACACCTCCGGCTCCACCGGCCGCCCCAAGGGCGTGATGCTCACCCACCGCGGCGCCGTCAACAACCTCACCTGGCGGCAGCGCCGCTGGCCGCTCGGCCCCGACGACCGCGTCCTGCAGAACCACTCCTTCAGCTTCGACCCGTCCCTGTGGGCCACCTTCTGGCCGCTGCTCTCCGGCGCCAGCGTGATCATCACCCCGCCCGGACAGAAGTACGACGCCAAGGCCCTGGTCCGGCTCCTCGAAGAGGAGGAGATCACCGTCTACGCGGCGGTGCCCTCGCTCAACTCCGTGCTGATGGAGGAACCCGGCATCGAGCGCTGCACCCGGCTGCGCTACGTCCAGAGCGGCGCCGAGGCCCTGACCGGCGCCCTCCAGCGCAGCGTCTTCTCCCGGGTCGAGAACGCCGAACTCATCAACTTCTACGGCCCCACCGAGACCACCGTCGACTCCACCGCCTGGGTGTGCGAGCGCACCGAGGACCCCGAGGCGGCGCCCATCGGCCGGCCGGTCGCCAACCTCACCGCGTACATCCTCGACGACAACGCCCAGCCGGTGCCGCCCGGAGTGGCCGGACACATCTGCGTCGGCGGCGTCGGCCTCGCCCGCGGCTACCACGGCCGCCCCGGACTGACCGCCGACCGGTTCGTGCCCGACCCGTTCGGCGCCCCCGGGCAGCGCCTGTACCGCACCGGCGACCTCGGCCGGTACACCGCCGACGGCACCATCGAGTTCCTCGGCCGGGCCGACACCCAGGTCAAGATCCGCGGCTACCGGATCGAACTCGGCGAGGTCGAGACCGCGCTCACCGGCCACCCCGAGGTCCGTGAGTCCGTGGCCGTCGCCCGCGAGGAGGCCAACGGCGACCGCCGGCTCATCGGTTACGTGGCCCGCACCCGCGGCAGCGAGCTGCGCCCACACACCCTCCAGGCCCACCTCGCCGAGTCCATGCCCGCCTACATGGTGCCGTCCGTGATCGTCGTCCTGGACGAGTTCCCGAAGACGCCCAACGGCAAGATCGACCGCAAGGCCCTGCCCGCCCCCGGCGACGTGAGCACCGTCGGCACCGGCGCCCTGGCCCAGCCGCGCACCGAGCTGGAGACCGAGATCGCGGCCCTGTTCGCCAAGGCGCTCCAGCTCCCGGCGGTCGGCGTCGACCAGGACTTCTTCGAGGCGGGCGGCTCGTCGCTGATGCTGGCCCGGCTGGCGTCCCAGCTCGTCAACCGCTTCGAGATCGACCTGCCCGTGCACCAGCTGTTCAAGACGCCCACCGTCGAGGGCGTCGCGGCGGCCGTGCAGGAGCACCGCAGCGGCGACCTGCGCGAGGCCCTGGTCGACCGGCAGATCCGGATGCTGGAGAAGGACGCCGTCCTCGCCGACGACATCCGGCCCGACGGCCTCCCGCACGCGCGGCACTTCGATCCCCGCGCCGTCCTGCTGACCGGGGCCACCGGTTACCTCGGGGCGTTCATGCTCCAGTCCCTGCTGCGGCGCACCCGCGCCGACGTGTACTGCCTGGTCCGGGCCGCCGACGAGACCGCCGCCCTCGGGCGGCTGCGCGAGACGATGCAGCGCTACCTCATCTGGGACGAGAGCTACGCCGCCCGGATCCGGCCGCTGCCCGGCGACCTCGGCCGGCCCCGCGTCGGGCTCTCCGAGGAGAAGTGGACCGAACTCGCCGGCACGCTCGACGCCGTCTACCACAGCGGCGCCACCGTCAACTTCGTCTATCCGTACTCGGCGCTGCGCAAGCCCAACGTCGGCGGCACCCAGGAACTGCTGCGGCTGGCCTGCACCACCCGGCTCAAGGCCTTCCACCACATCTCCACCGCGGACGTGGTCCTCGCCTCGCACATGCCGCGCCCCCTGCTGGAGGACGCGACGGCCCTCGCCCGCCCCAACGACGACCCCGGCGGCTACACCGGCAGCAAGTGGGTGGCCGAGAAGATCGCCGACATCGCCCGCGAACGCGGCGTCCCCGTCAGCATCTACCGGCCCGGTCTCATCCTCGGCCACACCGCCACCGGCGCCACCCAGGCCGAGGACTACCTCGTCGTCTCCTTCCGCGGCTTCGCCGCCATGGGCATCGTCCCGGAGTACCCGCGCATCCTCGACGCCGTGCCCGTCGACTACGTGGCCGACGCGACCGTGCACATCTCGCTCCAGCCGGACGCCATCGGCGACTTCTACCACTTGTTCAACCCGGCGCCCGTCAGCATCCGCAAGTTCTGCGACTGGATCAGGACCTTCGGCTACGACTTCGACATCGTGCCCTTCGAGGAGGCCCGCGAACGGGCCCTGGAGGTCCCGCCCGGACACCCGCTGTACTCGATGGTGCCGCTCATCCGCGACGCCGAGGCCGACCCGCAGGAGTCGCTGGACCCCCGGCTCATCCACCTGGTGCAGCCACACGTCGAATGCCGCAACACCCTGCGCGCCCTGCGCGGCAGCGACGTCGTCTGCCCGCCGGCCGACGAGAAGCAGGCCCACCTGGTCCTCCAGTACCTGATCGACCAGGGCCACCTCGAATCGCCCGAGCAGATGCGGACGAAGTACGGCCGGAGCGTGTGACCCATGCCCACCGACCGACCTGACGACCCGCGAGAGGAGGAGATCCGGATGCGGCCGCTCACCCCCTTCCACCTGCTCCGCCCGCAGGACCTGCCGCGCACGGTGGAGGAACTCGGCGACACCGCCTCGGGCCCTGCCGCCCCGCAGCTCGCGGCGCTCGCCGGCGCCCTCCTGGACGGGCCCGACGAGAAGACCCAGGACCGGGCGCGCGAGGCCGTCGCCCTCCTGGAGGAGGCCCTGCCCGACCCGGAGCCCGTCGGCACGGACCCCGACGAGTCCCCCGGCAACCGCGCCAACGACGAGGCCTTCGCCATCGTCCGGGTGCGGGGCGACGCGCTGCACGTGCTGCGCCGCTCCACCGCACACGCCTATCTCGTCCTGTGCGAGGAGGAGAGCACCACCGGCACCTCGCTGCCCACCGCGCAACTGCACCGTCTGCACCTGGCCTTCGGCGGCCTGTTCGCCCTGTACTCCGGCACGCCGATCCACCGGGCCGGGGCCGCCGAAGGCACCCCGCGCGCGCCCCGGCCGCTGCCTCCGCACACCATGGGCGAGGCGGACGCGCTGCGCCGCTGGACCCGCGGCCACCGCGTGTTCATGGCCCTGGTCCAGGGCATGGTCGTGGCGTTCCACTGCATGGGCGACCGGCTGCGCGCCGGCGACCCGGAGCGCGCCCGGCAGTTCCTGACGCTGGCGACCACGCTGATGCGGGGCTCCGGCGCCGCCCTCACCTTCACCGGCGACTTCCCGTACTCCGCCTACACGGTACGGGTGCGCCCGACCCTGATCCCGCCCAGCGCCCCGCCGGACATGACGGGCCTGCGCTGGCGCGACCACGAGTACCTCATCCGGGTGCTCAGCGAGCTGCGGCCGCTGTTCGGCGACCTGCCCCCACAGTTCGCGGCGGACCACCGGCGGCTTGCCGAGGCCCTCGACGAGGCGTATGAGGCGCACAAGACCGTCTGCTCGCACTTCGTGGGCAGCGACACCTCCAGTGTGCTCATGGCCGACCGGACCAACGAGTCCGCGGTCGCCACCCTGGAGCGCTTCCGGCGCTCGCGGGGCCAGCTCGTCAGCGGTCGCCGCCCCCGCGGCGGCCGCCGGGAGGAGCAGCCGTGAACCCGTGGCCCGCCCCGGCCGCCGCCGGGGAGACGCTGGCGCCCCTGAGCGCCACCGCCGGGGCGGCGGCCGCCTTCCTCGGGGCCGCCGCACTGCTCGCCGCCGGCATGCTGCGCCGCCCGGAGGCCGCTCCGGAGACCGCCCCCGGGGACGCGTTCTCCGCCGAACGGGCCCTGCGCCACGTACGGGAGATCGCCCGCGCGCCGCGCCCCCTCGGCTCCGCCGAACACCGGCGCGCACGTGAGCACCTGGTCCGCGAACTCGCCGGCCTGGGGCTGTCCTGCGAGATCCAGCGGGCCACAGTCGTGGACGAGTCGGACGGTATGCGCCCGGGCACCACCGTGCGCATCGCCGCCGACGTGGCCAACGTCGTCGCCGTGCTGCCGGGGGCCGAGGGCGCCTCGCAGCGCCCCGCGGTGGTGCTGGTCGCGCACTACGACACGGTGCCGGCCAGCCCGGGCGCCAACGACAACGCGGTCGCGGTCGCCGCCCTGCTGGAGACCGCGCGGGCGCTGGCCGGCTCCCGCGGCAAGCTCGCCAACGACGTGGTGCTCCTGTTCACCGACGCCGAGGAGATCGGCCAGCTCGGCGCGCGGGCCTTCGTGGAGCGGCACGAGCTGCGCGAGCGGATCGGCGTGGTGCTCAACTTCGAGGCGCGCGGCAGCCGCGGCCCCGCCCTGATGTTCGAGACCGGGCGCAACGCCCGGGCCGCCTACCGGCACCTCGAACGGGCGGCCGCCCACCAGTACACCTCCTCGCTGTTCCGGGAGGTGTACAGGCGGATGCCGAACGCGACCGACTTCAGCGCCTTCGAGCGGGCCGGGCTGCCCGGGTTCAACTTCGCCCACATCGGCGGCTACACGCACTACCACAGCGCCTCGGACACACCCGGCACCGTCGAGCCGCAGACCCTCCAGCACCACGGCTCGTACGCGCTGACCCTGGCCCGCCGGCTCGGCGAGGCGGACCTGGCGGCGCTGCGCGGCGGGGAGGGGGAGGAGACCGTCTTCTTCACCCTGCCCACCGGGCGGCTGGTGCGCTACCCGGCCCGCTGGACCATGCCCCTCGCGGTGGCCACGGCCGTGGTCTGGCTGGCCGCCCTGGTGCTGCTGGTCCACGGCCGGGGCCTGGACACGGGGGTCACCGCGCTCGGCGCCGCGGCGGCCCTGCTGCCGACGGCGGCCGTGGCCCTGGCGGCCCAGACGGCCGGCGCCCGACTGGGGGCGCGCCGGCCGGAGTTCGCCTACTACGGCCACCCGAGCCGCTTCGGCGGGCTCTTCCTGAGCGGGATCGTCGCCGCGAACCTGGCCGCCCACACCCTGATCGCGTGGGCCTTCGGCCGGGCGGGGCACCCGCTGGAGCTCGCGGCCGGCGCCACGGTGTGGTGGCTGCTGCCGATGCTGCTCACCGCCCGCGCCGCACCCTGCCTCGGCTATCTGCTGAGCTGGCCGCTGCTGGGGTGCGCCGCCGGACTCGCGCTGATCGGCCACGGCCCACTGCCCGCCGCCCTCGCCGGGCTGGCGCTGGTCACGGCCGGTCCCGTCTGCCTGATGGGCCCGCTGGTCGCCCTGACCTACACGGCCCTGTCACAGCGGCTGTCGGCCGTGCCCTCGCTGGTGACCTCCTGGGTGTGCATGGCGCTGTACGCACCGCTGGGCGCGCTGACCGCCGCCCTGGGACGGCCGCTGCCCGCCGCCCTGGCCGTCGCCGCGCTCGCCCTGGTCGCGGCCGGACTGCGGCCCGGCCGCGACCACCCCCGCTACCGGGGGGTGCTCTACGCCCTCGATGCCGACCGGGACCGGGCGGTGCTCGCCTCGGTCGAGCCGGAGACGGTGGCCGGCCCGGGCGCGCCCGGCGCTCCGGAGCACGGCCCGCTGCCCGAGTTCTTCGGCGCGGAGGACCACCGGTACTTCCACGCCGAGACGGCCCCGGCCGAACTGGCCGCCCCGGCCGCGGTGGTGACCGGCACCGACGCCTCCGCCGGGCGGCGCACGGTCACCTTGTCCCTCGCCTCCCGGCGGGGAGCCGCCGAAGCGGTGCTCTTCCTCGACGGCGCCCGCGTCCTGCACTACGAGGTCGACGGCTGCCCCGGCGCCGGGCGCGGCGGCGAGGACGAGGAATGGAGCCTGTGGCTCTACGGACTGCCGGCCGAGGGGCGCACCGTCACGGTGACCGTGGCGGACGACGGCCCCCTGCGGCTCCGGCTGATGGACCGCACCGACGGCGTGCCCCCCGGGGCGCTGCCGCCCGGCGACGGGCCGCCCGGCACGGCCCTGCCCGCCCCCGCCCTGGGCAGCGGCATGCTCTGCAACGCGACCTGGGTCAGCGCCTCGACGGCCCTCGCCTGATCCGCGCCCGCCCCGCGGGACATCCCGACCGAACCCTGTCCGAACCGGCCCAAGGAGGAACAGCCGTGCCCGGCTTCCTGGAAGAGAACTCGACGGTCCGCTGCAAGGTCGTCGTCAACGACGAGGAGCAGTACTCCGTCTGGCCCGTCGACCGCGACACCCCCGACGGCTGGCACGACGAGGGCTTCACCGGCCCCCGCGCCGACTGCCTGGCGCACATCGACGAGATCTGGACCGACATGCGCCCCAAGTCCCTGCGCTGACACCCGACGCCCGCCCTCTCATCCGAAAGGAAACGACATGACCGCCACCCCGCTGACGATGGACGGCCTCACCCCCATCCTGTTCGGGCACGCCTCCTTCCAGTACCTCAACGCCGGCTGCGAACTCGGCCTGTTCGAGCTGCTCCAGGACAAGCCCGACCTCGCCAAGGAGGACATCCGCCAGGAGCTGGGGCTCGCCGAGCGCGCCACCGACATCCTGCTGCTGGGCACCACCTCCCTCGGCATCACGGTCAAGGAGGACGGCCGCTACCGCAACGCCCCGGTGATCGAGAAGCTGTTCACCGACGGCCAGTGGTCCATCTTCGCGAGCGTCGTCGCCTTCGAGGCGCACATCGTCTACGAGGCCCAGGCCGACTTCACCGAGTCCCTGCGCCAGAACACCAACGTGGGCCTGCGCCGTATCCGCGGCGTCGGCCGCGACCTGTACCACCGCTTCCACGAGAACCCCGACATCGAGCGCGTCTTCTACCGCTACATGCGCTCCTGGTCGGAGCTGTCCAACCCGTTCCTGCTGGAGAACGGCGACTTCGGCTCCGTGCGGACGGTGGTGGACGCCGGCGGCGGCGACGCCGTCAACGCCATCGCCCTGGCCCACGCCCACCCGCACCTGAAGATCACGGTGATGGAGATCCCCGCCTCCGGACCCATCGCCCGCCGGCGCATCGAGGAGAACGGCCTGTCCGACCGGATCACCGTCCACGAGGGCGACATGTTCCAGGACCCGTTCCCGCAGGGCGTCGACTGCGTCCTCTTCTCCCACCAGATGGTCATCTGGGAGCCCGAGGAGAACATCGCCCTGATGAAGAAGGCGTACGAGGCGCTCGCCCCCGGCGGCCGGCTGGTGATCTTCAGCTCGGTCTCCGACGACCAGGGCGACGGGCCGCTGATGGCCGCGCTCGACAGCGTCTACTTCGCCGCGCTGCCGGCCAAGGGCGGCATGATCTACGCCTGGAAGCAGTACGAGCAGTGGCTCCAGGAGGCCGGCTTCCAGGGGGCGAAGATCACCCGAAAGGCCGACACGGGATGGACGCCGCACGGCATCATCACGGCCGTGAAGTGACCGCCCGGGGTGGGGCGGGGGAGCGCCCCGCCCCACCCCGGCCCGCACCCGATCCCCGCACGGCCGGCCAGTCGTCGCCCCGGCGTGCCCCGACCCGAGGCGCTGCGAGCAAGCGCCCGATGGGAGCCCTTCGATGTCACCACACCGAGCTTCACCGACCCGAACCCCGACGCCCACCCCGACCCGCACACAGGCCGCGGACGACGCCGCCGTGGCCGATCTGCTCAACGGCTTCATCGGCACGTATGTCCTCTACTCGCTGATCAGGACCGGAGTGCTCGACCACCTGTACGACGGGCCGGGCGCGGCGGGGGGCGGCGCGGTGCCGGTCGCACGGCTGGCCGCCGACACGGGCACCGACCCCGACGTCCTCGTCCCGCTGCTGCGCTCCGCCGACCGCGCCGGGCTCGTCGCCCACGACCCCGCCCGTGCCGAGGTCGCGCCGACCGCGCGCGGCCGGCACGCCCACCGGGTGCGCGGCTACTTCACCGCCACCGTCGGCGGGTTCGGGGACGTGTTCCGCAGCCTGGACTCGCTCGCCCTGGGCCGGGACTCCTTCGCGAGCGGCGCCCTCCAGGACGGCCATCTCACCGCCCTGGGCTGCGCGCAGAACTGGACCTTCCAGAAGCCCCTGTTCGACGAGGCCACCGCCGGCCTGGCCTTCACGCACGCCGCCGACATCGGCTGCGGGGCCGCCACCCGGCTGATCCACCTCGTGGAGTCCCGGCCCGGTACCACGGGCATCGGCGTCGACGTGAACGCCGAGGCCTGCCAGCTGGCGCGTCAGAACGTCAAGCGGGCCGGCCTGGACGACCGGATCACCATCGTCCAGGCCGACATGCTCGACGTCGTCTCCGACCCGGCGGCCTACCCGCAGGTCGCCGAGGCCGACCTGGTGACCTCGTACTTCATCCTGCACCACTTCGTGGGCGGCGAGATCGGCGGCAGGCCCTTCCTGACCGCCTTCCGCGAGGCCTTCCCGGCGGCCCGGCACGTGGTCGTGGCCGACGGGTTCACCGAGGAGCCGGGCGAACGGGCGCCCGTCACCCCGCTGTTCACCCTGGCGTACGAGCTGTTCCACGACGTCATGGGCATCGACCTGCAGACCCATGCCGCACAGCGCCGCCACTTCGCCGACGCCGGGTTCACCGTCCTCCGGGAGATCGAGTTCGGGCATCCGCTGGAGTGGCTGTTCGTCCTCGGCTCGCCGGACGAGGGGGAGTAGGGGGCAGGGAACATGGCGCGGCCACGCATCATCTACCTCCACGGCAACCGCACCATGCACTGGGCCACGGCCTGGACCCCGTGGCTGCGGGACGAGCTGCGCAACCTCGGCTTCGCCACCGAGTTCCAGACCTTCCCGGACTCCATCGCGGCCCGCCGGGAGTACTGGCTGGCCTTCCTGCGCGACCATCTGCGCGCCGGGCCGGACGACGTGCTGCTCGGCTGGTCCTCCGGGGCGGTCGCGGCGATCCGGTACGCCGAGCGGGAGAAGATCCGCGGCTCGGTCCTGGTGTGCCCGTACACCGGTCTGGACGACGAACTGGAGCGCGGCAGCGGCTACTTCGACGAACCCTGGGACTGGCCGGCCGTGCGGTCCAACCAGGAGGACATCGCCGTGTTCCACAGCGACCGCGATCCCTTCATCCCGCAGGGCCAGTTCGAGACCGTGGTCGAGGAACTGGACGCGGTCGCCTTCGAGATCCCCGGCGGCGGGCACTTCCTGCACCAGCGGGAGTTCCCCGAACTGCTGGAGTACCTGCGGCTGACCTACGGGTGACCCGTCGCGGGAACACCGCCCGGCGGTGTTCCCGCGACGCGGTCAGCGGGCGATCCGCGCCAGATGCCGGGCCGTGGGACTGTCCCAGTCCAGCCGGCCGCGCGGGTCTCCCTGGTACAGCAGCCGGCCGCCCGCCGCGCCGCCGCCCGGACCCATGTCCAGGATCCAGTCGGCGCAGGCCGCGAAGTGCAGGTCGTGCTCGGCGACGACCACCGTGCTGCCGCCGTCCAGCAGCACCTCGAAGGCGTCGACCAGCACCTGCATGTTGGCCGGGTGCAGCCCGGTCACCGGCTCGTCCAGGATCACCAGCCCCCGGCTGAGCCGCTTGGCGCCCCGCATCAGCGCGGTGGCCAGCTTCAGCCGCTGCGCCTCGCCCCCGGACAGCTCGGTCGCGCTCTGCCCCAGCCGCAGATAGCCCAGGCCGACCTGGCGCATGGCGCCCAGCGCCGGCGCCACCCCGGCGTCGTCGCCGAACAGCTCCGCCGCCGTGTCCACGGTCAGGTCCAGCACCTGGTCGACCGTGTGGCCCCGGTAGGAGACGGCCAGCACCTCCGACCCGAACCGCCGCCCGTCGCAGGCCTCGCACGTCACCCACAGCGACGGCAGGAAGTGCATGTCCGCCTGCCGCTGCCCGTGCCCCTGGCACGTCTCGCAGCGACCGCCCTCCGCGTTGAACGAGAACGAGGTGGCGGTCAGCCCGCGCGCCCTGGCCGCGTCCGTCCCGGCGAACAGCTTCCGGATCCCGTCGAACGCCTTGGTGTACGTGGCGGGGTTGGAACGCGGCGTGCGCCCGATCGGCTCCTGGTCGACCACCACACTCCAGGAGACCGCGTCGAGCCCGTCGATCGCGCCGACGGCCTCGCACGCCTCGCCGGCCAGAGCCGCCTGCACCCCCGCCGCCAGACCGCCGTGCAGCAGACTGCTCTTGCCGCTGCCGCTCACCCCGGTGATGCAGGTGAGCCGGTTCACCGCGAACGCGGCCCGGTCCACCGACACGTTGTGGACGGCGACCTTCTCCAGGGTCAGCCAGCGCGTGCCGTTCCCGACCGGGCGCGGGGAGCGGACGACGCGCCGGGCCGCCGGGTCGAGATAGCGGCCGGTGGCCGAGCGCGGATGCCGGGCCAGTTCCGCCGGCGGCACGGAGGCGATCAGCTCCCCGCCCTGTTGGCCGGCCCCGGGACCCAGGTCCACCACCCAGTCGGCGCGCGCCACCAGCTCCGGGTCGTGCTCCACCAGGAACACGGTGTTCCCGGCGTCCCGCAGCCGCTCGAACATGGCGAACAGCGGCTCCTTGTCCGCCGGGTGCAATCCCGAACTCGGCTCGTCCAGAACGAAGATGACCCCGGTCAGCGCGGTGCTGAGCTGCGCTGCGAGCCGCGCCCGCTGCAACTCCCCGCCCGAGAGCGAGGGAGCGTTGCGGGACAGCTGCACATGCCCGAGTCCCAGCAAGGACAGCAGATCGAGCCGGGCCGCGATCTCGGGCAGCAGGGTCTCGGCGATCTCCTGCTGGGTCCGGCCCAGCCCCTCGGCCACCCGGTCAGTCCAGGACCGCAGATCGGCCACCGCCAGGCCCGTCACGTCCACGAACGACAGTCCGGCGAGCCGCGTGGTGCGCGCCACCGGCCCGTACCCGGTGCCCTCGCACGCGGCGCACGGCACCTGCCGCATGAACTTCAGATAGCGCTGTTTGGCGGTCTCCGTCTTCGCCGCCCGGAAGAGACGTTCGACCTCGGCGACGGCCCCGCGCAGCGGCTGCTGGTTGTCCCAGGTCCAGGAGGCGTTGGAGTTCTTGCCGGACACCTTGACACTGACCCGGATCGCCTCGTCACCGGTCCCGTACAGCAGCGCGTCCCGGAACCGCTCGGGCAACTCGCGCCAGGGAACGGACAGATCGACGCCGAAGTGCCGGGCCAGGGAGGGGACCGCCGCCTGCTCGGGGGAGATCAGCTTGCCGAACCAGGGCGACGCGCCCTCCATCAGGGGCAGTCCGGGGTGCGGGACGATCAGGTCCACATCCGGGTACGGGACGCCGCCGGCGCCCAGGCAGTCCGGACAGGAGCCCTCCGGCGTGTTCTTGTCGAAGGATCTGCCGGAGACCGGGGGTGCGTCGGCGGGCCGGTCGGCGGCGAAGTGCGGGATGCGTGAGAAGAGCAGGCTCAGATAGGCGTCGAGGCCGGTCATGGTCGCGATGGTGGACCGGGAGTTATGGTTCAGCTTGCGCTGGTCCACCGCCAGGGTGGGGGAGAGCCCCGCCACGCGCTCCACCCGCGGCCGGTCCTTGGGCGCCAGATACTGCCGCACGAACGGGGAGATGCCTTCGAGATACCGTAACTGCGCCTCCGCGTGCAGGGTGTCGATGGCGAGCGAGGATTTCCCGCTTCCGCTGACACCGGTGAACGCGACGATTTTCCCTTTCGGAATACGGACGTCGACGCCGCGGAGATTGTGCGTACGCGCCCCGGTCACCGTGATCCATTCGGTGATCTGGTCCTCCGGAATCAATTCGACCACGCCGTCCTCAACTCTCCCTGTAAGCGGCCGGATCCGACGGAGGTCCAGTATAGGGAGGGCGCCGATTCTGTCAGGAGTCTTTCGGTCATCCGCCGGTGGCCGCGCCGGGCAGGCAGATTTCCTGAAGGAAGGCCGGACACCGCAGCCGTACGACGGGAGGGCCCGTGCGCATACTGACGGAGCAGCAGGTCGCCGACGCCCGGCGCATGCGGCAGATGCTCTTCGGGCACCTCCTGTCCAGCGCCCTGTGCACGGTGGTCCGGCTCGACGTCCCGGACCTGCTCGCGGACGGCCCCAAGGACGTGGCGGAGTTGGCGGCCACCGTGGACGCGGATGTCTCCTCCCTGCGGCGTCTGCTGCGGGGACTGGCCATGTACGGGGTCTTCGCCGAGCCCGCCGAGGGCGTGTTCGAACTGACCGCGTTCGGCCGGACCCTGTGCCGGGAGGCGCCCGCCTCCGCGCGCCCCTCGGCCCTCCTGGTCTCCGGGGTCGTCGGCGCCATGTGGGGCCGGCTGCCGCAGACCGTCCGGCGGGGCGAGCCCGCGTTCCGCGACGTTTTCGGCGCCGATTTCTTCGAGTACCTGGAAAAGGAGCCGGAGGTACGGGCGGCGTTCGGCGACTCCCAGGCCCAGGGGCTGGCACTGGAACTGGACGAGATCCTGTCGGCCCTCGATCTCGGTTCCGCCCGCGTCGTGGATGTCGGGGGCGGCGACGGGGCGTTTCTCGTCGAGGTGCTGAAACGGTTTCCGGATTCCAGCGGAATCGTCTTCGATCTGCCGGGAACCGCCGCGCTGGCGGAGCGGAAAATCGCCGACGCGGACATGGCGGAGCGGTGCACGGTGGTCGCCGGTGACTTCTTCGACGCGGTCCCGGCGGGCGGCGACGTCTATCTCCTCTCCCACATCCTGCACGACTGGGGCGACGACGACGCACGGGCCGTTCTGCGCCGCTGCGCCGCCGCCGCGCCGCCGCACGCCCGGCTGATCGTGGTCGACCTGGTGCTGCGTGACCACGGGGACAGCGCCGAGGGCTACGAGTACGGCGGGCTCCTGGACATGTACATGATGTCGTTGTTCGGCGGTCACGGCGGCCGGGAGCGCACGGGCGGCGAGTTCGTCCGGCTCCTGGAGTCCGCGGGCTGCGTCGACGTCCGCGTCCGCCGTCTGCCGAGCGGGATGGCCTGCGTCGAAGCGGGCTTCCCGAAGGCCGGTTGAGGCCGGTGCGCTCGGCGCTGATCGTCGGCACCGGCTGCGTCGGCACCTCGGTGGCGCTGGCCCTGCGCTCGGCGGGCGTGACCGTGCACCTCGAGGACGGCGACCGCAACGCCCTGCGCGTCGCCGTCTCCCTGGGCGCCGGCTCCGCCGAACCGCCGGCGGCACCGCCCGATGTGGCCGTGCTCGACGTGCCCCCGGACGCCGTCGCCCCGACCCTCGGCCGCCTGCAGAAGACCGGTGCGGCACGGTCGTACACCGATGTGGCGGGCATCAAACTGCGGCCCCAGCGCGAGGCGTTGCGGGCCTCCTGCGACATGACCCGCTACGTCGGAGGTCACCCGATGGCGGAGCCGGAGCACGCCGGAGCGCTGGCCGCGCGTGAGGGCCTCCTCCGCGACCGGCCCTGGGCGCTCACGCCCACCGAGGCCACCGGCACCCGGGCCCTGAACGACGTCCTGGAACTCGTCGCCCTCTGCGGTGCGACACCCGTCCTCGTGGACGCCGCGAGCCACGACGACATCGTCGCCAGGACCGTACAAATACCGTATCTGATACAGGAGTTGCTGGCCGAGGACCCGGCCGTCCGCCATCCGCTCGCCGACCGGGGAAGCCCCGGTCCCGCCCGCTCGCGACGGCCCCCCGCCCCGGAGCCGTGGGGCGCCCTCCTCGCGGGGAACGCGGACGCGGTCCTGCGCCACCTCGACGCCCTGGACGCCGGGATCCACGAGGCCATGGCGGCGCTGGAGCCCTTCGCCTCGGCCGAGACCGAGACCGAGACCGGGACCGGGCCCCGGACCGACACCGATGCCGAGCGCACCGCGCCGGCCCTGCGGCGTCTGCACGCCCTCCTTGCCGGAGACGCCGAACGACCCGTGCCGACGCCCGTGCGCGCCGTCGGCACGGTCGCGGTCACCGTACGCGACGCCCCCGGCGAACTCGCCCGGCTCTTCGCGGACGTGGCGACCGAGGGCGTCAGCGTCAGGGACGTCGCGATCGAGCACGGTCCCGACCATCTGCTCGGCACCGCCGAACTGCTCGTCGGACCCGCCCGGGCGGCGGGACTGGCCGCGGCGCTGCGCGCCCGAGGCTGGTCGGCGCGGCTCGCGCGCTCCGCCCCCGTCCGGCCCGATCCCCTGAAGGAGTTGACGTGACGCGTCGTCTGTTCACCTCGGAGTCCGTGACCGAGGGTCACCCCGACAAGATCGCTGACCAGATCAGCGACACGATTCTCGACGCGCTCCTGCGCGA
>NZ_JBFBEK010000056.1:0-13109 GCF_040683715.1 Streptomyces sp. NPDC093260
CGGCGGCGGGGGGGGGGGGGCCCCGCGCGCCGCCCCGGGGGGGCGGGCCGGCGGCCCGCCCCGCCCGGCCCCGGCCGCCCCCGCGGCCCGGGGCCCCCCGCCCCCGTCGCCGGGACTCACAGCGCCAGGAACGCCCCCGTCAGCAGCGCCACCCCCGCACCGGCCAGCACCCAGGCCGCCCCGGTGCGGCGCAGCCCGCCCGCCACCACGACGGAGGCCAGCAGCAGCGCGCCGCCCAGCGGAACCCACGCGTACAGGACTCCGGCCGGACCCGACCTGAGGACCTCACCGGTGCCCGGCTTCACCACCACGTCGTAGCTGCGCCCCTTGCGCACCGCCGCCGAGTCGATCTCCACCCGGGCGCGCGCCGCGGACCCGGGCGTGCGCGGCGTGTACGGCCCGCTGCACGTATCCCGGGCGCACGCCGTCACCTCGACCGTGCCGCGCTCGCGCCCCTTGGTCAGCATCACGTACGGCGCGGTGCTCCACGACGCCCAGACGCCCGCGACCAGGACCAGCACCGCGACCACGCCCATCAAGGCGACCCGGCCGAACCGCAGCGCGGCGACCGAGGCGGTGCGGGCGGCGTCGCGGGGCGGACGGCCCTGACCGGTGGCCGTACGGCCCCGGCGGGAACGGCGGGCGATGGCTGCGGCGGCGGGCATGGCCGGGATCATTGGCCATACCTGCACGCCCGGTCAACTCACCGCCGGCCGGGACCCGGACAAGTCAGGAGTTGTACGCACTCTGCGCCCGCTCCAGGCCCTCGGCGAGCAGACACTCCACGGCGTCCGCCGCCCGGTCCACGAAGTAGTCCAGCTCCTTGCGCTCGGCCGAGGAGAAGTCCTTCAGCACGAAGTCCGCGACCTGCATCCGGCCCGGCGGCCGGCCGATGCCGAACCGCACCCGGTGGTAGTCGGGGCCCATCGCCTTGGTCATCGACTTCAGACCGTTGTGCCCGTTGTCACCGCCGCCCCGCTTCAGACGCAACACCCCGTAGTCGATGTCCAGCTCGTCATGGACGGCCACGACATGGTCGAGGGGAACCTTGTAGAAGTCGCGCAGCGCGTTCACCGGACCGCCCGACAGGTTCATGTACGACATCGGCTTGGCCAGCACCACCCGGCGGCTGCCCGGCCCCGGCGGGCCGATCCGCCCCTCCACGACCTGCGCCTGCGCCCTGCCGGCCCGCTTGAACCGGCCCCCGATGCGGTCGGCCAGCAGATCCGCCACCATGAAACCCACGTTGTGCCGGTTCATGGCGTACTCCGGTCCGGGATTGCCGAGCCCCACGATCAGCCAGGGGTCGCTCGCGGAACTCACCGGGGTGCTCACGTCCATGTCTCCTTGATACGCGCCTGCCCACAGCGGCCGGTCGTGCACCGCTGTGGGCAGGCGTTCTGCAGGGCGATGGGAATCCCCCTGCTCGTTCGGAACCCGGGGGAGGAGGGCACAGCCATACCGCCGGGCGCCCGCTGAAGGGAGGCGGCGGGACAGCTGCGCTCAAACGGCCGGTCAGGCCTCCGCGGCCTCTTCGCCCTCGCCCTCTTCGCCCTCCGGGGCCTCCTCGGCCTGGGCGGCCAGGACCTGGAGGACGACCGCGTCCTCGTCGACGGCCAGCGAGACACCGCTGGGCAGGGTGATGTCCTTGGCGTGGATGGAGGCACCGGCCTCCAGGCCCTCCACGGACACGGTGACCTGCTCCGGGATGTGCGTGGCCTCGGCCTCGACCGGCAGCGCGGCCAGGACGTGCTCCAGCAGGTTGCCGCCCGGGGCCAGCTCGCCCTCAGTGACGACGGGAATCTCGACGTTGACCTTCTCGCCACGCTTGACCAGCAGCAGGTCGACGTGCTCCAGGAAGCCCTTCAGCGGGTCGCGCTGCACGGACTTCGGGATCGCCAGCTCGTTGGACTTGCCGTCGATGTCCAGGGAGATCAGGACGTTCGGCGTGCGCAGCGCCAGCAGCAGCTCGTGGCCCGGAAGCGTCAGGTGCAGCGGGTCCGCGCCGTGCCCGTACAGAACGCCGGGAACCTTGTTGTCACGGCGGATACGGCGGGCGGCGCCCTTGCCGAACTCGCTGCGCGTGGCGGCGGAGATCTTCACCTCGGACATGCTCATCACTCCTCGTAGAAGTAGGGACTGTGGTCACCCGGCCTACGAACGGCCTGCTACGAAGAGCGCGTCGATTACGGACCGCCGCATCCGCGCAAACGGAAACGGCCTCCCTCGCCGAGCAACTTCAGCAGTCTACTCGGGGAGGAAGGCCGAACCCAAAACGATCTCGAACGGACGCCAGAGTGATCGTTACTGCTCGTCGAACAGGCTCGTGACCGAACCGTCCTGGAACACCTCGCGCACCGCGCTGGCGATGGTGGGCGCGATCGACAGCACCGTGATCTTGTCCAGCTCCAGCTCGCCCGGCGTGGGCAGCGTGTCCGTGAAGACGAACTCGCTCACCTGGGAGTTCTTCAACCGGTCCGCGGCCGGACCCGACAGCACACCGTGTGTGGCCGTCACGATGACGTCCTCGGCGCCGTGCGCGAACAGCGCATCCGCGGCGGCGCAGATGGTGCCACCGGTGTCGATCATGTCATCCACCAGCACACAGATACGGCCCTCCACATCACCGACGACCTCGTGCACGGTGACCTGGTTCGCCACGTCCTTGTCACGCCGCTTGTGCACGATCGCCAGCGGCGCCCCGAGACGGTCGCACCAACGGTCGGCCACCCGCACCCGGCCCGCGTCCGGAGAGACGATCGTCAGCTTGGCACGGTCCACCTTGCTGCCCACGTAGTCCGCCAGCAGCGGCAACGCGAACAGGTGATCCACCGGCCCGTCGAAGAAGCCCTGGATCTGGTCGGTGTGCAGATCCACGGCGAGGATGCGGTCCGCGCCCGCCGTCTTCATCAGGTCGGCCACCAGACGCGCCGAGATGGGTTCACGGCCACGGTGCTTCTTGTCCTGCCGCGCGTAACCGTAGAACGGCACGATGACGGTGATGGAGCGGGCCGACGCGCGCTTGAGCGCGTCGATCATGATCAGCTGCTCCATGATCCACTTGTTGATCGGGGCCGTGTGGCTCTGGATCAGGAAGCAGTCCGCACCGCGGGCCGACTCCTGATACCGCACGTAGATCTCGCCGTTGGCGAAGTCGAACGCCTTCGTCGGGACGACCCCGACACCCAGCTCGTGGGCGATCGCCTCGGCAAGCTCGGGGTGGGCGCGGCCGGAGAAGAACATCATCTTCTTCTCGCCGGTCGTCTTGATCCCGGTCACAGCACTGTCTCCTCAGAGGGTGTTCGCAGCTGGGTGTCGAGATGACCTCGTCAACCGTGCGCGAGAGGCCGTCTCAGCTGGTGGGGTGCGGGTGTGCACTTATCACGGTACGCCGTCCCAGACGCACCTGTTTCCGGTCAGGCTTCGCCCTCCGACTTCGGGGTGGCCGCCTCGGCCGCCTTCGCGGCCGCGCTACCGGGACGCTTGCGCGCCACCCAACCCTCGATATTCCGCTGCTGACCGCGGGCCACGGCCAGCGAACCCGGCGGCACGTTCTTCGTGATCACGGACCCGGCGGCGGTGTAGGCACCGTCCCCGATCGTGACAGGAGCCACAAACATGTTGTCCGAACCGGTGCGGCAGTGCGACCCCACCGTGGTGTGGTGCTTGTCCTGCCCGTCGTAGTTCACGAACACACTCGCCGCCCCGATGTTCGTGTACTCGCCGATCGTCGCGTCGCCCACGTACGACAGGTGCGGCACCTTCGTACCCTCGCCGATCCGGGCGTTCTTCGTCTCGACGTACGTGCCCACCTTCGACTTCGGACCCAGCCGGGTCCCCGGCCGCAGATAGGCGTACGGTCCCACGGAAGCCTCGGGACCCACCACGGCGCCGTCGGAGACGGTGTTGTCCACCCGCGCCCCGGCGCCCACCCTGGTGTCGGTCAGCCGGCTGTTCGGCCCCACCACGGAGCCCGCCGCCAGATGCGTCGCACCGTGCAGCTGCGTGCCCGGCAGCACCGTGACGTCCTGCTCGAACGTCACCGTCACGTCCACCCACGTCGTCGCCGGGTCCACCACGGTCACCCCGGAGAGCATCGCGGCGGTCAGCAGCCGGTCGTTCAGGATGCGGCGCGCCTCCGCCAGCTGCACGCGGTTGTTGATGCCCGCGATCTCGCGGTGGTCGCCGGCCACGCTCGCGCCGACCCGGTACCCGGCCCCGCGCAGGATGCCGAGCACATCGGTGAGGTACTCCTCGCCCTGGCTGTTGTTCGTGCGGACCTTGCCGAGCGCGTCGGCGAGCAACCGCCCGTCGAAGGCGAACACACCGGAGTTGATCTCCCGGATCGCCCGCTCCGCCTCGGTGGCGTCCTTGTGCTCGACGATCGCGGTCACGGCGCCGGTCTCGGCGTCGCGCACGATCCGGCCGTACCCGGTGGCGTCGGGGACCTCGGCGGTCAGCACCGTCACGGCGTTGCCGTCCCCGGCGTGCGCGGCGGCGAGGTCGCGCAGGGTCCCGGCGGTGAGCAGCGGGGTGTCACCGCACACGACGATGACGGTGCCCTCGACGGAGCCGCCCAGCTCCTCCAGACCCATGCGGACGGCGTGCCCGGTGCCCTTCTGCTTCTCCTGCACGGCGGTACGCGCCGCGGCGTCCACTCCGGCGAGGTGCGCGGTCACCTGCTCGCGGGCGTGCCCGACCACGACGACCAGGTTCTCCGGGTTCAACTCACGCGCGGCGGCCAGCACATGGCCGACCAGGGAACGGCCGCAGATCTCGTGCAGGACCTTGGGTGTGGCCGACTTCATACGGGTGCCCTCACCCGCTGCGAGAACTACGACGGCTGCCGGGCGAATGGCGCTCACGGGATGCCCTTCGGCTTCTGGGTGGGGTGGACATCCGCAGGATACCGGGGCGGTCGTGGGGGGAGACGAGAGCGGGTCCCGGCTGCGACAGCCAGGACCCGAACGTAGCTTGCTCCCCCGCCAGGACTCGAACCCGGACAGATGGCACCAAAAGCCACAGTGCTTACCAATTACACCACGGGGGATCATATCGGCTAAACCGGACATTCAGTCAGGCCGCCGACTGACACCCCCTACTATGCCGTACCACCAGCCCTCGATGCGACGGTATAGCTCGGCGCCCTGGAGGACGCCGATCACGAGACAGCCGCGGTAGTCCTCGCCGACGTTCTTGCGCGTGGTCTTGGGGTTGTGCTTCTTGAGGGTGGTCCTCATGAACTGGGAGGCGTTGACCTTGAGCAGGTCGGACCAATAGCGCTCGGCTCCCTCCACGTCACCCGTCTCGTGAATCATGACGCGGTACCGCAGGCGCTCCTGTTCAACGCCGAGCAGGTCCAGCCAGCTCCGGAAGATCCGGATGACGTTCGGGTCGCTGTTGATGAACAGGACGTTCTCGCGCCTCGCGTACGGCTTGTCCTTCGCGCCTTCGGCCCAGTAGAGGGCGACTCCGGTCAGGAACAGGTCCCGGTCGCTCATGTCGCCGATCTCGCCCATGGCGACCGCCTTGGTCTGCCGCCTCTGCTCGTCCCGCACCGCCAGTTCGTGCTCCCACCTCTTCCGGGCGGCCAGCTTCGCCTGCTCCGACGGGTCGCGCCGCTCCGGCCTCGGCAGATCCCGCACCCACAGGGAGACCGAACTCTTCGAGCACCCCAGCTCGATCTGGATCTGGTCGTAGGTGCGGCCCTGGAGGCGCAGCTCGCGCGCCCTGTCGCGCAGGTCGTCCTTCGCGTTCGGGCGCCTGGTCCACTCCGGGGCGGGCTCGCCCTCCAGGAGCCGGTTGAGGATGTCGTTGTTGTCGACGTGCAGGCGGTCGCGGATCTGGCGTCGGCTGAGTCCGTCCCGCCGCAGTGCCACCGCCTTCTCGCGCAGGCCTTCGAAGTCGGTGTACTTGCCGCGTGAATGTGCCATGGACATACGATCCGGGCGGAATGTCAGATTCCGGGCCCGGGTGAGGGATGTTCAGCAGTTCGAGGGATATCGGTCGTTCTCGCTGTCGTTCGATTACGCGCTGTGCTTGGTGTTCGTGGGTGAAACTCGCCGGAAAAGCCGGTGGGCGCGCCCGTAGGCTGGAGGCATGACCACGACGGGGGAAGAGCACGCCACCGCCCTGACCGGGCCGTGGTGGTGGACGCGATGGCGCAGCGCGCTGTTCGACGGGAGTCTGGCGCTGGTGTCGGCCGTGGAGTGCGGGGCGGAGGGGCAGTCCTTCGCCCGGGACGCGGGGCTGCCGATCGCCGTGGGCGTGGTGTTCGGGTTGCTGGCCGGTTCGGTGCTGCTGGTGCGGCGTCGCTGGCCGATAGCCGTGGTGTTGGTGGCGATCGCGGTCACGCCGGCCCAGATGGGTTTCCTGATGGGCATCGTCGGTCTCTACACCCTCGCCGCCTGCGAGCTGCCGCGCCGGATCATCGGGGCGCTGGCCGGGATGTCGCTGGTCGGGACGATGGTCGTGACGTTCGTGCAGGTGCAGCGGGACATGGCCCGGGGGGACTTCTCGCTGGGGAACTGGTTCGTGCCGTTCGCCGCCGTCACCACCTCGCTCGGCCTGACCGCGCCCCCGCTTCTGCTCGGTCTGTACGTCGGCGCCCGGCGGCGGCTGATGGAGTCCCTGCGCGAGCGGGCGGACAGCCTGGAGCGGGAGCTGCAACTGCTCGCGGAGCGGGCGGAGGAGCGGGCGGAGTGGGCTCGGGGCGAGGAGCGGACCCGGATCGCCCGGGAGATGCACGACGTGGTAGCGCACCGGGTGAGCCTGATGGTGGTGCACGCCGCCGCGCTGCAGGCCGTGGCGCGCAAGGACCCGGAGAAGGCCGTGAAGAACGCCGCGCTGGTCGGCGACATGGGCCGGCAGGCGCTGACGGAGCTGCGCGAGATGCTCGGGGTGCTGCGCAGCGGCGGTGAGGAGCAGCAGCGCCGGCGGGTCGCTTCCTCCGCCGCGCCGCCGCTGGTGGCGGTGGGCGCGGCCGCGGCGGCGGCCGCCTCCCGTGCCGCGGGGGAGCCGGGCGGTGTGGAGGGTCCGTGTCTGGCCGAGCTGGAGGAGTTGGTCGGGCAGTCGGCGGCTGCCGGGATGGTCGTGGACCTGTCCGTGCAGGGCGAGGCGCGGGAGTACGGCACGGAGATCGAGCAGACCGCGTACCGCGTGGTGCAGGAGGCGCTGACCAACGTCCACAAGCACGCGGCGGGTGCGAAGACGTACGTACGGCTCGCGCACCGGGCGGCGGAGATCGCGATGCAGGTGGAGAACGAGCCGCCGCCCGAGCAGGCGTCGGCTCCGCCGGTCCGTCTGCCGTCCGGCGGCAACGGCCTGCTCGGCATGAGGGAACGGGTCCACGCCCTGGGCGGCGTCTTCGTCTCGGGGCCGACGGACACGGGTGGCTTCCGCGTGTCCGCGGTGATCCCGGCCGCGTCCTGGGGAGCGGCGGCCGGGCGGCCGGGCGGTTCGCCGCCGGGTGGCTGACGGCCCGGTGGCTGGCGGCCCGCCGCCGGGGGGCTGACGGTCTGTGGTCCGGGGGCGGTTGGCGCCGCGGTCCGGAGATCCCGGTGTAACGGGGATCTCGGCGGTCCGGCTGGTCCGGCGGTTTCCGGGGCCTGGCGATGCCGGCTCCTCGGTGGTTTTGCGCGGGCCGGGGCGGCCGGTGGTCAGGTGGCGGGCGGGGCTCCGGTCAGCCCGGGGTGAGGCGGGCCGGTGTGATGCCGGAGACCAGGGCCGTCAGGGACTGGTCGACGTCGGGGCCGAGGTACCAGTCGCCGGTGTGGTCGAGGGCGTAGACGCGGCCCTCGGCGTCGATGGCGAGGAGTGCCTGGCTGTCGGTCTCCGCGCCGAGCGGGCAGACCTCGGTGCCCAGCGCGCGGCCGAGGTCGCCGAGGGTGCGGGCCATGTGCAGGCCGTGCATGGGGTCGAGGTGCAGGTCCACGGGGGCGACCTGGCGGCCGGGTCCGGTCGGTGAGATCCGCAGTCCGCCGAACTCCGCCCAGGCCTCCACCGCGGCCGGGAAGACGCTGTGCCGGTGCCCGGCCGGCGAGGTGTGCTCGCGCAGGGCGTCGGCCCAGATCTCGGCCTGCTTTATGTCCCAGCGGCCCGGCTGCCAGCCGGCGGCGCGCAGCGCGGCGTCCACGGGTACGGCGAAGCGGGTCGAGTTCGCCCCTTGGCCGCGCGGGGCCGGGATCTCGGGGGCGGGGTGGCGGTCGGCGTGCATCTGCCCTTCGTTCGTCGAGGCGGTGGTGCGGCCCCGTCGGGCCGGCCGGTCGTACGGGCCCGGGTCTCGGGCCGGTCCGTCAGCCGTCGCCGCCCGCGGGGTCGACGATCCGCACCCCGAAGTGGGCGCTGAGCGCGGTGCAGGCGCGGCAGGGCGCGGCGAAGCTGCCGTGCAGCGGGTCGCCGTCCTCGCGGATGCGGCGGGCCGTCAGTTTGGCGTGCTTGAGCGCCTTGCGGGCCTCGCCGTTGGTCATGGGCCGGCGTGCGGCGCGCTTGCTGCGCGCGGAGTCGGCGGCGCTGATGTGCCGGGAGATGAGGATGGTCTCCGCGCAGCGGCCGGTGAACCGGTCGCGCTGGGCGCTGGTGAGGGTGTCGAGGAAGTCCTGGACGAGGGGGTGCAGGGCGGGCGGCTCCTCGCCGCGGGCGGCGGTGCCGGTGAGGGTGGCGCCGCGCACGGAGAGGGCGGCGGCGATGGCGGGCAGTATGCCGTCGCGGCGGTGCCGGAGGGTGGGGGCGTGGGGCGTCTCGCTGCTGCTCCAGTCGATCCGCGGGTCACCGGACGTACCGGCCCGGGGGTCGCCGGGCGTACCGGTCCGCGGTCCCGTCTGCGTCGCTTTCATGATCATCATTCCCCTCCGGAGCATCCCCCCGAAGGACACAGAGTGCCAAATCGCGTGGCCGCTGTGGAAGCTGGGGCGGCGCGACACGCCCTGTTCGGGGCGGTGCGTCACGGCGGGGTGACGGCTGGTCACGGCGGTGGCGGTGCTCGTCCGCGCGGGTGAGGGGCGGCGGACCGGCCGGGGCGGGCCGGTCGCCGGGCCGGTGGGCGGTGGCCCGGTGACCGGGGTCGGCGTACCGCATAGGCTGTCGGCACGCCGGCGCGCCGCGGTGCGTGCGGCCGACGCGTGGCGAGGAAGCGCGCGTGGCAGGGAAGTAGTCGATACGGGTCTCGGCGGCGCCGGCGGACAGCCGGGCGGTCGCCGCGGGCCGTCCAGAGTGCCGCAGGGGGCAACCGCCATGACGACAGGTCGGCTCGGGCTGGGCGTTCCACCCGGCCGCCAGGCCGCAGGACAGGCCGCACCGCCGAACGCGGCCTATGCCGGGCAGATCGTGCACTTCCCGGATCCGGTCCGGGCCGCACGCCACCCCAGAGGCGTGCGGGTGGACGAGCGCGGTTACCCCGACTTCTCGCCGTACGCGCGGGCGGCGGTGGAGATCGCCGAGCCGCCGGAGGGTTTCGGTGTCGACGAGCTGCGGCTGACGGACTACGTCTCGGCCAACGCGGCGCTGGCCGCCGCCGGGCACGAGCTGTGGGACACGGTGCCGAACGTGGCCACGCCGCACGGCTGGACCTGGCACCACGTGGCCGGCGGCCGGCGCCTGGAGCTGGTCCCGGTCGAGGTGAAGGCGCTGCTGCGCCACCACGGTGGCATCGCGACGTCCCGCGTCGACCAGGCCAAGCGCGGCACGCGCCCGTTGCAGGAGACCCGGCCGGCCCACTTCGGGCTGCCGAAGTCCGGTGTGGCGGTGACGGAGGAGCAGGTGCAGGGCGTCGAGGAGGACCTCGGCTACCGGCTGCCGGGCGCCTACCGGTCCTTCCTGAAGGCGGCGGGCGGTTGCGCGCCGGTCGGCACCGCGCTGGACGCGGAGCTGGGGCTGCTGATCGACCAGCCGTTCTTCACGGTGCGCGACGAGGCGGCCGTCAACGACCTGGTGTACGTCAACAAGTGCCTGCGCGACCACCTCACGAAGGACTATCTGGGCGTGGCGTTCGTGCAGGGCGGTCTGCTCGCCGTGAAGGTGAGGGGTGAGGGGGCCGGTTCGGTGTGGTTCTGCGCGTACGACGACGTACGGGACGTGGACCCGGCGTGGCCGCAGGCGGAGCGTGTCCAGCGGCTGCTGCTGCCGTGCGGCGCGGACTTCGACGCGTTCCTGTCCCGGCTCGCGGGTTCGCCGCCGGAGCTGGAGACGGTGGCGAACCTGATGGTGGACGGCGGGTTCGCGCGTGTCGTCCCCGTCTCTTCCGAGTCGTCGGTGGGGGAGTGAGCTGAAGAGATGGTGACGTTCGCGCAGGCGCAGGAGCGCGCCGAGGAGTGGATCAACGGCGACGTGCCCGCGTACCAGCACCGCGAGGTGCGGGTGCGGGAGTTCGAACTCGGGTTCGTGGTGTGGGCCGAGGACCGTGCCGAGGGGCCGCGTTCGGACGGGGGTGCGCACCGGCTGGTCATCGCCCGGGACAGCGGCGAGGCCACGCTGTGGCCCGCGCTGCCGGTGGGCGAGGTGATCCGCCGCTACGAGGAGGAGTACGGCCGTCCCGACGCCGTCGAGGACGCCGCACCGGCGCCCGCGGCCCGGGTGGACCTCAACCAGACGTCGTTCCTGCTGACTCCGCCGGAGTGGTTGCAGGAGGCGGCGGACCGGCTGGGCATCCCGGACGACAGGGGGGCCGGCCGCGACTCGGGCGAGGACGCGCGCGCCGGCTCCGGTGCCGGCGTCGACTCGGGTACGGGTACGGGCGGTTCGTTGCCCGAGACGCAGGCGGGGGTGCCGGTGGGCGCGTCCGCCTCGGGTGCGCCGGGTGCTCCCGAGGCGCCCGCGGGCGCGACCCCGTGGGCCGGTACGGACACCAACGCCGAGGTCGGCGAGGACCGTTCCGTCCCGCTGCCCGCCACCGTGTTCGCACCGCCGCTGAGCGAGGCGGACGCGCCGGCGCACGCCGCCGCGCCGGACGCCAAGACGGCGTTGATGTCCGGCGGCAGCCAACTCCCGCGTACGGCCGTGGCACCGGCGCTGGGCGATGCCGACGCGGCGGGCCCGGCGGGCGCTTCGCAGGCCCCGCACACTCCTGGTACGCCCCCGGGCGCGCCCGGCGCACCCCAGGGCACCGTGCCGCCGCCCCCGCCGGGCGGTCCGTCGTACGGCGCTCCGCAGGTTTCCGGCGCTCCGGGCGCCCCCGCGGCTCCGCCGGTCCCCGGCGGCCCGGGCACGCCCCCGCCGCCCGCGGGCGGTCCCGGTTCTCCGCCCCCGCCGCCCGGCGTCCCGGGCACGCCTCCGCCGCCGCCCCCGCCGGGCGGTCCCGGTACCCCTCCGCCCGGTGGTGCGCCGTACGGCTCCCCGCAGGGACAGGGCGCGACCCCGCCGCCCGGCGGGCGGCCGCTGCCGCCGCACGCCGGTGACATCGCCGACGCCGCGACGAGCAAGGCGGCCCCGCCGCCGCGCCGCGGCCGGGGCGGCGGCGCCCACACGCCTCCGCCGCCGGCCGCTCCCGGCGTGCCCGGCGCGCGGCCGTCCGGTGTCCCGGCGACGCCCCCGGCCGGTGTCCCCGGCGCGGCCGGCGGGTACATCCCCACCCAGCTCGTCTCGTCCCTGGGCCCCGACGGACCCGAGGGCGCGGTCGCCCCGGCCGGTCCGCAGTCCCCGGGCGCTCCCGGCACGCCCGGCGGCCCGCCTCCGGGCGGTGTCCACCACGCCGCCACGATGCTGGCCGACCCGAACCAGCCCGGCGCGCCGCAGCCCCCGGGCGCTCCGGCGGCTCCCGGCGCACCGGGCGCGCCCGGCGCCCCCGGCGCGGGACAGGGCGCCCTGCACCGCGCGGCGACCATGCTGGCCGGTCCGCCGCAAGGCGCCCCCGGCGCCCCGAACGTTCCCCCGCCGCCGCCCCCGCCGGGCGGCCCGGGCGTACCGCCCCCGCCTCCGCCGGGCGGACCCGGCGTTCCCCCTCCGTCCCCGCTCGCCGGACCCGGCGGTCCCGGTGTGCCTCCCGGTGGGCCGCAGCCCATGCCGCCCGGGCCAGGGGCGATGCCGCCGCCCGTCGCCGGGCCGCCGCCGGCGTACGGCTACCCCCCGCAGGGGCAGCCGACGGTCGGCCCCGGCTACCAGGCGGTGCTGCGCTACCGCGCGCAGGACGGCTCGGAGCAGCAGCTGATCCGGCGCTCCGCGCCGGGCACCCCGCACCCGGAGTGGCAGATCTTCCACGAGCTGCGCGCCATGAACGTGCCGCCGGACCAGGTGCTGGAGCTGCACACCGAGCTGGAGTCGTGCCGGCTGCCGGGCGCCTACTGTGCGCGGATGATCGCCGAGCAGTGGCCGCAGGCGCGGATCACCTCGATCGCGCCGTATGGTGCGGACCACGCCAGCCGTCAGCAGGGCATGCAGCAACTGCTGGCCCATCAGGGCGAGTTGCATCAGGTGGCGGACGGCCCGGCGCGGCCGGGACCGGTGCGCGCGCCGCTGCCGCCGGTGCAGCCCGTGCCGCCGATCCCGCCGGAAGGCGTCGCGCAGGAGCTGGCCGCGGCCTTCGGGCCGGGGATCTTCCGGTTCGAGCAGGCCGCGGTCTCCCGCCAGGGCGTGCCGCCGGTCGTCGCGCACACGCTGGTGGTGGCGGGGCTGCCGCTGGACATGGGCCCGTTCTTCTGGGCGCAGGCGCAGCCGGGCCGGCCGGTGCCGACGCTGGCGGAGCTGGCCGCCGAGCGCGGGGTGCAGCCGGCCCCGGACGCGGGCTCGTACCTGGTGATGGGCAGCGACTTCGGCAAGGCGATCTGCGTGCAGTACGGCACGGCCCACATCGTGGCGGTGCCGGTGGAGGCGGGGCCGGGCGGTACGTCGGTGCCGCCGCAGTTCGTCAACACCGGGCTGCCGGAGTTCGCGCGCTGCCTGGCGCTGCTCGGGCGGATGTGGCGGCTGCGCTACGGCCTGAACCAGGAGCAGGCGGGCCGCTGGACCGTCGACTTCCAGGCGCAGCTCGCCGCCCTCGACCCGGCGGCGCTCGGCTCGCCGGAGAGCTGGTGGTCGGTGCTGCTGGAGCAGATGTGGGACGGACTGCTCTGAGCGGGTGAACAGTGCCCCTCGAAGGTGACCGTCAGATCGGCGAGCCGGGCGTACCCGGGCGCGGGGTG
>NZ_JBFBEK010000057.1:0-12239 GCF_040683715.1 Streptomyces sp. NPDC093260
ACCACCCTCAAGGTCGAACTCGACATCCAAGCCGTCCAGGGCACCACCCTCCCCACCGCCTGAGCGGCCGGGAACGGCACGGAAGAAGGGCAGGTTGACGTGCCGGGCCCGCGGGCCCGGGTCCGGCGGCTGCGGGTGTGCCCCGGCCAGCCTTGCGGAACACGTGTTTCGCCGTCGCACGCACCGTCGCACGCACGCACCAGGGAGCAGCCCCATGCCCGATGCCCAGTCCGCCGGTGGAGGCGCGGGCGGGACGGGCACGTTGCCGGCCGTCTGCGGTCACACCCATCTCTTCCCCGGCGTCCGCTGCCGTGTCCTGGGGCTGCCGGACCCGGCCGCCTTCGCGGCCGGCCCCTCGCCCCTCGACGTGGACCTGCGCTTCTCCGACGGTGTGCTCACCGCGGCGGAGCTGCGCACCGGGCCCCCGGGCGGGCCGGTGCTCGTCGTCCCGGCGTGCACCACCACCGCCGGCACGACGGGTCGACGACCGCTTCTGGCGGGTCGGGGACCTCCTCCGGGCGGGCGACGAGGTGGAGATCGTCCTCGCCGGTCTCGCGCCGTCGTGACCGGGGCCGGCGGGGCCGTCCGCGGCGCGCGCGCCCATCACCGGCCCGGCGGGCTCACCCGAGGGCCGACAGGAGTTCTCTCTCCCGCTCTCGGCTGATGCCCGCACGGCGGGGGCGGTGCAGGCCCTGGTCGCGTTCCCAGCGCAGGGTGTCGGTGAGGAGTTCGGTACGGGACCTGTGGCGCAGGCCCGCCCGTACGGCGGCGGAGCCGTCGCGCGCCGCCCAACCCTCCCAGCCGGGTTCGACCAGCCACATGGGCAGGGAGCCGGGGCCCATGTACTCGGCCACTCCCTGCGCGAGAAGTCGCTCCGACGGCACCGTGACGACGGGTCCGGTGTGGCCGCCGACGAGGCGCGACAGCTCGATCCAGTCGGCGAAGGGGAGGGTGGGGCCGGGCACGTTGTAGGTGCCGGTGGTGCCGTGTTCGGCGGTGTCGAGGAGCCAGGCCGCGAGGTCGCGTACGTCGACGACCTGGGTCGGAAGGTCAGGTGTGTCGGGGACGAGCAGCGGCGCCTCGGGGTCCCGGGCGGCGCGGGCCACCCAGTAGCCGGAGCGGTCGCTGTGGTCGCCGGGCCCGCCGATGAGCCCGGCGCGCGCGATCAGCAGGCGGTCGTCGGCCACGGCCTCCCGGGTGAGGGCCTCGCAGGCGGACTTGGCCTCGCCGAACTGCTCCTGGCCGGGCTCCTCCCGGTCCGTGGGCGGGAGCAGGGCGGCGGACTCGTCCGCGCCGGGCTCGCCGTGGGAGGCGTACACGCTGACCGAGGACACGTGGATCCAGTGCCGTGCCCGGGCGCCGAGGGCGGCGGCGGCCCGGCGTACGAAGCCGGGTTGCCAGGACACCTCCAGCACGGCGTCCCATTCCCGGCGGGCCAGGGACGCGTACGCGTCGGGGTCGCGGCGGTCCGCGGCCACCAGGTGTGCGCCGTCCGCCACCGCGCCGCTTTCGCCGCGGGCCAGACAGGTCACGCGGTGACCGCGGTCGACGGCCTGCCGGGACACCTCGCGCCCCAGCCAGGCCGTGCCGCCGAGGACCAGAATCTCCATGGGTTCCATGGCCTCACCCCATCAGAGGTGCACGCACGCGCCAAGAGGCTTCTGCCGTGGGCAGAGCCGGGCGCGGTGCGGTGCCCTCCGGTGTCCTGGGGCCGGGTTCCCGGGCCCCCGGGCGGGGGCTCCGGCCCGGGGGCGGGCTCAGCAGGGCACGCGGAACTTGTTGCCGGCGCGGGTGAGTTGGGCGGACTCCGTGCGGGAGGTGACCGCCGCGCCGTCGCGGCCGAGGGCGCGCGGCGCAGCTGTGACGATCTCGCCGACGCGGGCCGAGCGGGCTGTCGCGTTGGCCACCGTCACCCGGTTCCGCTCGGCGGGGGTGAGCTGCTTCTTCTCCTGCACGAACGCCACGAAGCTCTCGAAGTCGCGGACATGACGCACCGGGGCCTTGAAGCCGACGAACGCGGTGAACCCGTCGGCGCCGAGCAGCGTGTACGAGGTCGCGGCGAGCCGGTAGCGGCGGGCCGGGTCCAACGGGCTGCCGTCGATGAGGACATCGGCCGGGTCGACGCGGTCGCCGACCGGGCCGGTGGCGTCGAACGTGTAGCGGACGTTGGCGGACACGGCGAGCGGCGCGAAACGCAGGGTGCCGTCGGCAGCCGTGGTCCACTGCTGTTCGAGCGCGTCGTGCAGCTGCTGTCCGGTCACCGTGACGGTGAGGACGGGGTCGCCGTAGCCGATGGCCTTCCAGGCCTGGCCGAAGGTGACGGTGCCGCCGGAGGCGGTGTCGAAGGTCAGGTCCTGGTTGATGACGCTCTGGCCGACCTGCGGCGCCGAGACGATCAGGGCGAGTTCGGCCGGGTCGTTGGGGTACTGGTTGGCGTCGTTCATGGGGCCGAGGGGCTGCTGTCCTGCCCACAGGGCCCAGTCCGCCGCCAGGTCGCCCATCGTGCTCTCGCCGCTGTCGTCGCGGGTGCGGGTGAAGGAGGCGGTCTGCTTGCCGATGGCGGTGGTGGCGCGGCGGGCGGCGTATCCCGTCCAGTAGTCGGCTATCTCCTTGAGTTCCTTGTCCGGGGTGACGTCGCGGGTGTTGGGGTGGTTGGTGGACGTCGTCAGGGCGCGGACGACCTTGCCGGTGCGCGGGTCGAGGCGCAGATTGATCTCGTTGATCAGCTGACCGTGGCAGCCGGCCTCCACGAACGGCCGGAGCACGCCGTGCGGGTCGGGGACCATCATGTTGAAGCGGCAGTGCCAGTGGCCGGTGACGATGACGTCGATGTCCGCGGAGACCTTGCGGGCCAGGTCGTAGGCGGGGCCGGAGGGGTTGCTGCCGGAGTTGAAGTCGCTGCCGGCGACCGCGCCGTCGTGCATGCTGAGCACGATCGCGTTGACGCCGCGGGCCTTGAGTTCGGCGGCGCGGTGGTTGGCGGTGACCAGTTCGTCCAGGGAGGACAGGGCGGGCTGGTAGGAGGTGGAGCCCCTGTCGGTGCCCACGGCGGTCAGGTGGATGAAGCCGATCGGCAGCTTGCGTCCCTTCCCGGCGTCCACCCACTCGATGTTGTACGGCGGCAGCACGGTGCCGGCGGTGCGGGACCACACCATGTTGGCGCTGTAGTAGCGGAAGTTCGCGCCCTTGAACCGGGTGCCGGTGGAATCGGGGAAGGAGTCGTCCCAGCCGACGCGGGGGAACGCGACACCGTTCTCCATGTGCTGGGTGAGGAAGGCCGGGGACTTGTCGAACTCGTGGTTGCCGGCGGTCGCGAAGTCCAGGCCGAGCCGGTTGAGCGCCTCGATGGTCGGCTCGTCGGCGAGGCTCTCGGCGTCGAACTCCCAGCCGGAGAAGAGGTCTCCGGGCGCGAAGAACAAGGAGTTGCGGCGTCCGTCGCGCAGTTTCTTCAGGTGGGTCGCCAGGTAGGCGACCCCGCCCACGCTGTACGTCTTGCCGCCGGCGCCGGTGATGACGGCGGTGCCGCCGGGGGCGGCCTGCAAGTAGCCGTGCAGGTCGGTGATGTTGAGGAGCTGCACGTCCACCAGGTCGTCGGCCGTGGCCGCGTCCCGTGCGTGGGACGACGCGTACGCGGGGGTTCCGACCGCCGCCGTCGTGGCGGCCGTCCCGGCCGCCGTGAGGAAGGTACGCCGTCCGAACTCTCGCGCCATCGAATGCCCCCCTGGGTCGTTGCAACGACCCAGGAGTCAAGCACGGTCACGGGGCCGCGCAACAGCCTTGAGACGGATCGCACATGAACAGCCGAGGGCGGGGCGGCGGCAAGGAACCGGAACCGGGCGGATGCGACCACCGGTCCCCTGGTTCGGGGGCGTGGTCGGGCGGGTGCGTCCGCCGTGCCGGCTCGGTCGGGGGACGGGCCGGGTAGCGGCGGGCCTTCGTCCGGTCGCCGCTACCCGCGTCGAGCACCGGCGGCGGCTGCGGGCCGGTTCCAGGTCGGCGGCGAAAGGCCGGCGGCGAGGTCCATGGCCCGGGGGACAGCGGCCGTGGTCGGCGGGCAGCCGCCGGCCGACTTCGGCGCGCGGCTGCCGGCGGCCTTCGGAAGGCGCCCTCGTTCGCCGCGTTCAGCACCGACGGCGTCCCCGGCCCCGTGCGGCGGGCCGTGCGTTCGGCGCGGTTCCCCGTGGCCGCGCGCGGTGCGCTGCGCACGGTCGTGCACGAGGTGCTGCCGCTGAATCAGGCCGCGCCGTCCCACCGCAGGACGGACGCGGGCGAGGTGTTCGGCCGGATCGCGCAGACGCCCCGAACCGGGCGGGACGGCGCTCGGGAACGCCTCACACTACAGAGGCTTAAGTAAAGCCCAAAGGAAAGTCGGTTCATCTTCTTGACCGAGGCATGACGGGCGGGCATGGTTCGGGAGAGCGCTCTCCCGCACCATGCGCTCCGGATCCGCCCCACCCCACGGCGCGGACCCGGCGAGCGGTTCCCTCCGGGCTGGACCCAGCCCGCCCCGCACCCCTGCCCGGAGGAGCCGTACCCGCAACGAGCCGACCTGTCAGGAGCATTCGTGTCCAGATCCCCCGCCACCACCTCTCCCCCACGCCGGGCCGCCGTCCCACTGCTCGCGCTCGGCGCCCTGCTCGCCTCGTCGCTCACCCTCGCCGCCGCACCGGGCGCGCACGCGGCCGACGCGCTGCTGTCCCAGGGCAAGACCGCCACCGCCTCCTCGCAGGAGGGCGACGGCTACGCGCCCGCGCTGGCGGTGGACGGCGACCTGACCGGGACCCGGTGGGCCAGCCAGTGGAGCGACCAGCAGTGGTTCCAGGTCGATCTGGGGCAGGTCTCGGCCCTCAGCCGGGTGGTCCTGACCTGGGAGTCGGCCTACGGCAAGAACTACGAGATCCAGGCCTCCGACAACGGCGCCGACTGGCGCACCCTGAAGACGGTGACCGGCGGCGACGGCGGCACCGACGACCTCGCCCTGTCCGGGTCCGGCCGCTATGTGCGCATGCAGGGCCTGGCCCGTGCCGGCGGGTACGGCTACTCGCTCTGGGAGTTCCAGGTCTACGGCACCCCCGGCGGCACCACCACCCCGCCCCCGGCCTCGGGCGGCGCCGTCAAGGTCGAGGGCGGCCAGGGCAACTGGCGCCTGACGGTGGGCGGACAGCCGTACATCGTCAAGGGAGTCACCTGGGGTCCGGCCGCCTCGGACGGACCGAAGTATCTGCCGGACGTGAAGGCGATGGGCGCCAACACGATCCGCACCTGGGGCACCGACGCCTCCAGCAAGCCGCTCCTGGACGCCGCGGCGGCCAACGGCATCCGCGTGATCAACGGCTTCTGGCTCCAGCCGGGCGGCGGTCCGGGCTCGGGCGGCTGCGTGAACTACGTGACCGACACGACGTACAAGAACAACTCGCTGACCGAGTTCGCCAAATGGGTCGAGGCCTACAAGAGCCATCCGGCGACGCTGATGTGGAACGTGGGCAACGAGTCGGTGCTCGGCCTCCAGAACTGCTACAGCGGCAGCGAGCTGGAGGCACAGCGCAACGCGTACACCAGCTTCGTCAACGACGTCGCCAAGAAGATCCACAGCATCGACCCCGACCACCCGGTGACCTCCACCGACGCGTGGACCGGCGCCTGGCCGTACTACAAGCGCAACGCGCCCGATCTGGACCTGTACGCGATGAACTCGTACAGCAACGTGTGCAAGGTCCGCCAGGACTGGATCGACGGCGGCTACACCAAGCCGTACATCGTCACCGAGACCGGGCCGGCCGGCGAGTGGGAGGTGCCGAACGACGTCAACGGCATCCCGGACGAGCCGACCGACGTGCAGAAGGCGGACGGCTACACCAAGGCCTGGAACTGTGTGACGGGTCATCAGGGCGTGGCCCTGGGCGCCACCCTCTTCCACTACGGCACCGAACACGACTTCGGCGGCGTCTGGTTCAACCTCGTGCCCGACGGTCTGAAGCGGCTGTCGTACTACGCGGTGAAGAAGGCGTACACCGGTTCGACGGCCGGTGACAACACTCCCCCGGTGATCAGCGGCATGGCCGTCGACCCGGCCTCCTCCGCCCCGGCCGGCGGCGAGTTCACGGTGCGCGCCGACGTCCGCGACCCCGACGGCGACCCGATCACGTACAAGGTGTTCCTCAGCGGCAACTACGCCAGCGGCGACAAGGGGCTCGTCGAGGCCAAGTGGCGCCAGACCGGGAACGGCACGTTCGCCGTCACCGCGCCGCAGAGGCTCGGCGTGTGGAAGGTGTACATCCAGGCCGAGGACGGGCACGGCAACGCCGGCATCGAGACCAAGTCCGTCAAGGTCGTCGCCCCGCCGGTCGGCGGCACCAACCTGGCGCTGAACCGCCCGGCGACCGCCTCCTCCTCCCAGCAGTCCTACGGCGACTGCCCCTGCACCCCGCAGCTGGCCGTGGACGGCAACGCCACCACCCGCTGGGCCAGCGACTGGAGCGACCCGCAGTGGTTCCAGGTGGACCTGGGCTCGTCCAAGTCCCTGCGCAAGCTCCAGCTGGTCTGGGACCCCGCCTACGGCAAGTCCTACGAGGTCCAGGTCTCCGACGACGGCAGCACCTGGCGCCCGGTGTACTCCACCACGTCCGGCGACGGTGACGTGGACACCCTGGACGTCTCGGCCACCGGCCGCTACGTCCGCCTGTACCTGACGGCCCGCGGCACGAGCTGGGGCTACTCCCTCCACGAGCTGGGGATCTACAGCTGACGGCTGGACCCCGGGGCCGCCGGTGGCGCGGCCCGCGAGGAACCCGGCGGGTTCCGCCGCCACCGCACCGATCGCACCACCCCACGGCACGCGCGTGCCGCGGGCCTCTTCCCACCCCACGGGCAGGAGAACCCCATGAGATCGAGTCCGAGAAAACGGCTCCCCGCACTCCTCCTCGGCACCGCCCTCCTCGCGAGCGTCCTGGGTGTCGGCACCATCGCCTCCGCCGCCTCCGACAGCGGCGGTGGCACACCCGCCGCGGCGAGCGCCGTGCACACCGGGCACACGATGGCGGTGTCCACCCAGGCGTCCGCCGACGACCCGGACGGCGACGGCTACATCCCGGCCGTGCCGCAGGTCACCGGGGTGACCCCGTCCACGGCCACCCCGCCGGTCCGCTACTTCCACGAGTTCCAGGCCAACTGCTCGGTCACCCACACCGCGCCGGACGACCCGATCGTCTTCCCGGGCCAGCCCGGCAAGTCCCACGACCACACGTTCATGGGCAACACCTCCACGAACGCGTACAGCACCACCGCCTCCCTCGACGGCGGCGCCACCACCTGCAAGGCGCCCGCCGACGCCTCCGCGTACTGGATGCCGTCGCTGTACAACGGCGACCAGAAGATCCTGCCCGTCGGACCGCAGACCATCTACTACAAGGCCGGCGTCACCGACTACACGAGTGTGCGCCCCTTCCCCAAGGGACTGCGGTTCGTGGTGGGCAGCCCGATGCAGAGCGCCGACGAGTTCCGCCACCTCAAGGGCTTCGTCGAGGGCTGGGAGTGCGGTGACAGCTACTTCAACGTCGACATCCCGGCGAGCTGTCCCGACCGGGCCGACGTGCAGCTCAACATCCGCTTCCAGGCGCCCAGTTGCTGGGACGGCAAGTACCTCGACACCCCGGACCACCAGAGCCACATGGCCTATCCGGTGGTCAAGCCCGGCACCAACGACAACATGTGCCCCGCCGACCACCCGGTGGCGCTGCCGATGATCGAGTTCAAGATGGCGTTCCCGGTCAACGGCGACATGTCCCGGGTGCGCCTGGCCAGCGGACGTGGCTACTCCTTCCACTACGACTTCTTCAACGGCTGGGAGGACCGCACGCTCAAGGCCATGGTCGACCACTGCATCGTGGGCGGCCTCCAGTGCGACGCCCGCGGGTACGACCAGACGCACCCGGAGGCGGGCGCGGCCCTGAACGCGGACTACCGGCTGCCCTGACCGCCGGCCCGTTCCGCTCGGTCCGGCCGGCCCCGTGCGCCCGCACGGGGCCGGCCGGACCTCGGCCGTCTCCCGTCGCGGGTGACGGCCTTCACCGGCACACCATGGGGTGGGGATGAACGACGACATGGACGGCGGCATCGACGACGAGATGACCGACCGGCTGATCGAGAAACTGAGCCCGGAGCGCAGGACACGGCTGCTCACCGGCGCCACCACCTGGCGCACGGCGGCCGAACCGGACATCGGGCTCGGGCCGTTGGTCCTGTCCGACGGCCCGGCGGGGGTACGCGGGGAGAGCTGGGACGAGCGGCGCACGTCGGCGCTGCTGCCCTCGGCCTCGGCTCTCGGCGCGCTGTGGGACGAGGAGCTGCTGGAACGGCTCGGGGGGCTGCTCGCCACCGAGGCGGCCCGCAAGGGAGTGGACGTCGTGCTCGCGCCCACGCTCAATCTGCACCGCAGCCCGCTGGGCGGCCGGCACTTCGAGTGCTTCTCGGAGGACCCGGAACTGACCGGGCGCACCGGCGCCGCCCTGATCCGGGGTGTCCAGGCGCACCGGGTCGCGGCCACGGCCAAGCACTTCGTCGCCAACGACGCGGAGACCGACCGGCTCACCGTCGACGTGCGGGTCGCCGAGAGGGTGCTGCGCGAGGTGTATCTCGCCCCGTTCGAGGCCGCCGTCGAGGCCGGGGTGTGGCTCGTGATGGCCGCCTACAACAGCGTCAACGGCACCACCATGACCGCCAGCGGCCTGCTCCGGGACGTCCTCAAGGACGAGTGGGGCTTCGACGGGGCCGTCGTCTCCGACTGGGCCGCCCTGCGGACGGTCGAGGAACCGGCCCGCGCCGCGCTGGACCTGGCGATGCCCGGCCCGCACAGCCCGTGGGCCGAGTCGCTGGCCGGCGCGGTCGCCGACGGCCGGGTGCCGATGGAGGCCGTGGACGACAAGGTACGGCGGCTGCTCCGCCTCGCCGGCCGCGTCGGCGCCCTCGGTCCCGGCGCGCCCCGGCGCAGGCCGGCGGTCTCCGTGCGCGACACCCGCGCGCTGCTGCGCCGCGCCGTCGCGGCCGGTTCCGTGCTGGTGCGCAACAGCGGCGACGTGCTGCCGCTGGACCCGGCCGCGCTGTCGACGGTCGCCGTGCTCGGGGCGCACGCGGCCACCCCCCGCGTCCAGGGTGGCGGCAGCGCCGGCGTCCACCCGTCGGGCGTGGTCACCCCGCTGGACGGCATCCGCACCCGGCTGCGCGGCCGGGCCCGGGTGCTGCACGCGCCCGGCCCGTCGCTCGGCGTCCCCCCGGCCCCCGTGGACACCGGCCGGTGCACGGACCCGAGGACGGACACCCCCGGGGTGCTGGTCAGGCTGCTGGACGAGCACGGCCGCGAACTGCACGCCGAACACCGCCTTTCAGGGCGTCAGTTGGAGCCCACGCTCGTCCCCGGCGCGCACACCGTGGAGATCAGCGCGGTGCTGCGGCCGAGGAGCGGCGGCGAATGGACCTTCGGGGTGGGCGGGTTCGGCCGGATGACGATCGTCCTGGACGGACAGGTTCTGCTGGACGACGACTTCCCGTGCCGCACCGACGACCCGGCGGTCGTGCACGTCACCCCGCCCCTGCACACCGTCAGGGCCGCCCTCGCCCCGAGGCGGCCCGTGGTCCTCGTGGCCCGGCGCGAACTGGCGGCCGGCACCGGCCGGGCCACGATCCTGGCCGCGGCGCCGCCCGAGGAGGACCCGGACACGGCGCTGGCCGCCGCGGTCGACGCGGCCCGGCGAGCGGACGCGGCGGTGGTGTTCGTCGGCACCACCGAGCACACCGAGACCGAGGGCTACGACCGCACCGGCCTGTCCCTCGGCGGCCGCCAGGACGCCCTCGTGCGCGCGGTGGCCGCGGCCAACCCGCGTACGGTCGTCGTCGTCAACAGCGGCGGCCCCGTCGAACTGCCCTGGCGCGAGGAGGTGGCCGCCGTGCTGCTGGCCTGGTTCCCCGGCCAGGAGGCGGGCGGCGGCATCGCCGACGTGCTCTTCGGCCACGCGGAGCCCGGGGGCCGGCTGCCCACCACCTGGGCGGCGTCCCTGGCGGACGCCCCCGTCACCACGACCCGCCCGGCCGCAGACGGCACCCTGGAGTACGCCGAGGGCCTGCACATCGGCCACCGGGCCTGGCTGCGCGCCGGGCGCACCCCCGCCTACTGGTTCGGCCACGGTCTCGGCTACACCACCTGGGCCTACGAGAGCGTGGAGGCGCCCGAGCGGGTCGCCGCGGGCTCGGGGTTCACGGTCCGGGTCGCGCTGCGCAACACCGGGCGGCGGGCCGGGCGCGAGGTGGTCCAGGTCTATCTGGCGTGCCCCGGTTCGGCCGTGGACCGGCCGGAGCGGTGGTTCGCCGGATACGCCGCCGTACGCGCCCAGCCGGGCGGGACGGCGACCGCCGAGGTGACCGTGCCGGCCCGGGCCCTCAGGTACTGGTCGGAGGCGGACGGCGGCTGGCGCACGGAGCCCGGGACGTACCGGCTGCTGGTCGGGCGCTCGGCGGGCGATGTGCGTGGGGAGGACTCGGTCACCGTCACCGAGGAGGGCGGGACGAGGTGAGCGCGGGGCCGGGGCTCGCAGGGGGACGCCCGGTCCCGGCGGGACCGGCGGCCGCGGCCGCGGGGCCACCGGTCCCCCGCCGCGCCGCCCCTCGGGCGCGGCACGGCCGCGGCCCCGGCCGCCGGGTGTGGTCCGGCGGGCGGGGGCCGCGGTGGGTGCGGGTGCGTGCGGTCGCGTACGGGCGGATCAGGCCGTGGCGGAGCCCTGGCGGTGGGCGCGGACGATCTCCGCGTAGCGCCGTCCGCTCGTCTTCACGGTGCGCTTCTGGGTGGTGTAGTCGACGTGGACGAGGCCGAAGCGCTTGTCGTAGCCGTACGCCCACTCGAAGTTGTCCAGCAGCGACCATGCGTAGTAGCCGGCGAGCGGGGCGCCCTTGCGGACGGCGCGGGCGCAGGCGGCGAGGTGCTGTTCCAGGTAGCGGGTCCGGCCCGGGTCGTGCACGGCGCCGTCCGGGCCGACGGTGTCGGTGAAGGCGGAGCCGTTCTCGGTGACGTAGAGGCGGCGGACGCCGTAGTCGTCGGTGAGCCGCAGCAGCAGGCTCTCCAGGCCGTCGGCGTCGACCTGCCAGTCCATGCCGGTGCGCGGCACGTCGGGCAGCCGCACCTCGCGGGCGTACGGGACCGGCCCGTCGGGGTCGTTCTCGACCGTGACCGGGAAGTAGTAGTTCAGCCCGTGCCAGTCCAGCGGGGTGGCGATGGTCTCCATGTCGCCGTGCTGCTCGGGGAGTTCGACGCCGTACAGCTCGCGCATGTCGGCGGGGAAGCCGCGGCCGTGAATCGGGTCCAGCCACCAGCGGTTGGTGTGGCCGTCCATCCGCGCGGCGGCGGCCACGTCCTCCGGGTCGGTGCTGGCGGCCGCGACGGTGGAGTGGTTGGTGACCAGGCCGATCCGCGCGTCCGGGACGGCGGCGCGGATCGCCTGGGCGGCCAGGCCGTGGCCGAGGAGCAGGTGGTAGGAGGCGCGGACGGCGGTGGTCAGATCGGTGAGTCCGGGGGCCATCCGGCCCTCCAGGTGGCCGATCCAGGCCGAGCACAGCGGCTCGTTGAGCGTGGCCCACTGGGTGACCCGGTCGCCCAGTCGCTCGGCGACGACCGCGGCGTAGTCGGCGAGGTGTTCGGCGGTGGCGCGTTCGTTCCAGCCGCCCCGGTCCTGGAGCGCCTGCGGGAGGTCCCAGTGGTAGAGGGTGACGTTGGGGGTGATGCCGGCTTCGAGCAGGCCGTCGATCAGCCGGTCGTAGAAGGCGAGACCCTTGGCGTTGACGGGGCCGTCGCCGTCCGGCACCACCCGGGGCCAGGCGATGGACAGCCGGTAGGCGTCCGTGCCCAGCCCCCTCATCAGGGCGATGTCCTCGGGCCAGCGGTGGTAGTGGTCGCAGGCGATGTCGCCGTGGTCGTCGTTGTCGACCTTTCCCGGGGTGTGGGAGAAGGTGTCCCAGATGGACGGCGCACGGCCGTCCTCGGTGGCGGCCCCCTCGATCTGGTAGGCCGAGGTGGCGGTGCCCCAGGCGAAGTCGTGGGGGAAGGCGGCGAGGTCGATCGGGTCGGACACGGAGAACCTTTCGGAGGAGTCGGAGGGGGGCACTACTTGACGGCGCCCGCGGTGAGTCCGGCGACGAGGTAGCGCTGGAGGAGGAGGAAGCCGGCGACCACCGGGACGCTGACGACGAGGGAGGCGGCC
>NZ_JBFBEK010000058.1:0-11636 GCF_040683715.1 Streptomyces sp. NPDC093260
CTCCACCGACACCTTCGAGATCCGCGCCATGTGCTCGACCTCGGACGCGCCCAGGGAATGGATCACCAGCTGCGGGAACGCGTCCTTGATGGCCCGGAAGTGCTTCTCGTAGTACTCGACGCCGTAGTCCGGATGGTGCCCGCCCTGGAACATGATCTGCGTCCCGCCCAGCTCCACCGTCTCCGCACAGCGGCGCAGGATGTCGTCCAGGTCCCGGGTCCAGCCCTTGTCCGTGTCCTTCGGAGCGGCGTAGAACGCGCAGAACCGGCACGCCGTCACACACACGTTCGTGTAGTTGATGTTCCGCTCGATGATGTACGTCGCGATGTGCTCCGTGCCCGCGTACATACGGCGGCGCACCGCGTCCGCCGCCGCGCCCAGCGCGTGCAGCGGCGCGTCACGGTAGAGCACGAGCGCTTCCTCGGGAGTGATACGCCCGCCGGCGGCGGCACGTTCGAGGACGGCTGTGACATCAACAGACGTGAGGTCGGCCTTCTCGGTCACCGGCGTCCCCTTCGCGAGGTTCGTCAAGGTCATGAACGGACGAACCCAGGCTACGCCAGGGCTCCGGAGCGACCGACTCCCGGTCAGTCCACCCGGGTCGGGCGCGCCCTGGGGTTGCCCGCCTCGGGGTCCCGGGAGTTGGCTGCTCCCCTCCCTGAAGGGAGGGGATTCCTGGCTCAGGCCGCCTCGCGGAGCGGCGCTCCGGAAGGTCTTGCGCCCTCGGCACCAGCCGGGTCCGGAGCGGCCCGGACGAGCGTCACAAGCCCGGAGTCCTTGTCCCTCGGAGAGACCGCTCGCACGCGGTGCGGGTGGAGGTGCGTTCGGACAGCGGCAGGGCGTGCTTGGTCCTCGCTCCGCACCTGCCGCAGTCCGTCGTGATGTGCGCGGGATGCACCAGACGTGCGCCCCGACGGTGTTCGCGGTCCCCGGCAGGGCGGTGACGCCCCGCTCCAGCAGGGCAGTGCCGCACGCTTCGCCGGGGTCCTCCCTACGGCCGCAGCAGCTCGACCTTCACGTCCGCCGGGAAGCCGGTCGTGGGGCCGACGCGGCGGGCGAACTCCGCGACCGCGGCGAGCTGCGGGCCGCCGAAGCTGAAGTCGAGCGTCGTGAAGTACTTCTCCAGGACCTGTTCGTCGAAGGCCTCCCAGCGGGCGGCCTGCTCGGCGACCTTGGTGACCTCCTCCAGGGACAGGTCGCGGGAGGCGAGGAACGCCTCGTGCACCCGGCGCGTGATGAGGGGCTCGCGCTCCACGTAGTCGCGGCGCGCCGCCCACACCGCGAAGACGAACGGCAGTCCGGTCCACTCCTTCCACAGCTGTCCGAGGTCGTGGACCTCCAGGCCGTAGCGGGGGCCGTCGTGGAGGTTGGCGCGCAGGGCCGCGTCCCCGATCAGGACCGCGGCCTCCGCCTCGCGCATCATCAGGCCGAGGTCGGGCGGGCAGGTGTAGTAGTCGGGGGTCACGCCGTAGCGCTCGGCGAGCAGGAGCTGGGCGAGGCGGACGGAGGTGCGGGAGGTCGAGCCGAGGGCGACCCGGGCTCCGTCGAGCCGGTCCAGCGGGACCTGGGAGACGATCACGCACGACATGACCGGACCGTCGCAGCCCACGGCGATGTCGGGGAAGGCGACCAGGTCGTCGGCGTTCTTCAGGAACTCGACGAGGGTGACCGGACCGATGTCGAGATCGCCCCGCACGATCTGCTCGCTGAGCTTTTCCGGGGTGTCCTTGGTCAGCTCCAGATTGAGCAGCGTGCCGGTTCTCGCGAGCCCCCAGTAGAGGGGCAGGCAGTTGAGGAACTGGATGTGGCCGACGCGCGGCCGGGTGCGAGAATTGTCCACATCGCGAGACTAGACCCCGGCCCGGCGGCCCCGGCCGCCGACCCCGTCGGCCACCGTGCTCGTACCCCAGTACTACGCGGCGCTCACCCGTTCGGCCGCCCGGTCCCCCCACCTCTTCTGATCGCACTCCGTGACGCTCTCACCAGAGCGTTCAAACATCCGGGTGACGTGATCTTGACCTCTATTGCGTTCCGGGGGCCGCATGCTAGGGTCTTCAGCAAGTTGCAGTTTTGGTTTCCCTTGCAGTACAGAGCCTGCGGAGCATGTAACCGCGGGCTCTGGTCGTTTTCAGACGTATGCAGTATGTGCGGCGATCTCGTTTTCACATTTGCAGGTTCTGGAGCAGGGCGACCCTTTGAGCCCAAGGAGGGCTTATGGCTACCGGAACCGTGAAGTGGTTCAACGCCGAAAAGGGCTTTGGCTTCATTGCCCAGGAAGGCGGAGGCCCCGACGTCTTCGTCCACTACTCCGCGATCAACGCCACCGGTTTCCGCTCTCTCGAAGAGAACCAGCAGGTGTCCTTCGACGTGACCCAGGGTCCGAAGGGCCCGCAGGCGGAGAACGTCACCCCGGTCTGAGCGTCCCGCGCGCAGTAACGGATCTGATTGCAGTACCCAAGGAGCCCCGCGCCGCAAGGCGACCGGGGCTCCTGCCCTTTTGCCCCCGGACGCCTTCGTCCGGGGGCGTCGGGCGTCCTGGACCTGGGGCGCCGGGCGTCTTCGCCCTGGGGCGTCGGGCGTCCTTGTCCGCGGGCGCCGGCTGTCCGCCGCTCGGCCGCCGCGCTATCTCTCGTACAGCCCTTCGATCTCCCGTGCGAAGTCCCGCAGGACCGCCGCGCGGCGCAGCTTCATCGACGGGGTCAGATGGCCCGCCTGCTCGGTGAAATCCACCGGAAGAACGGCGAAACGGCGGATGGACTCGGGACGGGAGACCAGCTTGTTCGCCTCGTCCACCGCCCGCTGGAGGACGGCCCGCAGTTCGGGGTCGTCGGTGAGGAGTTCCGGCGGCACCGGGTGCTTGCCGTTCATCCGCCGCCAGTGCGTGATGCCGTCCACGTCCAGGGTGACGAGGGCGCTGACGTAGGGGCGGCCGTCGCCGAGCACCAGGCACTGGGAGATCAGCGGGTGCTGGCGCAGCCAGTTCTCCAGCGGGGCCGGGGCCACGTTCTTGCCGCCCGCGGTGATCAGGATCTCCTTCTTCCGGCCGGTGATCGTCAGATAGCCCTCGTCGTCCAGCCGGCCGATGTCCCCGGTCGGGAACCAGCCCTCGTGGGTCGCCGGCACCACCCCGCCCGCGTGCGGGTCCCAGTAGCCGCGGAACACCTGACCGCCGCTCAGCAGCACCTCCCCGTCGGCGGCGATCCGCACCCGGGTGCCCGGCAGCGGCCAGCCGACCGTACCGAGGCGCGGGCGGTGCGGGGGCGTCACGGTCGCCGCGCCGGTGGACTCGGTCAGGCCGTAGCCCTCGTAGACCGCGATGCCCGCGCCCGCGTAGAAGGCGGCCACGCGGCGGCCCAGCGGGGAGCCGCCGCAGATCACGTGGCGCAGCCGGCCGCCGAGGGCCGAGCGGATACGCCGGTACACCAGCGGGTCGTACAGGGCGCGGGCCGCCTTCAGGGCCGCGCCGGGGCCGGGGCCCGCGCCGCGCTGGCGGGCCTCGACGGCCTCGCCATAGCGGCGGGCGGTGTCGGCCGCGCGGTCGAAGGAGGACGCCCGGCCGCCGCGCTCGGCCGTCGCCCGGGCGTTGTTGTAGATCTTCTCCAGCATGTACGGGATGGCCAGCAGGAACGTCGGCCGGAAGCTCGCCATGTCCGCGAGCAGGTCCTCCGCCGCGAGGCTCGGCGCGTGGCCGAGGCGCACTCCGGCGCGGACGCAGGCGATCGCCACCATGCGGCCGAAGACGTGGGACAGGGGGAGGAAGAGGAGGGTGGCCGGCTCCTCGCCGCCGTCGCCCCTGAAGACCGGGGCGAGGAGTTCGACGGCGTTGTCGACCTCGGCCAGGAAGTTGCCGTGGGTCAGCGCGCAGCCCTTGGGGCGGCCGGTGGTGCCCGAGGTGTAGACCAGGGTGGCCAGGGTGTCGGGGCCGAGGACGCCCCGGCGCACCTCGACCTCCTGGTCCGGGACCGGCGCGCCGCGCTCCGCCACGTGGTCCAGGTGCCCGCTGTCGAGGACCCACAGGTGCCGCAGGTCCGGCAGCCGGTCGCGCTCCGGGCCGACGGACGCCGCCTGCCCGGCGGTCTCGGTCACCAGGGCGACCGCGCCGGAGTCCTGGAGGATCCAGCGGATCTGGAAGAGGGAGGAGGTCGGGTAGACGGGGACGGTGACCAGTCCGGCCGCCCAGGCGGCGAAGTCCAGCAGCGTCCACTCGTACGTCGTGCGCGCCATCACCGCGATCCGGTCGCCCGGCGTCAGCCCCTCCGCGATCAGCCCCTTGGCCAGGGCGAGCACCTGCGCGGCGAACTCCTCGGCGGTCACGTCCGTCCACCGGCCGCGGGGGGCGCGGCGGCTCAGGACGCGGCGGGCGGGGTCGGCGGCCGCGTTCTCGAACGGCAGGTCGGCCAGGGAGCCGTGGGTCACGCGGGCCACCAGCGGCGGCACGTACGCCTCGCGCACCTCGCCGTTCATCCGCCGGGTCTGCGGCGCGGCGGGGCCGAGGCCCACGGCGAACTCGTGCGCCTGTTCCGGATCGGAGGGCGGTGGCACGGCGGGGGTGGCGGACGAGTACGAGATGGGCATGGCAACTCCTGGGGCCTGCGGCGGTTCAGCGGCGCGCTGCGCTGCCGCCTCGGGTACGCGTGGCGCGTACCGGTCGTTCACCGGGGGTGGTGCGCGGCTGTGGGCGCCTGGGGCTCATGGCCCGGGGCCTGAGGCCCGGGCCGCGCTCGGGCCTTGGGGCCTTGAGGCCTTGGGGCCTGGGCTTGGGCCCCCGGGCCCAGGGCTTGAGCCCGGGCCCAGGGCTTGGGCCCGGGCTCAGGCTCGGGGTGGGGCTTGGCGCCTTGGGTTACCGCCGGTTGCAACCGGGATCGTACGACTCGCTCGTGAGGGGTTCGTGCTGGTCCGGGGCGGGACGAGAGGTGGTCCGGGGCCGGGTGTGTGCAGCCTTGGGGCGTCCGGTCCGGGGGCTGTGGGCCGTGCTCTCCAGAGGCGTCCGGTCCGGGGACGCCCCTCGGGTCGCCCCGCCCTCAGGGGCGTTCCAGGATCGCCGTCACGCCCTGGCCGCCCGCCGCGCAGACCGAGATCAGCCCGCGGCCGGGGCCGCCGCGTTCGGCGAGGAGCTTGGCCAGGGTGGCCACGATGCGGGCCCCGGTCGCCGCGAAGGGGTGGCCGGTGGCGAGCGAGGAACCGGCGACGTTGAGCCGGTCCCGGTCCACCGGCGTCAGGCCCCGCTTGTCCCAGGCGGCCAGGGTGGCCAGCACCTGGGAGGCGAACGCCTCGTGGATCTCGACCAGATCGAAGTCCCCGATGCCGAGCCCGGCGCGCTCCAGCATGCGCGGCACCGCGTACGCGGGCGCCATCAGCAGCCCGTCCTCGCCGTCCGCCACGTCCCCGTGCACGAAGTCCACGGCCGCCGTCTCGTACGCCGTCAGATACGCCAGCGGTTCCAGGCCGTGGGCCTCGGCCCACTCCTCGGAGGCCAGCAGCACGGTCGCCGCGCCGTCCGTCAGGGGCGTGGAGTTGCCCGCCGTCATCGTCGGCTCCGGCCCGTCCAGGCCGAACACCGGCTTCAGCCCGGCGAGTTTGCCGGGCGTCGAGTCGGGGCGGAGGTTCTGGTCGCGGGCGAGGCCGCGGAACGGGACGACCAGGTCGTCGAAGAAGCCCCGGTCGTAGGCCGCCGCGAGCCGCTGGTGGCTGGTGGCGGCGAGGACGTCCTGCGCCTCGCGGCCGATGCCCCAGGCGCGGGCGGTCACGGCCGCGTGCTCGCCCATCGACAGACCGGTGCGCGGCTCGGCGTTGCGCGGGATGTCCGGGACGAGATGGCCGGGGCGCACCTTCGCCAGCGCCCGGAGCCGGGCGCCGGCGGACCTGGCGCGACGGGCTTCCAGGAGGATGCGGCGCAGCGTGTCGTTCACGCCGAGCGGCGCGTCGCTCGCGGTGTCCGCGCCGCCCGCGACCGCGGACTCGGTCTGCCCGAGCGCGATCTTGTTGGCGGCGGCGATCACCGCCTGGAGACCGGTGCCGCAGGCCTGCTGGATGTCGTAGGCGGGCGTGCGCGGGTCCAGCTTCGAGCCGAGCACGGTCTCGCGGGCGAGGTTGAAGTCGCGGCTGTGCTTGAGGACCGCGCCGGCGACGAACTCGCCCACGGCGCCCGGTGCGCTCAGGTCGTACCGCTCGACCAGGCCGTCCAGGGCGGCGGTCAGCATCTGCTGGTCGGAGGCGGTGGCGTAGGGGCCGTCGGAGCGGGCGAAGGGGATGCGCGCGCCGCCGACGACCGCCACCCGGCGGACGGTCCGCACCGGTTCCAGGGGACTCATCTCGACCTGCTCCTCTTCCGTCACGTAGGCTTACCGCCGGTAACATTACTTCAGAGTCAGCAGATGTGTACCGGCGTGAACCGATGTGGACCTGTGGGAGACAGCACATGGCCGACCGCTATCTGAGCTTCACCGGCACCGGGCCCGGCCGCTTCCTGTCCCGCCGCCTCGGACTGCCCCAGCCCGCGGCACTGCGCCGCTGGTCACCGGAGCGGCCCTCGCTCGACGGGCCGCTGCTGCGCGTGACGGCGGGGAAGTCGGGACTGGATCTCGCACCTGTGCTGGCCCGTACGGGACTTGAGGTGGTCGAGGCGGTACCGGCGGGCGGTGCGGCCGCCGGGGCTGCCGGGGTCGCCGCCGTGGTGCTCGACGCCAGCGGGGTGCGGGACGTGAACGGGCTCGGGGAGGTGCACGCCGCGCTGCATCCGGTGGTGCGGTCGGTCGCGGCGAGCGGACGCGTGCTGGTGCTGGGCGCGCCGCTCGACGCCGGTGACCATCACCAGGCCGCCGCGCAGCAGGCGTTGGAGGGCTTCGCGCGCTCGCTCGGCAAGGAGATCGGCCGGGGCAGGACGGTGAACCTGGTCCGGCTCGCCGACGCCTCCGCCGCCGAGTCCACCCTCCGCTTCCTGCTCTCCCCCCGGTCCGCCTACGTCAGCGGCCAGGTGATCCAGGTCGGCGCGGACGCGCCCACCGCGCCCGGCGACTGGGACCGCCCCCTGGCGGGCCGCACCGCGCTGGTCACCGGCGGGGCGCGCGGCATCGGCGAGGCGGTCGCGGAGACCCTGGCCCGCGACGGCGCCCATGTCGTCGTGCTGGACGTGCCGGCGGCCGAGGCGGACGCCCGCCGGGTCGCCGAGCGCCTCGGCGGCACCGCCCTCCCCCTCGACATCACGGCCGCGGACGCGGGCGAGCGGATCGCCGCCGCGCTGCCCGACGGGCTGGACGTGCTGATCCACAACGCGGGGATCACCCGTGACCGACGGCTGGTCAACATGCCCGCCGAGCGCTGGAGTCCGGTGCTGGAGGTGAACCTGGCGAGCGTGCTGCGCACCACCGACGCGCTCCTCGCCTCCGGTGCGCTGCGGCACGGCGGCCGGATCGTGGCCACCGCATCCATCGCGGGCCTGGCGGGCAACGCCGGGCAGACCAACTACGGCGCGAGCAAGGCGGGCGTCGCCGGAATGGTCCGCGCCCTCGCGCCCCGGGCGCTGGCCGAGCACGGGGTGACGGTCAACGCGGTCGCGCCCGGGTTCATCGAGACGAAGATGACGGCAGCGGTGCCGTTGTTCATCCGCGAGGCGGGGCGGCGGATGAACTCGCTCGCGCAGGGCGGCCTGCCCGTGGACGTCGCCGAGACGACGGCCTGGCTCGCGCATCCCGCCTCCGGTGCGGTCAACGGCCAGGTGGTCCGCGTGTGCGGCCAGAGCCTGTTGGGGGCGTGAGGGATGACGGGGACTGATTCCTCCGGGGAATCCGCGGGGTCCGGTTCGGCGGGTGCCGGTGCGTCCGGTGCGGCGGCTGCCGGCGGTGCGGCCGACTCCAGCCCGTCCAGTGCGGCGGCTGCCGGCGGTGCGGCCGACTCCGGTGCGGCGGCTGCCGGCGGTGCGGCCGACTCCGGTGCGTCCGGTGCGGCGGTGTCCGGCAGTCCGGTGCACTCCGGCGCGGCGGGGGCCGGCGGCGAGGCGAGCGCCGGTGCGCCCGCCGCCGTGCTGTCGCGCTCCCCCGCGCTCGGGCCGCTGCTGGTGCGGGGTGCGCTGCGCTCGCCCTTCAAGCGGCCCCACCCGCGCGCCCCGTATCCGCGCACCCGGCTCACGCTGCCGTCCCTGCGCGTCGATCCCGAGCGGCTGGCCGCCTACGAGCGCGTGTGCGGCTTCCCGGCCGGGGCGGGCGTACTGCCGGTCACCTATCCGCACCTCCTCGGCTTTCCGCTGGCCATGCGGCTGATGAGCCGCGCCGACTTCCCGCTGCCGCTGCTCGGGCTCGTCCACACCTCGATCGACGTCACCCGGCACACCGCGCTGCCCGCGACCGGGGCGTACGACCTCACCGTGCACATCGCCGGGTTGACGCCGCACCGGCGGGGCACGGAGGCCGTCGTCGTCACCGAACTGCGCGAGGGCGGCGCGGTGGTGTGGGCGTCCACGAGCACCTACCTCGCCCGCCACCGCACCGACGGCACCGCGTCCGGTCCGGCCGGGTCCGCCGACGAGCGGCGCGAGTCGCTGCCCGAGGTGGACCGGTGGCGGCTGGCCGGGGACCTCGGACGCCGGTACGGCGCGGCCTCCGGGGACCGCAACCCGATCCATCTGCACCCGCTGAGCGCCCGCCTGTTCGGGTTCCCCCGGGCCATCGCGCACGGCATGTGGACGGTCGCCCGCTGCCTCGCCGCCCACGGCACCCCGGACGCGGCGCTGGTCCGGGCGGCGTTCCGGGCGCCCGTCCTGCTGCCCGGCGAGGTCGTCTACGCCGCCGACGCCATCGGCCGCTTCGAACTCCGCGCGCCGGACGGCCGCCGTACCCATCTGACGGGCGAGGTGCTGCCGCTCCTCACCTGAGCGGCGCGGACGGCGACTGGGCCTGCCGGTCCTCCGCCGCGGGCGGCGTCCAGGGGCGGCCCTCCATCAGGTCGCCCAGGCCCGCCCAGGCGAAGTTCATCAGGGTGGCCGCCGCCTGCCGGGCGGTGACGCCCTCGGTGGCGTTGGCCCAGTCGGCCAGGGACTCGGCCGCACCGACCAGTGCCTCGGCGAGTCCGGCGGCCTCACGCTCGGACAGGCCGGGGTCGCGGTGCGCGTCCCGGGCGGCCTCCGTGATCAGCAGCGTCACGAACGCGACGAGTTCCTTGCGCACCGCGGCGATCTCGGACGCGAACGGCTCGCCGTGCGTACGGGCCTGGACGTGCAGGACCGCCCAGCCGTCCGGATGGCGCGCGGTGTGCGTGAAGAACGCCCGCAGCCCCTCCCACAGCCGGCGGTCGGCCGGCAGACCGGGGCGCACTCCGGCGCGCACGGCCTCCGTCAGCGCCGCCGCCTCCCGACGGATACAGGCGCTGAACAGGTCTTCCTTGGAGTTCAGGTACAGATAGACCAACGGTTTGGAGACGCCCGCCAGTTCGGCGATCTCGTCCATCGACGCGGTCATGTAGCCGCGCCGGCCGAAGATCTGCACGGCGGCGTCCAGCATCTGCTGTTCACGGACCGCCCGCGGCATCCGCCTGGTCTTCACGGCACCCATGCCCGCAAGCCTACGGTCGGCGACGCCGCGTACACCGTCGCCGACCGGCCGATTACGGACGCGGTGGCCGGATCACGGCGTCGGCCAGGGGCGTCCTGGCCGGAACGCGGTGCCCATCCCGGCCGCCGTGGCCGGATCGTCGCGTCGGGCCCCGTCGCGCCTCGCCGCGTCAGGACGCCTGGGTCTCCGCGCGGGCCCGGTCGTCGGCCAGGTCCTCGACGCCGGCGTTGGCCTCCATGTTCGCCTTCATCCGGTCCACCCGCGCGGCGACCTGGATCGACGCCCGGTCGCGCTCCTTGCGCAGGACGACGAAGCTGATCGGGGCCGAGATCACCAGCGCCAGCAGCGGGATCCACAGGCTGTTGGAGCCGTTGCGTCCGCTCGGCACCATTCCGGAGTAGACCAGGCCCCAGACGACCACCAGGCAGGCCACGAAGATTCCGAGGCGCATCAGCGTGTAGCGGAGCATCTCAATCCACTCTTCCGTTCCGAAGGAGGCCAAAGGGGCACCGTCCAGTGAAGCACGACCACGGGGCGTTCCCGCACGGGGGTGCCAAGCCGGACAAATGCTCAGGTCAGCGGCAGCAGCATGAACACGTCGTCGCGGTCGTCGCCGGGCGCCACCCGGATCGCGCCGGGCACCCGGCCGACCTCCTTGTAGCCGCAGGACTCGTAGAACCGCTCCAGGCCGAGCCCGCCCCGGCAGGTGAGCCGGATCGCCTCGATGCCGTCGAGGCCGCGCGCCGCGTCGGCCGCCGCCGCGAGCAGGTCACGGCCGTACCCCTTGCCCTGGTGGCGCGGGTGCACCATCACCGTGTAGAGCCACAGCCAGTGGGTCATCAGCCGGTGCGTGTTGAAGGTGAGGAACGCCGTAGCCGCGACCCGGCCCTCCTCGTCGTGGCCGACCAGCAGCCTGACCCGGCCCTCGGCCATCGCCACGAAGTGCTTCACCAACTCGGCGCGGATCTCCTCCCGCGGGGCGGGCGCCACGAAGCCGACCGCTCCGCCCGCGTCCGTGACGTCCGTCCAGAGGTCGAGGATGCCGTCGCGCAGGGCGCGGTCGACGGAGGGGTCCAGGGTGAAGGTAAGGGGCATGGTCGTATCGTACCTATTACCCGGTGGGCGTCGGCAAGGGTGTCCCGGCGGTGGGCGGCGGCTCCGACGGCCAGGGCGATCCCCTACGCCAGCGCCCGGGCCGCGACCTCCAGGTCCGACACCAGCCCCCGGTAGGCGCCCTCCCGGTCCTCCGCGCGCAGCACGGACGAGGGGTGGACCGTGGGCACCAGCCGCTCGGGGCGGCCGTGGATCTCGTGCTCCAGTACCGTCCCGCGCACCTCGGTCACCCGGAACGAGGACCCCAGCAGCGCCTTCCCCGCCGTCGCGCCGAGCACCACGACCAGCTCGGGCTCGACCACCGCCAGTTCGGCCGCCAGCCAGGGGCCGCACGCCGTCATCTCACGCAGCGTGGGCGCCTTGTGGATACGGCGCTTGCGGGGCTCGGCACGGGTGAACTTGAAGTGCTTGACCGCGTTGGTGACGTACGCCTCGCCCGGGTCGATGCCGGCCTCGGCGAGCGCCCGGTCCAGCAGCTTGCCGGCCGGGCCGACGAACGGCATGCCCTGCCGGTCCTCCTGGTCGCCGGGCTGCTCGCCGACGAGCATCACGCGGGCGGTGGTGTCGCCCGCGCCGAACACCGTCCGCGTGGCGTCCCGGTGCAACGGGCAGCCCCGGCAGCCGTCCGCCGCCTCGCGCAGGGCGGCGAGGTCGGCGTGGGCCGGGACGAAGGGCTCCGCCGTGTAGGCGTCCTCGGGGGCACGGGCCGCGGGCATGCGGCCCGGGTACCCACCGTGGGGGCCGGGACCCGTGCCGGGGGCGGGGCCCGTGCCGGGGGCGGGGGGTCGCGTGCCGGGTGCGGGTGCGTGCGGGGTCGCTAGCGCGGTTCCCCGCATCCCTTCGGGGCGCGTCCCCCGACGGGCACGGCAGGAGACGCGCGGACTCCTCAGACCCGCATCGGCTGCGGGGACTCGCGGCGGGACGGGTCCGGGCCCTCGTACTCGCGGATGATCTCGTAGCGCGTGTTCCGCTCCACCGGAC
>NZ_JBFBEK010000059.1:0-11270 GCF_040683715.1 Streptomyces sp. NPDC093260
GATGCTGGCCAAGGGCAACCGGAGCAAGCAGGTCACGGACGCGTGCCACGCGCACGGCGGGTTCTACCTCGGGTCCATCGGCGGACCCGCGGCCCCGCAGACCGCACCCGCGCGACCCGCATCCGCCGCGCCCGCGGCCTCCGTCGGGTTCGCGGCTCCCGCCCCGGCGGCCGGCGGGCTCGACCCGCGCACGTTGTGGCCCAACATCCTGGAGGCGGTGAAGAACCGCCGCCGCTTCACCTGGATCCTGCTCAGCCAGAACGCCCAGGTCGCGGGCTTCGACGGCACCACCCTCCAGATCGCCTTCGTCAACTCCGGCGCCCGCGACAACTTCGCCGGCAGCGGCAGCGAGGACGTGCTGCGCCAGGCGCTTGCGGAGCAGTTCAGCGTCCAGTGGAAGATCGAGGCCGTCGTCGACCCGACCGGAGGCGGCGGCACCGCGCCCCCGCCCCCCGGTGGCTACGGGGGCGGCGGCTACGGCGGCGGCGCCCAGGCCGCGCAGCGTACGGTGGCAGCCGCGCCCGCCGCTGCGGCACCGTCCTCCGCAGCCGCTCCGAACCGCCCGCCGCAGGCGGCGGGCGGCAGCGGACCGGCAGGTGCGATGGGCGCCGCGTCCACCGGCCCGTCCATGGCGTCCCGGCCCACCGCCCCGGAGCCGACCCCCGTCGCCCCCGAGGACGACATCCCCGAGGACGACGACCCCGACCTGAACGAGTCGGCCCTGTCCGGCCGCGAACTGATCGTGCGGGAACTGGGCGCGACGGTGGTCGAGGAGTACACGACGGAGTGACCCGGAGGCACTCGGCCCCTCCGGTCCGCCGAACTCGATGGGCCTCGGCTCCTCCAGGTCGTCCGACTCACCAACCCTCGGCCGCAGCGGGCTGCCTGGCGTCCTGGGGCGTCCGCCGCCTAGGGTCCTGGCTCCCTCGCGCCGTCCGGCCGTCTCCGTGCCGGCCGGCCTTCTCTGAGCCGCTGAGTCCGGGGGCGCCTGGCTGCCGGCCCCCTTCCCGCATGCGGCCCGGGAGCGGCCACCGGGCCGCTGTGGCGCTGACTGCCGTAAGTACCGAGTCCTCCAGGCCGCCCGGTTTCCGGGGTGCCCGGGAGCGGGGCCGGAGCCCGGGAGCGGTGTCCGCGCCGTTCCACAGTCCGCCCGGCTCCACGGGCCGCCCGCTCTCCAGGGGCGCCCGGCCTCTCCGGGCTGCCCGGCCTCTTTGCCAGCCGGCTGGCCCCGGCCCTCCCGATGCTCGGCCGAGCGGCCGGGGGGCCGAGCGGCCGAGCGGCCGGGGGGCCGTACGTCGTAGCCGCGCGCGCCCCTCGGAGGAACCTATGAAGCGCTGCCTCCCTCCCCCTCGGTGGCCCGCACAAAGGGTGGGCCGGCGATGCCGTTAGGCTGACCCACGTGAAGGTCCTCGTCATCGGCAGCGGCGCGCGTGAGCACGCCCTGTGCCGTTCCCTGTCCCTCGACCCCGCCGTCACCGCGCTGCACTGCGCGCCCGGCAACGCCGGCATCGCCGAGGTCGCCGAGCTGCACCAGGTCGACGCCCTGGACGGCGTGGCCGTCTCCGCGCTGGCCGTGGAGCTGGGCGCCGACCTCGTGGTCGTCGGCCCGGAGGCCCCGCTGGTCGCCGGTGTCGCCGACGCCGTGCGCGAGGCCGGCATCCCGGTGTTCGGCCCCTCCGAGGAGGCCGCGCGGCTGGAGGGCTCCAAGGCCTTCGCCAAGGACGTGATGGCGGGCGCGGGCGTCCCCACGGCACGTTCGTACGTCTGCACGACCGCGGAGGAGGTCGCCGAGGCACTCAACGCCTTCGGCGCCCCCTACGTCGTCAAGGACGACGGCCTCGCCGCCGGCAAGGGCGTCGTCGTCACCGACGACGTCGAGACCGCCCGGGCGCACGCCGCCGCCTGCGACCGCGTCGTGATCGAGGAGTACCTCGACGGCCCCGAGGTCTCCCTCTTCGCCGTCACCGACGGCGTGACCGTCGTCCCGCTCCAGCCCGCGCAGGACTTCAAACGCGCCCTGGACGGCGACGAGGGGCCGAACACCGGCGGCATGGGCGCCTACTCCCCGCTGCCCTGGGCCGACCCCGCGCTCGTGGACGAGGTCCTGCGGACCGTGCTGCAGCCCACCGTGGACGAGATGCGCCGCCGGGGCACCCCGTTCTCCGGGCTGCTCTACGCCGGGCTCGCGATCACCGGCCGCGGTGTCCGGGTGATCGAGTTCAACGCCCGTTTCGGTGACCCCGAGACCCAGGTCGTCCTCGCCCGGCTGCGCACCCCCCTCGCGGGCGTCCTGATGGCCGCGGCCACCGGCAACCTCGCCGACCTCGAACCCCTGCGCTGGAGCGACGAGGCGGCTGTCACCGTGGTCGTCGCCTCGCACAACTACCCCGGCGCCCCGCGCACCGGCGACCCGATCACCGGTCTGGACGAGGTGGCCGCGAAGGACGCCCCGCACGCGTACGTGCTGCACGCCGGCACCCGGCGTGAGGGCGACGCGGTGCTGAGCGCGGGCGGCCGGGTCCTGTCCGTCACCGCGACCGGCGCGGACCTGACCGAGGCGCGCGAGCGGGCGTACACGGCGGTCGCGCGGATCGGCCTGGACGGCTCCCAGCACCGCACCGACATCGCCGCGAAGGCGGCAGCGAGCGCGTAACGGGAGCCGGACGGCGCCCACGCCCCCGGTGGCGTGGGCCCCAGGCGCGAGCGGCTCGTCGTCCTCGGGCGCGACCAGCGCGCCTTTGCAGGCACGGGTCACGGACGGTCCACCTCCCGCTGGGGCGTCCCCTCCCGCAGCGCCGCGGAGCGCCCCGCACCCCCTCCCAGCAGCGCGACCAGCGCCTCTCACTCTCCTTCCCCCGATGGTCGGGCCCCGGACACGAGCCGAGGCCCGACCATTGCTTTGCGTCGACCACCTTTGACCAAAGCCATTCCATCGAGTGAGCAATGCCCCATCCGGCTGACGCGGGCCGAGGCCCCAACTAGGGTGCGGCGCAAGCACTCCGGCACTTGGCCCACCGGCATTGCGATGTCAGTGACGGGTGCCACAGTGGGGGAGTGAGCAACGCCAGGACAGTCGCGAGGGGGTGACGAACGGCCGTGACCGGTACGGGTGCCGAAGTCGGCGCGCAGTTCGCGCGCTCCAGGGCCCTCGCCGTGCTGCGCGTGCGCGGCCGGGCGCTGGCCGTCGCCCTGCTGCCCGCCGCCCTCGCCGTGGTCCTGCTCGCGGGCGGCTCCACGGGCCATCTCGTGGGCGGAGGCTGGGACGCGGCCCGCTGGATCGCGGGCGTCGTCGCACTCGTCGTCCTGCTCGCCGCCGCCGGGGTCGGCGCGGTCGTCGCCCGCTCCCGCCCGGCCATGAGCCCGACGGTCCCGGTCCCCGAGGAGACCGCCCCGGACCTGTACCGGCTGGTCCGGGACCTGGCCGACCGGCTCGACGTCCCGGCGCCGTCCGCCATAGCGCTCACCCCGGACTGCGACAGCTGGCTGGAGGACCGCACCCACCCGGCCCACGCCCCGCCCGAACGCGCCGAGTGCTCCGACCGCGACGAGCCGGACGGGCTGCGCGGCCTGCCCCCGTCCCGTCCGCGCCGTACGCCGGCGGCGCCCGTACTCGTGATCGGCTCGCCGTTCCTGTGGTGGATGCGGGTGGGCGAGTTGCGCGCCGTCCTCGCCCCGGTCGTCGCCGGTACCGGACCCGCTGCGCACCCCGACATAGCCGCCGCCCGCCGCTTCGTACGCGGCCTGGACGCGGCGGTGGGCGCCGCCTCGACGCCCGGCCGCGGCCCGCTGACCCGCGCGGTGCACGCGGGCGTCGGCCCGGTGGCCCGGCTGCTGCTGCGCGGCTGCCGGGAGGACGCGGCCCTGATGGAACGCGGCGTCGCCGCCGCGGCGGCCGAGCGTGCACAGGCTGTGGACTACGGCCTGCGGATCGTCGCCCAGGAGCAGGTGGGCCTGGCGTACGCGGGCTGGGACCGGCTGCTGACCCGGGTCGCGCTGCCCGCCTGGCGGATGGGCCGCTGGCCCTCGCGGCTGGACGCGGGCGTGGTCGCCGCCCTGACCGAACTGTCCCGCCGGGACCGGCTGGCCGAGGGCTTCGCGTCCCGGCTCGGCGAGCGCCCCGCGTGCGACCTGCTGGAGGAGCCCGGCGCGGTGGACGAGGCCACGTCGTTGCTGGCCGCGCGGTTGTTCCACGGCGGACCGGCCGAGCAGGGCCCGGGGTGGGCCCCGGTGGACTGGCAGTCGTATCCGGAAGAGGTCGTGGACCGCAAGTGGCGCACCGACGCCGCCCGGCTCCACCGGGTGCTGGACGCCCTCGGCGTGCCGCACTGTCCCACTCCGCCGGCCATCGACCCGCACGGCCCGACCCTGGCCCGCGTCCTGGACCACCTCGCCGCCCCGTCGCGCCCGTCGGCCGCCCCGCGGCCGCCGGCCCGGCCGTCCACCGCCGCGGACGGCGTGTCCGCGCCTCCGCCGCACGCGGGGCGCACCGCCCCGCCCACCGCGATACCCGGCACCCCGGCGACATCCGCCGACCCGCCGCATCCGGCGGGCCCGGCGGATGCGGTGCCGGCCGGCGCGCGCGCCGGGGACGACGGCACGACCGAGGACCTGGAACAGGCCCTGCGGCGCGGCCCGGAGGAGGACCTGATGGACGCGGACGCCACGCCCGCCACGCACGGCACCCACGCCGCGCACGGCACGGACGACACCCCGGGCACGGACCGCCTGACCCAGCCCGACCACCTGAGCCAGCCGGGCCCCCTGGACCCCTGGGGTCGGACCGAGCAGTCCGACTGGACCGACCGCGTCGACCTGACCGACCCGGACGACGAGGAGGCCGACCTCGCGAGCGGCCTGGCGAACGAGCGCAGCGCCGCCCTCGCCGCCGGTCTCACCGCCGAACTGGCCCGCGAGGAGGCCGCCGCGCCGACGGCGCGCATGGCGGCGCAGGGAGCCGGCGGCCAGGCCGCCGGGGTACCCCCCTGGGACCAGGACTCGCTGCCGCTCTTCCCGCTCCAGCCGCCTCGCACCGGCCGCGAGCTGCTCGCCGACCACGTCACCGCGATGGTCTGCTGCGCGGCGATGGACACCGCGGGCGCGGTCCCGGGCCTCGACTGGCTCGACGGCCCCACCCTGCTGGTGGACGGCGTGCGCGCCACCGACCTCGGGGCGAAGGTGCTCGCCCTGGTCGAGGACGGCGACCCGGTCCCGCTGCGGACCTGGTTGATCGATTCGGGCATACGTCCGGAGAAGCCGGTACGCCTGGGCTGACAACGGTCTGACCAGGACCGACGCCGAACCCGTCGCCGCTCTACCGGATGGTCTGCTTCCACTTTCGGCCAATTCGCAACGACTAGTGACAGCATGCGTGCGTAATGTGATGTGCTGGGATCGATCGCGCGCGGCAAACGCCCCCGACATACGACAGGCACCGACAACCGCACAGTGAGCCGGCCGGACAGGCACTCGAGGACGGACCCGCACCACCGCGCGAGCCGCCGAGGGGGCCACGAGGGAGGGGAACGGGCATGGGATCGGAGCGCATCCGCCGCTGGGAGTCGGGAGCCCTCGCACACGCCGTCACGGACCCCTTCGGGCAGGGGCCCGTCCCCTGGCTGCGCGGCAGCGAGACCTACTTCGACGACACCGGCCACGTCGTCCCCTGGTACGTCGATCCGGCGCCGAACACCGCCCTGCCCGGCGCGCCCCGCGTCCCGGCGCCCCGGTCCGCGGGCGGCGGCCTCCGCTCGGCCGACGACGTCCACCGCCAGATCAAGGGCTTCGCCTCCACCGGCGCCGTCACGCCCGGCGAGGCGATCGACTTCCACATCACCGTTGACCCGCCCCAGCAGTTCGGCGTCGACGTCTACCGCATCGGCCACTACGGCGGCGACGGCGCCGCGAAGATCACCACCAGCCCCCGCCTGTCCGGCATCGTGCAGCCGGCGCCGCTGACCGCCGACCGCACCGTCTCCTGCCACCACTGGTGGCTGTCCTGGCGGCTCCAGGTGCCGTCGTACTGGAGCACCGGCGCCTATGTCGCCGTGCTGACCACGGCGGACGGCTACCGCTCGCACATCCCGTTCACCGTCCGCGACGACGACCCGGCGGACCTGCTCCTGCTGCTGCCGGACGTCACCTGGCAGGCCTACAACCTCTACCCGGAGGACGGCCACACCGGCGCCAGCCTCTACCACGCCTGGGACGCGGAGGGCCGGCTGCTGGGCGAGGCCGACGCGGCGTCCACGGTCTCCTTCGACCGCCCCTACGCGGGCGCGGGCCTGCCCCTGCACGTCGGGCACGCCTACGACTTCATCCGCTGGGCCGAGCGCTACGGCTACGACCTCGCCTACGCCGACGCCCGCGACCTGCACGCCGGCCGGATCGACCCCACCCGCTACCGGGGGCTGGTCTTCCCCGGCCACGACGAGTACTGGTCGGCGCCGATGCGCCGCACGGTCGAGCTGGCCCGTGAGACCGGCACCTCGCTGGTCTTCCTGTCGGCGAACACCATGTACTGGCAGGTGGAGCTGGGCCCGTCGCCGTCCGGGGTGCCCGACCGCCTGCTGACCTGCCGCAAACGCAAGGGCCCGGGCCGCCCGGTGCTGTGGCGGGAGATCGACCGCCCCGAGCAGCAGCTCATCGGCATCCAGTACGCCGGGCGCGTACCCGAACCGCGCCCGATGGTCGTGCGCAACGCCGACCACTGGCTGTGGGAGTCGACCGGGGCCGGCGAGGGCGAGGAGATCGCCGGTCTGGTCGCGGGCGAGGCGGACCGCTACTTCCCGCGCACCCCGCTGCCCGACCACCAGGACCGCATCCTGCTCGCCCACTCGCCCTACGCCGACGCCGACGGCGTCCGGCGCCACCAGGAGACCTCGTTGTACCGGGCGCCGTCCGGGGCGCTGGTCTTCGCCTCCGGGACGTTCGCCTGGTCGCCGGCCCTGGACCGCCCGGGCCACGCCGACCCCCGTATCCAGCGGGCCACCGCCAACCTGCTGGACCGCATCTGCAAACGCGACTGACCCGCTGTCCGAGGCCGCCGTCCCCGTACGGGACAATCGAGCCATTGGACAGAACCACGGGGAGGAACCGTGTCCGGATTCGTCGAAAAGCCCGAGCCGATCCAGGTTCCGGGCCTGGTGCATCTGCACACCGGCAAGGTGCGCGAGCTGTACCGCAACGAGGCGGGCGACCTCGTGATGGTCGCCAGCGACCGCATGTCCGCCTACGACTGGGTGCTGCCCACCGAGATCCCCGACAAGGGCCGCGTGCTCACGCAGCTGTCCCTGTGGTGGTTCGACCGGCTCGCCGACCTGGTCCCCCACCACGTCATCAGCACCGACCTGCCCGAGGGCGCCCCCGCCGACTGGGCCGGCCGGACCCTGGTGTGCAAGTCGCTGCGGATGGCCCCGGTGGAGTGCGTGGCGCGCGGCTACCTCACCGGCTCCGGCCTCGCCGAGTACGAGCGGAGCCGCACCGTCTGCGGTCTCGCCCTGCCCGAGGGCCTGGTGGACGGCTCCGAGCTGCCCGCCCCGATCTTCACCCCGGCCACCAAGGCCGAGGTCGGCGAGCACGACGAGAACGTCTCCTACGAGGAGGTCGCTCGCCAGGTAGGCGCCGAGACGGCCGCCGAGCTGCGCCAGGCCACCCTGGCCGTCTACAGCCGGGCCCGGGACATCGCCCGGGAGCGCGGGATCATCCTGGCGGACACCAAGTTCGAGTTCGGCTTCGACGGGGAGACGCTCGTCCTGGCCGACGAGGTCCTCACCCCGGACTCGTCCCGCTTCTGGCCGGCCGACCAGTGGCAGCCGGGCCGCGCGCAGCCCTCCTACGACAAGCAGTACGTCCGCGACTGGCTGACCTCCGCGGAGTCGGGCTGGGACCGCAGGAGCGAGCAGCCCCCGCCGCCGCTGCCGGAGAAGGTCGTCGAGGCCACCCGCGCCAAGTACGTGGAGGCCTACGAGCGGCTGACCGGCACCAGCTGGTCGTAGCCGAGACGCGGAAACGAACGAGCCCCCCGGTGGAAGCCGGGGGGCTCGGAACTGGAGCGGACGACGAGGCTCGAACTCGCGACCTCAACCTTGGCAAGGTTGCGCTCTACCAACTGAGCTACGTCCGCGTTGCGCCGTGGCGCGAGAGCCACTATACCCAACCTCGCTCGCGTGCGAGGCGTACCGCCGCATGCCGGTTTTCCGCGCCGGGTTTCGTCACGGCCGAGGACAGGTAGTTGCGGACGGTTCCGGCGGACAGGGCGGCCCGCTCGGCGATCTCCGTGACCGGCGCGCCGTCGGCGGCCAGCTCGAGCACCTCGGCCTCGCGCACGGTCAGCGGGGAGTCCCCGGCGGAGATCGCGTCGGTGGCCAACTCCGGATCGACGGTGGGGGTCCCCCCGCGCCGTTCAGGCGTGGGGGAGGTTTCCGGCGTGCACGGTGCGGATGATCTCGGTGAGCCGCTGGGCGCTGACGGTCTTCGGGACGAAGCCGCGCACTCCGGCGGCGAGGGCCCGCTTGAGATGCCCGGGCCGCCCGTGGCTGGTCACGATCAGCACCCGGCAGCCGGGCAGCTCGGCGCGCAGGGATGTGGCGACCTTCACACCGTCCGCGCCGGGCATCTGGAGATCCAGCACGGCCACGTCGGGGGTGTGCGCCCGGGCCATGGCCGGCGCCTCGGGCCCGCTGGCCGCCTCCGCGACGACCAGCAGGTCGTCCTCCAGGGAGAGCAGCGCCGCGAGCGCGCCCCGGATGAGGTGTTCGTCGTCGGCGAGCAGCAGGCGGACGGGGGCGGGGGGCGTCGTCATGGGGTGACCTCGCTCAGCGCACGGGCGGTCTCGGTGGTGCCGGCGGCACGCAGCGGCACCTCGGCGGTCAGCCGGAACCGGCCTCCGTCGACCGGTCCGAAGCGCAGGGTGCCGTCGAGTTCCGACAGCCGTTCACGCAGCCCGGCCAGTCCCGAGCCCGGCCGGCCGCCGGGCGCGCCGGGCGCGCCGTCGTTCTCGACGGACAGTTCGGCCCGCCCGTCCTCGACCCGCAGGGCGATGGCGCAGCTGCGGGCGTCGCCGTGCCGGAGGACGTTGGTCGCCGCCTCGCGGACCACCCAGCCGAGCGCGGACTGCGCCGGGGCGGGCAGCCCGGCGGTCGACCCGGTGATCGCGCAGTCGATGCCGGCGGCTTCCAGCACCCCCTGAGCGCCCGCGAGTTCCGCCCCGAGGTCGGCCTCCCGGTAGCCGCGGACGACCGCGCACGCCTCGCGCTGCGACTCCTGCGCCAGCCGCTGCACCTCGACCATCTGGTCCACCGCCTCGGGCCGACCGCGCCGCCCCAGCTGCACCGCCAGCTCGGCCTTCAGCGTGATCACCGCGAGGTTGCGGCCCAGCACGTCGTGCAGGTCCCGCCCGAACCGCAGCCGCTCCTCGGCGACCGCGAGCCGCGCCTCGGTCTCGCGGGCGCGTTCGGCCTCCCACAGCACCGACAGGGTCCATGCGCAGCAGCGGGCGGCCAGCAGCGTCATTCCCATGGCGAAGACGGCCAGGACTCCGGTCATGAGGACGTCGAGGGCCGTCCGGAAGACGAGGGCGGACGCGGCCATCAGCACCGCCGTCAGCAGGGCGGAGCGGCGCAGCGGCACGGGCACCGTCACCACCAGCCCGTACATCAGGCCGAACGTCAGCAGGGCGGCGCCGATCGCCAGTCGCGCCGTCCAGGACGGGATGCCGTTCACCAGGACCAGCACCATGGGCAGGACGAGCGCGAGCACCAGCAGGACCAGCGGTGCGCGCAGGGCGCGGGCGGGCAGGACGGCGCGCCCCAGATAGTGGTCGAGCGCGGGCCGGGCGAGCCGGTTGGCGGCCAGGCACTGCAGGGCGCCGACGACGAGCAGCAGGCCGGTGAGGACCAGCGGCGTCGGCCGGTGCCGCACCCCGCCGACCACCGGCAGTCCGAGCCAGGTCAGTTCGAACACCCAGATCGAGGCGCCCCAGCTGAGCACGCTCTGCAGCCCGACCCGCTCGGCCAGCCGGTCGGCCAGGCCCTCGGCCTCCTCCAGGTAGTGCGTGGTGAGCAGCACGGTCGTCCCGGCGTCACGCAGCGCGCCCACCAACTCCCAGGTCTCCCGGCGCCCTTCGGCGTCCAGACCGGTCGTCGGCTCGTCCAGGAACAGCACCTCGGGGTCGCCGAGCAGCGCGAGCGCCAGATCCAGCCGCCGCCGCTCCCCGCCCGACAACTGTTTGTCCCGCACATCGGTGCGCCGTTCCAGCCCGACCAGCGCTAGAACGTCCCGGGGCGGGCGCGCCCCGCTCACGCAGCCCGCCCACATCCGCGCGGTCTCGGTGACGGTGAGCTCGGAGGGGAAGCCCCCTTCCTGGAGCATCACTCCGGTACGCGGCCGTACGGCGGCGCGCTCGGTGAACGGATCGTGACCCAGGACCCGTACGCGTCCGGAGGCCGGGGCCGCCAGGCCCTCCAGCAGTTCGACGGTGGAGGTCTTTCCCGCGCCGTTGGTGCCCAGCAGCGCGAAGACCTCGCCATGTTTCACGTGAAACGAGATCCCGCGTACCGCTTCGAACCCGCCCCCGTACACGCGCCGCAGGTCGGTGACCTCAATCGCGTGGTCGTGTTCGTCGATGTTCATGCCCTCAGCGTTCCGCCGGTTGGGCGCCGGGAGCAGTGCGCGGTGTCATGACTCGCCATGACAAATGTCAGGACGGTGATCGCGGGGAACACGAAAAGACCCCGGTCCAGTGGACCGGGGTCTTTCTCCCGAGCGGACGACGAGGCTCGAACTCGCGACCTCAACCTTGGCAAGGTTGCGCTCTACCAACTGAGCTACGTCCGCATTGCCTCCGACCGGCTCCCACCGATCGGCGCGAGCACCAGCCTACCTGATCCACAAGAGTGGTCCGGACCGGCGGTGCAGAGCGGGTGACAGGGATCGCACACTGCGCCTTCCCCCTGGAAGGGGGATGTTCTGCTACTGAACTACACCCGCATGTACTCCGTGGGTTCCGGCCTTTCGGCCTCGCCCCTCGGCGTGCTCCAGACATTAGCTGATCAACGGGGGGGTTGCGCAAGTCGGCTTCCCGGAGGGCCCGCTGACGGCCCCGGGGGACCCTGCCGGGCGGGGCGGCGTCCGGCAGGGGGGCGGCGGCGCGGGGTGCCTCCGGCGGGGTGGGCCGGGGACCGGCTTGACCACCAGGTCCGGGAAACGCGCCGCGAACTCCCGCGCGGCCTGCGGGAAGGTGGTGACGATCGTGGCGGGCACCGGCAGTCCGC
>NZ_JBFBEK010000060.1:0-10722 GCF_040683715.1 Streptomyces sp. NPDC093260
ACGCTCGGCTGGGAAACCCCAGCCGAGCGCCTGCATAAACTGCTCACGGCCTGATCAACACAACCGCGTGTTGCAACGACCGCTAGAAACCGCCGTGCGACCGGGGCCCCTTCGCCGTGTACGGGCGGCTGTGCCCTGTGCGGGAGCCGTGTGCGGGACGCGGCTACGCCGTCTTCTGCTCCCCCGGGCCCCGGCCGCGGGCGTCGCGCGGGATCAGGGTGGGGTTGACGTTGGAGTGGACGACGTCGGCGGTGACGACGACGCGGGCCACGTCCTTGCGGGACGGCACCTCGTACATCACCGACATCAGGACCTCCTCCATGATGGCGCGCAGACCACGGGCGCCGGTCTGGCGGAGGATGGCCTGGTCGGCGATGGCTTCCAGGGCCTCGCGCTCGAAGTCCAGCTCCACGCCGTCGAGTTCGAACAGGCGCTGGTACTGCTTCACCAGGGCGTTGCGCGGCTCGACCAGGATCTTCAGCAGGGCCTCGCGGTCGAGGTTGTGGACGCTGGTGATCACGGGGAGGCGCCCGATGAACTCGGGGATCATGCCGAACTTGACCAGGTCCTCGGGCATGACGTCCTCGAACTGGTCCTTGGCCTCCAGCTCCCGCTTGGAGCGGATCGTCGCGCCGAAGCCGATGCCCTTGGCGCCGGCGCGGCCCTCGATGATCTTCTCCAGACCGGAGAAGGCGCCGCCCACGATGAACAGGACGTTCGTCGTGTCGATCTGGATGAACTCCTGGTGCGGGTGCTTGCGGCCGCCCTGCGGCGGCACCGAGGCCGTGGTGCCCTCGAGGATCTTCAGCAGGGCCTGCTGCACGCCCTCGCCGGAGACGTCGCGCGTGATCGACGGGTTCTCGCTCTTGCGGGCGACCTTGTCGATCTCGTCGATGTAGATGATCCCGGTCTCGGCCTTCTTGACGTCGTAGTCGGCCGCCTGGATCAGCTTCAGCAGGATGTTCTCGACGTCCTCGCCCACGTACCCGGCCTCGGTCAGCGCGGTGGCGTCGGCGATGGCGAACGGGACGTTCAGCATCCGGGCCAGGGTCTGGGCCAGCAGGGTTTTGCCTGAGCCCGTGGGGCCGAGCAGCAGGATGTTGGACTTGGCCAGCTCGATGGCGTCCTCACGGCCCTGGCCGCCGCCGTTCTCGCCGGCCTGGACGCGCTTGTAGTGGTTGTAGACCGCCACGGAGAGGGACTTCTTGGCCGCCTCCTGACCCACCACGTAGCCGTCGAGGAACTCGTAGATCTCGCGGGGCTTGGGCAGTTCCTCCCAGCGCACCTCGCTCGTCTCCGCGAGTTCTTCCTCGATGATCTCGTTGCAGAGGTCGATGCACTCGTCGCAGATGTACACACCGGGCCCTGCGATGAGCTTCTTGACCTGCTTCTGGCTCTTGCCGCAGAACGAGCACTTGAGCAGATCGCCGCCGTCACCGATGCGTGCCACGGTGTGCTTCCCCTTCGCCTGGGAGACGCCTGGACGTATGCGGTCCAGCGGCTCCTGGTGCTGCCTTATGTCGACGGTACCTTGCCCGGCCCCCCGTTCGGGTCCCCCTTGGCACGGTTCACTTCGACGTGACCGTGTCCAAGGGGTCCGGGCGGCCCGGCGTCCGCGTCAGCGGACGGCGGCGTTGTTCATCTTCCGGGTCGAGATGATCTGGTCGATCAGCCCGTACTCCAGGGCCTCCTCGGCCGTGAGGATCTTGTCGCGCTCGATGTCCTCGCGGATCTTCTCGACCGGGGTGGTGGAGTGCTTGGCCAGCATCTCCTCCAGCTGCGAACGCATCCGGAGGATCTCGTTGGCGGCGATCTCCAGGTCGGAGACCTGGCCGCGGCCCGTCTCGCTGTAGGGCTGGTGGATCAGCACGCGCGCGTTGGGCAGCGCCATGCGCTTGCCCGGCGTGCCCGCCGCGAGCAGGATCGCGGCGGCGGAGGCCGCCTGGCCCATGCACACCGTCTGGATGTCGGGCTTCACGAACTGCATCGTGTCGTAGATGGCCGTCAGCGCCGTGAAGGAACCGCCGGGGCTGTTGATGTAGACCGAGATGTCCCGGTCGGGGTCCATCGACTCCAGGCACAGCAGCTGTGCCATGACGTCGTTGGCGGAGGCGTCGTCGATCTGGACGCCGAGGAAGATCACGCGCTCCTCGAAGAGCTTCGCGTACGGGTCGTACTCGCGCACGCCCTGCGAGGTGCGCTCGACGAAGCGCGGGATCACGTAGCGGGACTCGGCCGTGGGACCGGTGTACTCGGCCTTGGGGGCGCCTCCCGCGCCGTTGAGGCTGTGAGGGAGGGCATAGAGGCCGCTGCCGGGGAAGTCGTTCACGATGTCTCCTGGAAAAGGGCTGGGCGGTCGGCTGAGGGGCTGGCTGGGCTGCACGGGGCCGCTGGGGCGGCCGTGGCGGTCCGTCGGGGTCCGCGACGGCCCGGGCCTCCGCGAGCGCCGCTCAGGGGCGCTGCGGCCCGCTGGGAGCGGCTCAGGCCCCGGTGCCGCCGCCACCCGGCATACCGGTGGCCGAGGTGATGACGTCGTCGATGAGGCCGTACTCCTTGGCCTCGTAGGCGTCGAACCAGCGGTCGCGGTCCGAGTCGCGGGTGATCTGCTCGAAGGTCTGGCCGGTGTGCTGGGCGGTCAGCTCGGCCATCCGCTTCTTGGTGTGCAGCAGGCGCTCGGCGTGGATCTTGATGTCCGATGCCGAACCGGCGAGGCCGGCGGACGGCTGGTGGATCAGGATCTCGGCGTTCGGCAGGGCGAAGCGCTTGCCCGGGGTGCCCGCGCTGAGCAGGAACTGGCCCATCGAGGCGGCGAGGCCCATGGCGATGGTCACCACGTCGTTCTTGATGTACTGCATGGTGTCGTAGATCGCCATGCCGGCCGTGATCGAGCCGCCGGGGCTGTTGATGTACAGGTAGATGTCCTTGTCCGGGTCGGCGGCAAGGAGCAGCAGCTGTGCGGTGATCTTGTTCGCGATGTCGTCGTCGACCGGCTGGCCGAGGAAGATGATCCGCTCGTTGAGCAGCCGGTTGTAGACCTGGTCGCCGAGGCCGCCACCGATGGAAGGCTCGCCGGCGGCGGAGGGCATCAGATTCGTCACGTATCCACCTGCTCGTCTTACGACGGCGCCGGGCCGTCTCACGTGTACTGCCGGGGCGTGGGGCCGTCCGGCGGTTTTCGGGGACTCCCCTGCCCTCGTATTCATGGACCCTAACGCGCGGCTCCCTTCGGGGAATCCCGCTGAGGGGGGTGTTCGCCGGGGGCGTAGCGCGGGGGCCGCGGCGGCGCGGCGGGCGGGTACGCCGATGGGCCCCGGGAAGCGCTCCCCGGGGCCCATCGTACGTACGTCTCGGGCGACGCGGCGGGTGGATCAGGCCTCGGCCTTCTCCTCGCCCTCGCTCTCGCCCTCGGTCCCGGCGGCGTCGGCGGTCGCGGCCTCGGCGGCCTCGTCCTCCTCGTCCTCCAGGTCGACGATCTCGCCGTTGGTGTCCTTCACGGTCGCGGCCTCGACCACGACGGCCAGGGCCTTGCCGCGGGCGACCTCGCCGACGAGCAGCGGAACCTGGTTCTGCTGGACGACGGCCTGCGCGAACTGGTCGGGGGACATGCCGGAGGAGGCGGCGCGGCGCATGAGGTGCTCGGTCAGCTCCTCCTGGCTGACACCGAGCTTCTCCTTGTTGACCAGCTCGTCCAGGACGAACTGCGTCTTGATGCCCTTGACCGCGGCCTCGCGGGTCTCGGTGTCGAACTCCTCGGCGGTCTTGCCCTGGATCTCCAGGTACTTGTCGAGGGTGAGACCCATCTGGCCGAGCTGGTGGTGCTCGAGGTTGTGCTTGCGGGTGTTGATCTCGTCCTCGAGCAGCTTCTCGGGGACGGGCACCTCGACCAGCTCCAGCAGCTTCTCCAGGACGCGCTCCTGGGCCTGCGTGGCCTGGTCGTACTGCTTCATGTTCTCCAGGCGCTTGCGGCTGTCCGCCCTCAGCTCCTCGAGGGTGTCGAACTCGGAGGCGAGCTGCGCGAAGTCGTCGTCCAGCTCCGGCAGTTCGCGAGCGGCGACCTGGGTGACCTTGACGGTGACCTCGGCCTCCTTGCCGGCCGCAGAGCCGCCCTTCAGCTCGGAGGTGAAGGTGGCCTCGCCACCGGCCTCCAGGCCCTTCACGGCGTCGTCGACGCCGTCCAGCAGCTCACCGGAGCCGATGGTGTAGGAGACGCCGTTGGCGATGCCGTCCTCCAGCACCTCGCCGTCGACCTTGGCCTCCAGGTCGATGGTGACGACGTCGCCGTCCTCGGCGGCGCGCTCGACGGGGGTGGTGGAGGCGAAGCGCTCGCGCAGCTGCTCGACCGCCTTCTCCACGTCCTCGTCGGTCACCTCGACGGCGTCGACCTCGACCTCGATGCCGGAGTAGTCCGGGATCTCGATGGTCGGGCGGACGTCCACCTCGGCGGTGAAGTTCAGCGTCTCGCCGTCCTTCAGCTCGGTGATGTCGACCTCGGGCTGGCCCAGCGGGTTCAGCTCCGCCTCGTTGACCGCCTCGGTGTAGAACTTCGGGAGCGCGTCATTGACGGCCTCCTCCAGCACCGCACCGCGGCCGAAGCGCTGGTCGATGACCCGGGCCGGGATCTTGCCCTTGCGGAAGCCCTTCACCGTGACCTGCTGGTTGATCTTCTTGTACGCCGCGTCGAGGCTGTCCTTGAGCTCCTCGAAGGGCACCTCGACAGTGAGCCGAACCCGAGTCGGGTTCAGGGTCTCCACGGCGCTCTTCACGGTTCGGTCTCCTTGTGGCTGACTTCTTGGGTTCTGCCGGAGCCAGACAGGTCCGGCAAATCTGCCGCCCGGAGGAGTTCGCAGGTCCTAGGACCTAGGACCGGACACACGGGCGCGCAGCTTGCATAGTAACCGGAGCCGCTCGGCGCCCCAAAAGGCGATCACGCGAGATGGGCCGACCGGCGGCCGGCTGATGGTCGGGGTGGCGGGATTTGAACCCACGGCCTTCCGCTCCCAAAGCGGACGCGCTACCAAGCTGCGCCACACCCCGTCTGGTGCGACACGTAGGGTACATGCCCGCAGCCAGTGCGACCGCCTCATTTCCCGGAGCGTCCCGGTGCGCGGGACGGCACACCGGGCGCACCGCATGGCCCCGCGCGCGCCCGCGCGACGCAGAGGCGGACGGGCGGCGGGCGCGCGCGGGTGGCGTGAACCCACCGCCGGACGCGCGGGGGCGCGGGCGCCGGGGCGGAGGCCGGCCGGCACGCGCCGCGCCGGCCCCGCCGCACGGCATCGCCGGGAGCGCGGGGCGGGCATCGCCGGGAGCGTGAAGCGGGGATGAAGCGGGGATACAGGGTGGCGCGGGGCCGCGCGGGTGAGGCGGTGCCCGGCGGTGCCGGTGCGGCGATCCGGGGGAAGGGGTGTGCGGCGAGCGCGTACGACCCGCTACGATGCCTTGTGTGCCGCGGTCACCCGACCAGCGGCGCGCTGTGTGTGCGGGCGTAGCTCAATGGTAGAGCCCCAGTCTTCCAAACTGGCTACGCGGGTTCGATTCCCGTCGCCCGCTCTGCATGACTCAGGCCCAGGTGAGAGGGTGTTTCCCGCTCCCTGGGCCTGAGTCGTTCTATGAGCCGGATCAGTTGTCCGTGCCCGCCACGTGCCCGTTCCGCCCGGCACCCCGCTTGAACGCCTTGACGATCATCTCGTCTACGGCGTCGGCGATCTCCCGTTCCCGGTCGTAGTTGGCGTGCTGGTAGATCAGCGCCGCGCGGGCCGTGCTGTGGCCGAGGCGAGCCATCAACTCCTTGGTGCTGGCGTTCGTGCGCGAGGCGAGGGTGTTGCCGGTGTGCCGAAGATCATGGAACCGCAGTCCCTTCACGCCGGCGTCGGCGCACGCCTTGTGCCACAGCCGGTTGAAGTGGTTCCGACGCGGCGTGGCCTTCTTCGCCCCGACGAACACGCGACCGTCAGCACCGCTTTCCGCGAACACCTTCATGTGGGTGACGAGCAGCGGCAGCACCGAGGCCGGCACGGCGACCAGCCGCTTACCGGCCGCGCTCTTGGGCGCCTTGTAGACCCGCTGGCCGCTGGTGAGTTCGGAGACAGCGCCGCGCACCCGGATCATGCCGTGCTCAAGGTCGATGTCGGACCGGTGCAGCGCGACCAGCTCACCCCAGCGCAGCCCGGAGAACGCGGCGAGCAGGACGAGCACCTTGTACCGGGGCTGAATCCTGTCCGCGATCGCGAAGACCTCGGGGATGCTCGCTGTGGGCCGCTCCGGGGTGACCACGGTGCCGCCGTTCTTGATCTGGCACGGGTTGCGGCGGATCAGGTCGTCTTGGACGGCGGTCCCCATGACCGTGCGGAGCAGAGCGTACGCCTTGGCGACCGTGGACGGGCCGACGCCGGCGTCGAGGCGAGCCCGGCGCCAGGTCCGTACGGCGGCCGGGGTGATGTCGGCGAGCGCCATCGCTCCGAAGGTGGGCGCCAGGTGCAGGCGGAGCAGCGAGGCGTACAGCTCGGCCGTCCGGGGCGCGAGCGGTCGTTCCTTCACCCAGGCCGCCGCGTAGTCACCGAAGGGCACGTTCCCGGCGTCGGGGTCGCGCCAGTCCCCTTGTCGCAGCTCGGACTGCCGGTCGGCCAGCCAGTCATCCGCCTCGCGCTTGGTGCGGAACGTCTCCGGGGCCGGGCGGTCGACACCGTCCGGGCCACGGTAGCGAGCCTGGTACCGGCCGGACGGAAGCTTGCGGACCCGGCCGAACTGTCGGCGCTTACCGGCCATCAGGCAGCCACCCCCCGAAGGCGAGCAGCCCGCCGGCGTGGCTCCACCGTGTTTGCGGAGATGAAGTCCCGTACCGCGCTCTCCGGGATGCGGACGTGCCGCCCGACCTTGACGTACGTGATCCGCCGTTCCTCGATCAGACGCCGCGGAAAGCGGACGGTGGTGCCGAGGATCTCGGCGACCTGATCAACGCTGAGGTACCGCTCATTCATGGTCGTCCCCTCCCTGGTGACGCGGGTCTGCGAGTTCTTCTCGGGCGGTTTCGCGGTTGTGCTGGATCTCCCGGCGGGTGTTGGCGGCGAGCCAGGATTCGCCGGGGGTATGGCCGTGGCCGGCATAGACCCAGTGGGCGAGGGTGAGCGTGGTCGCTTCCTCGTCGTCCGGGTCGGGCAGGCCGAGGGCTTCGCGTTGCTGTGCGGCGCGGTAGTCGGCGCGGGTCTGGCGCAGGGCGCCGAGGGTGGTGGAGTAGCGGCGGGACTTGGTGGAGAAGTGGCCGCGGAAGCCGAGCATGTGCGCCCAGTCCCGTAGCTTCCGGTCCGGGTAGAGCGGGTGAAGGTCTAGGCACGCGGTGATGAGCCGGGCCGGGTGGTCGGGGACGCCGAGGAGTTCGAGGGCCTCTTTGTTGCCGATGCGCCGGTCTACGGTGCCGGTGGTCTCGGCGGCTTTGGTGGCGTACTTGGCGACGTAGGAGGCGACGGCTTGTTCGGTGATCTCGGAGCCGTCGCCGAAGGCGCGGATCGGGCGTACGTCGAGCTGGGTGCCCCAGCGCAGGGTGCGGGCGGGCTGGTCCCCGGCGGGGGGCACGTCGACTTCGACGCGGGCGGCAGCGGCCCGGATCGAGTCGGTGAGCAGGTCGAGGGTGGCCCAGACCGGCGGCGGGCTGTCGGGTCCCTCGGGGCCGTCGAAGCGGATCACGGCGTGGAAGTGGACGGCGCCGCGCTTTTGGTACTCGGCGACCTTGCCGAAGGAGACCCGCGACTGTTCGCGGGCGGCTTTCTGGGTGAGGCCGGCGCGCTTGGCGATCTCGCGGCGCAGGTAGATCGTGAAGTAGCGCCACAGGTCGGAGGCGTGGTTGTTCCACAGCACCGCCCCCGCGTAGTCGTAGCTCTCGGGGTCGAGCGGGGTGCCCAGTTCGGGGGCGTCTTCGGGGTGGCGGGTGCCGCAGCGGCAGGACCGGTTGCCGGGCCGGTTGTGGACCGGGCCGAACGAGGGAGCGGTGAGGGTGGCGAAGACCCGCGGGTGATCCCGGATCGTGTCCGGGGTGCCCTTGGCGGGATCGCCGACGAGGCCGGCACGGATCAGGTGGTAGGTATCGCCGGCGTAGGTCCAGGCGCAGGCGGGGCAGCGGGAGGCCCGCCGGTTGCCGCACGCGAGACGCAGAACGCCGCCGGGCTCGGTGTCGGTCGAGTAGGAGTGCAGGACGTGCCCCGTCAAGGCGTCGCGGGTGACGGTGGAACCGTGGAGGCGGATCGGGTCGGTGCAGCCACCGGTGCGGCGGATCTGGTCCTGGATGCGGTCGAAGCCGGGGGACCCGGCCAGCCTCAGCAGGTCGTTGAGGGTGGCCGGGTCCAGGCCCGCCAGGGTGGCGGCATCGGTCACGCGGCCACCTCCAGCGCGGCCGGGACGACGGTGCGCAGGACGGCGGTGGCCAGGGGCGGGGGGACGGCGTTGCCGATCTGCTGGAACTGCTTGGTGCGCGAGCCGGCCCACGGGTAGCCGGCGGGGAAGCCCTGAAGAACGGCGGCTTCCTCGACAGCCAGGCGCCGGACCGGGGCGCCGTCGACGTCGATCCAGGAGACGTCGTTGAGAGCTTTGCCGAACAGCAGGGTCGGGGCGGGTTGGTCGAGGCGGCGCCGGGTCGCGGAGGGCCGGTTGCCGACCTTGAGCATCCAGGAGCGGGCGCGGCCGGTGACCGCCCACGAGGGGCCGGTGGTGGGGAAGCTGCTGCCGCCGGTGGTGTGGTTCCCGCGCGTGACGACCAGGGCGGGCGGGCAGCCCAGGACGTCGCCCATGGTCCGCCAGGGCGGGAGCCCGGCGCCGAACAGGTCGGTGGGGGTGCCGCCGTCGGCGTGGGTGGGTTCGGGCGGCAGGGCCGGGCGGGTGCGGGAGGCGATCAGGAAGGCGCGGCGGCGGGTCTGGGCCAGGCCGAAGTCCGCCGCGTTGAGGACGCCGGTCCAGGTCGAGTAGCCGACGCCGGCCAGGAGGCGGGCGGTGTGCTCGAACAGGGGCAGGACGGCGGGGACCTCTTCCAGGGCGATCCAGTCGGGTCGCAGGTCCAGGGCGTAGCGCAGGGGTTCCACGACGAGCAGGGACCGCGTGTCGGTGCAGGCAGCGCGCAGTTCACCGCGGGTGTCGCGTCCGTGGGCGAGGTCGTCCAAGGCTTGGTGGCACAGGGGCAGGTCGGTGTTCCCGGCGCGCAGGCCAGCGGCGCTGAAGGTCTGGCAGGGCGGGGAACCGATCAGCCCGGACACCTTCCCTCGCATGGGTGCGGTGGGGTGCTCGGCGACGTCGGCGTGGATGGTGGCGTGTCCGGCGGCCGTGCGGGTGGCGCAGACGGCGGGGTCCGTCTCGATGCCGGTGTCGGTCAGGCCGAGGGCGTGCAGGCCCTGGGACCAGCCGCCGGGGCCGGCGAAGAGGTCGAGGACCAACGAGTCGGCACGGTTGCTCACTGGTCGCCCTCCTTGGCCGGGTGGGCGTCGGTCCACGCTTCGGCGCACACCTTGTGGACGGGCTTGCCGGTGTCGGAGCGCAGCGGGGTGGGCTTGGTGCACAGGACGCACGGCTTGTCGCCGCTGTGGTCGAAGTGCTCGGGCGAGCGCCAGTCGAGGAGAGCCACGGCGGTCACCGCCCCGCGTGGGCGAGGCCGGCGGCGGGGACGCAGCCGGTGCCCTGGCAGGTCGGGCAGGTGACGCGGAGGGTGGCGCGGGTGCCGTCGCGGTGGTGGGTGCCGGTGGTGATGGCAACGGCGGCGAAGCCGTAGCAGTCGCGGCAGACGCGCGTGGTCTTGGCGTGCTGGGGCATGATGGGGCTTCCCTTTCGGGTCCGTTGGATCTGATGAGGGGTCCAGGCGCCCGGAGCGGCGGAAGTTTGGCGACCGAGGCCGCTCCGGGGGCCGTTCAGCGGTGCTTGTGCAGGTCCTTGACGAGCGAGCGCAGGACGACCGCGCACACGGCGACCGAGACGCCGGTGATCGCGACCGCGAGGAGCATGGAGACCAGGACCGCTCCGACGACCAGGACCACGGCGGTGCCGCCCCCCACGAGGGCGAGCGCGGTACCGGGGGTGAGCTGGACCGTGGGCCGGTTCGAGGCCGGGGCCACCGGAACCGGGGCAGAGGTGGGGACCGGGGCCGGGGTGTGGTCGGTCGTGGAGGCCGGGACCGGAACGGCGGGCGCGGTGTCCTGGGGCGGGTACTTCGGGGTGAACACGGGATCGTTCCTCCTGTCAGGCGGTGCAGCGGTGGGTGCGGGCGGCCAGTTCGGCGGCGGAGCGGTCTCGGTGGTCGGTGGAGAAGCCGCAGCCGGGTGCGGTGCAGGCGGCGGTGTGCCGGGTCTGGCCACGGCCGTTGTTGTAGGTGCCGACCTCGACCGGGCCGATGCGGATCACGTTGTAGAAGCGGTTCGGACGCACGGCGGGACTCCGTTTCTGATCAGGCGAGTTGGAGTTGAGCGGCGATGGCTTCGCAGGTGGGAGCGGGCAGCCCGAGCCGCGCGGTGAGCGCGTCGGCGGTGATCTGCTCGCCCGTGCTGCGGCGGTGCGCATCGGCGATCGAGCGGGCGTGATCGAGCAGCGCCGGCGGAACGGCCGGGGTGTCGGCGGGCGGCTTGGACGGTGCCGCAGTCAGCTCCGCCGCCGGGCCGGGAGCCGGGGCCGGGGCCGCCGGTTCGGAGGTGTCGGTGCGGTGCATCTCGACTTCCGGCGCCGGTTCCTCGCCTTCCTCGTCCCTCTCCAGTTCGG
>NZ_JBFBEK010000061.1:0-6641 GCF_040683715.1 Streptomyces sp. NPDC093260
CGCGGACCACCGCCCGGGGCGCGCCGGGCGGACGGCCGGGGCCCGAGGGGCGGTGCGGACAGACGAGCGCCCGCGCGCGGCTCCGCGCCCCGCGCGGCCCCACGGCCGGCGGTCACCGGGCCCGACCACCCGTGGCTCCCGGCACCCGGGGCCCGGATCCGCCGGCAGCCCGCCCGGCTTGGGCCTCCGCCCCCGGCCGGATCGCGGGCCGCGCGGGCGGGCCGCCCGGCGGCTCGCCCGCGCGGCCCGCGGACCGGCGACCGCCCCGCGGACCCCCGGTGGCCCGCCGCGCCACGCCTTTCCCCGTTCTTGAATTGCGCAGCATTCCCCTGCGGTGGCGATTCGCCGGGGTCGGGTCGAGAATTGAGGTTCATGCGGCCGTGTACGGTCGGGCGCATTTCGGAACGGTTCCGAAATCCCCGGCCTCGGTACTCCGCATTCCAGTGCTTCGGACCGGAGGCACGTCCGTGGGAGCCGGCGCGCCGGGGCCCCGATGTCCTCCGGGAGCCCCGTGCCCACGTCTCCCGCGGTGTCCGTCCATCCAGCACCTGCTGAGGGAGGCGCAGCGTATGCGTACCACCGGCAGAACCAAGTCCCACCCGCACGACGACGCCCCAGACACCGCGGCGGCCTTCCAGCGGCTCGCGACGCTGCCCGACGGCCCCGAGCGCAAGGCGCTGCGGGACGATCTGGTCCAGGTGTGGCTGCCCATGGCCGAGCGGATCGCGGTCCGGTTCCGCGGGCGCGGCGAGGCCCTGGAGGATCTGTACCAGGTGGCGGCACTCGGCCTGGTGAAGGCCGTCGACCACTACGATCCCGCGCGCGGCTACGCGTTCGAGGCGTACGCCGTGCCGACCGTGACCGGCGAGATCAAGCGGCACTTCCGCGACCACATGTGGACCCTGCACGTGCCGCGCCGGGTGCAGGACCTGCGCAACCGGGTGCGGCGGGCCGCCAAGGAGCTGGCCCAGACGACGCCGGGCCGGCCGCCGACCGTCGCCGAGATCGCCGAGTTCACCCAACTGAGCGTGGCCGACGTGCGCACCGGCATGGAGGCCCTGGACTGCTTCGCCGCGCTGTCGCTGGAGGCCGAGGTCCCGGGGACCGACGGCTACGCGCTCGGCGACGGTCTCGGCGAGGCCGACCCGCGCTACGACCTCGTGGTGGACCGGGTGGCCGTACGGCCCTGCCTGGAGGCGCTGCCCGAGCGCGAGCGCATGATCCTCTACCTGCGGTTCTTCCGGGGGATGACGCAGAGCCGGATAGCGCAGCAGCTCGGCATCTCGCAGATGCACGTGTCCCGCCTGCTCAGCGGCTGTTTCGCACAGTTGCGCGAGGAGCTGCTGGCCGAGACGGGGTGAGGGCGAGAGGTGGGGACGAGCCCCCGGCGGAGAGTAACCCGGCGGGCGAGTCCCCCCGGCGAGTTCTGACGTTCGGGCGAACCGGACGGCCTGCCCTGCGAACAGGCCCGCCGAGTGGGCCGTACCCCCCACCGGTCGAGTGAGCCGGACCGGTGCGCCGGACGAGTGACCCGTGCGGATCGAGCCGAGGCGGTAGGCCGCACAGGTGAAGCACGCAGGTGCGGCACCAGCCGCCCGCACCCCGCTCCGGGGCCGCCCGGCCGCCGTTTCGGGGACACGCGGAGGGTACTCGGCAGGCGCCCCCGGGGCGCCGGTCGGACACTGGTGTCTGACCGGTGGCCACCGGCCGACGAGACCAGGACGTGCCATGAACCACGACGCGACACCCTCCGACACCCCCTCCGCCGGCGTCGTCTCCACCCGGACGGTGTGCGGTGCGCCGTGCTGGGTCAGTCTGACCAGCCGCGATCTGGAGGCGACGGAGGAGTTCTACCGGGCGGTGCTGGGCTGGGAGTGGCGCTCGGCCAAGCTCGGCGACCGCTTCCGCATCGCCCTGGTCGACGGGGCGCCGGTGGCCGGGATCGCGGCGGTGGCCTCGATGTGGCAGATGGCGGTGGCGTGGACACCGTACTTCGCGGTGCCGAGCGCGGACGACGCGGTCTCGCGGGCGCAGGAGCGCGGCGGCACGGCGGCCGTCGGCCCGATCTCCCTGCCGCCCGGGCGGGCCGCGCTGCTGGCCGACCGGGACGGCGCGACCTTCGGGATCTGGGAGGGCGACCTGTTCACCGACTGGGAGACCTGGCGCAAGGCCGCGCCGGCCTTCATCCGGCTGCACACCCGGGACGCCTTCGACGCCGCGATCTTCTACGGCGAGGTCCTGGACTGGGCCTCCGAGCGGCCGGGCTGCGTCGAGGTCCGCTACGAGGGCGAGGAAGTGGTGCTGCGCAGCCACGGCGAGATCGTGGCCCGCATCGAGTCGGGGGCGCTGGGGGCGGCCCCCGATCCCACGATCCGGCCGCACTGGCAGATCCACTTCCGGGTCGCCGACGTGGCCGCCTGCGCGCGGGCCGCCGAGAGCCACGGCGGCAGCGTCCTGCGCGAGGGCCCCGAGGAGGTCGTGCTGCGCGACGCCGACGGGGCGCAGTTCACGGTCACCTCCCGCCGCGAGGCCTGACACCCCCCTCGCCCGCTTCCCCCGTACAGGCCGGGGGCGGCCCCCGGCCTGTACGGCGCTCCGGCCCGTGCGGCCCCCGTCAGCCGGGCCGTTTCGTGCGCGGCGGGCGGGACAGCAGGACCAGGCTGCGCGCCTCCACGCACACTTCGCCGCCGGGCTTGTGCTCCGCCTCGTCCGGGGGACCCTGCGGTTCGGCGGTGTCGATGAGCGCGGTCCAGCGGTCGCCGTAGGCGGGGCCGGGCAGCCGGAAGTCGACCGGTTCCCAGTAGCCGTTGAGCAGCAGCAGGAACGAGTCGTCCACCACGGGCCGGCCGTGCGGATCGGGTTCGGCGATCGCGTCGCCGTTGAGGAAGACCATCAGGGAGTGCGCGTCGGAGCGCTGCCAGTCCTCCTCGGCCATCTCGTGGCCGTCCGGCAGCAGCCACACCAGGTCGGGCAGCGGCTGGTCGTCGCGGGTCGCCGTCTCGCCCTGGAAGAACCGGCGGCGGCGCAGCACGGGGTGGGCGGTGCGCAGGCCGATGACGTGGCGGGTGAAGTCGGCGAGCCGGCGCTGCTCCCCGGTCAGCCGCCAGTCGATCCAGGAGACCTCGTTGTCCTGGCAGTAGGCGTTGTTGTTGCCGCCCTGGGTGCGGCCCAGCTCGTCGCCGTGGCAGAGCATCGGGATGCCCTGCGAGAGCAGCAGCGTGGCGAGGAAGTTGCGCTGCTGACGGGCGCGCAGTTCGAGGATCGCGGGGTCGTCGGTGTCGCCCTCGGCGCCGCAGTTCCAGGACCGGTTGTTGCTCTCGCCGTCCCGGTTGCCCTCGCCGTTGGCCTCGTTGTGCTTTTCGTTGTACGAGACGAGGTCGCGCAGGGTGAACCCGTCGTGCGCGGTGACGAAGTTGACGCTGGCGCGCGGCCGGCGCCGGTTGTGGGCGTACAGGTCGGAGGAGCCGGTCAGCCGGGACGCGAAGTCGCCGAGGGTGTGCTCCTCACCGCGCCAGAAGTCCCGTACCGCGTCGCGGTACAGGCCGTTCCACTCCGACCACAGGGGCGGGAAGTTGCCCACCTGGTAGCCGCCCTCGCCGACGTCCCAGGGCTCCGCGATCAGCTTGACGCGGCTGATCACCGGATCCTGCTGGATCAGGTCGAAGAACGCCGAGAGCCGGTCCACCTCGTGGAACTGCCGGGCCAGCGTGGCCGCGAGGTCGAAGCGGAAGCCGTCCACGTGCATCTCGGTGACCCAGTAGCGCAGCGAGTCCATGATCAGCTGGAGCACGTAGGGGTGGCGCATCAGCAGGCTGTTGCCCGTGCCGGTGGTGTCGTAGTAGTGCGCCCAGTCGCCGTCCACGAGGCGGTAGTACGAGGCGTTGTCGATGCCCCGGAAGGAGAGCGTGGGGCCCTTCTCGTTGCCCTCGGCGGTGTGGTTGTAGACCACGTCGAGGATCACCTCGAGACCGGCCGCGTGCAGCGCCTTGACCATCGACTTGAACTCGGTGACCTGCTGGCCGCGGGTGCCGTGGGCGGCGTAGTCGTTGTGCGGGGCGAAGAAGCCGATGGTGTTGTAACCCCAGTAGTTGGTCAGGCCCCGGCCCTGGAGAACGCCGTCGTGGACGAACTGGTGCACCGGCATCAGTTCGACCGCCGTGACCCCGAGCTTGGTCAGGTGCTCGATCACCGCGGGGTGGGCGAGCCCGGCGTAGGTGCCGCGCAGCTCGGGCGGGACGTCGGGGTGGGTGCGGGTGAGCCCGCGCACGTGCGCCTCGTAGATCACGCTGTCGGAGTAGGCGCGCCGCGGCGGGCGGTCGTCGCCCCAGTCGAAGGCCGGGTCGGTGACGACGCCGAGCATGGTGCGCCCTGCGCTGTCGGCGGGGTCGGGGCCGTGCGGGGCGCGTTCGTAGAGCGAGGGGTGCTCGTCCATCCGCCCGTCCACGGCCCGCGCGTAGGGGTCCAGGAGCAGCTTCTTCGGGTTGCAGCGGTGGCCGGCGGCCGGGTGCCAGGGGCCGTGCACCCGGTAGCCGTAGCGCTGGCCGGGTCCGACGCCGGGCAGATAGCCGTGCCACACGAAGCCGTCGGCCTCGGTGAGGGGGACGGCGCGGTGGGCGCCGGCGTCGTCCACGAGGACGAGGTCCACGCGGTCGGCGACCTCGCTGAACAGCGCGAAGTTGGTGCCCTCGCCGTCGTAGGCGGCCCCCAGCGGGTAGGGGTGCCCGCTCCACACGGGAACGGGCACCCCTTTGCGTCTCTTGCGCCCCGTCACCGGGCCGCCTCCAGGACGTCCAGGGGGCCGCGGGCGGGCTGGGCGAGGGTGACGACCGGCAGTTCGCGCGGGGTCTTGAGGCCCTCGGTGAGGGTGGGGGTCGGAGCCTTCGGGACCAACGGGACGCGCACTCCGGCACGGGCCCGCTGCGAGAACCAGATGATCTTGCTGCCGGTCTCGGCGGCGCAGCACCCCCAGCCGTCGCTCGTCGCCGCGATGCGGGCCAGGCAGGCGCGCAGGTCCTGGTCGGGACGCAGATCGTGGTTGTTCTCCCCGACCGCGGTGATGAGGTGCTGGCCGGTCCACCACATCTCGATGGACGTGTGCTTGTCCCTCGCGTGTTCGTCGATGGCCTTCAGCAGCATCTCGGCGCCGCCGCACACGGGTTCGACGAGATCCTCCAGGTCCCAGAACCGAAGGTGCGCGGCCAGGATGCGCCTGACCTGGCCGACCCGTTCCGGGCTGACTTCCACGTCGAGGTGGTAGTAGCAGGGCACTGCGGTCTTCATCGTCGTTGGCTCCTCACCGGCGGGGCTCGCGCTCCCCGTTCCGCCCCTGTGGGCGAATCCCCGAGCACGAAGCGTGAGCATGTGTTGCCTCTGAGTCAGATCCACCCTGCGGCCGCTACGCCATTCGTGCAACACGAGCGGCTCCGACCGGGGCGAACGTGCCGAGGCGCTGGTTGAAGTCCCAACAGGACGGTGAGTCGTTGAACGTGCACCATGAGTGAAAGTCTCGAGCGCCGTGAACGGGACCCGTGCCTGTGCGTGCGCGGTCTCCGCCCCGATCGTCGGGGAAACGTGCCCATCGAGCGCTTCCGAAAGGTGAACGGCGCCATGCTGCTACCCGCCAAGACCGAAGTCGCCCGGCATCTGCGGCGCTACCGGGCGTGGGAACGCGCGATGCTCGCGTCTCCCGAGGACCGCAGGGTGCGAGTCACGTTCGAGGACGCCGGCTACACCCTGTGCGTGCTGATGGGCAAGCGCTGCGCACGGGAGGCGGCGGACGCCGCGGAGCGCTATCTGCGCACCAACGTCGTCACGTATCTGCGTGAGCAGAGCGCTCCGCGGCCGCATGTGGCGGCGGTCGCGGGACGCGGCCGCCACAGGCCCGGCACGGTCCGGGCGACGGAGGCGCGGGCCGCGGAGAAGCGGCCGGCGGAGGTCCGCACCGGCGAGACGGCGTCCCCGGCCGGGGCGTAACGGCCCCAGCGCCCCGCACCCAGCGGTATCCGGTTCCCGGCCGGGCGCGAGCCCGGCCGCAAGCACTGTGGAGGTGACACCATGAGTTCGACCCCGAGTCCGACCGCGGTCATCGGCCGCGTTCCGGTGCGGGACGTGCGTCCGGCCGTGGAGTACGGCAAGCGCCCGGCCAAGGCGGTGACCGGCGAGACGTTCCAGGTCACCGCCACCGTGTTCCGCGAGGGCCACGACGCCGTGGCCGCCAACGTGGTGCTGACCGATCCCGAGGGCCGTCCGGGTCCGTGGACGCCGATGCGGGAGCTGGCTCCCGGCACCGACCGCTGGGGCGCCGAGGTGACGCCGGGTGCGCCGGGGCGGTGGACCTATCACGTGGAGGCCTGGAGCGACCCGGTCGCCACCTGGCGGCACACGGCCTCCATCAAGGTGCCGGCCGGGATCGACGCCGGGCTGGTCCTGGAGGAGGGCGCCGAGCTGCACGCCCGCGCCGCGGCCGGGGTGCCCGAGGGGCCGGAACGCGCGACGGTGCTGGACGCCGTGCGGGTGATGGAGGACGACTCACTGCCCGTCATGACACGGCTGGCGGCGGCGCTCACGCCGGAGGTGACCGAGGTCCTCACCCGGCATCCGCTGCGCGAGCTGGTGACCTCCTGCGACCCGCTGCCCCTCCA
>NZ_JBFBEK010000062.1:0-4823 GCF_040683715.1 Streptomyces sp. NPDC093260
CGCTCGGCTGGGAAACCCCAGCCGAGCGCCTGCATAAACTGCTCACGGCCTGATCAACACAACCGCGTGTTGCAACGACCGCTAGAAACCGCCGTCGATGCCCTCGCGGGCGGCCCCTTTACCGACGAGGGCGACACCGGCGTCGCGCTGGCCACCGAGCTCGGGTAGTTCGGCGCCGGCGGCCGGCCGGGCCCTGTGATGTCGACGCCTTCTCCGTGGACGCGGCAGCTTGCGAGGAACGCCCGGTGCACGCGTCGGTTCGCGTCGGTGCCGTTGGCGAACTGGCGCAGCACCTCGCGCCGCTCGGTCACGAGGTGGTCTTCGCACAGCCACGCCGACCGCACTCGGTCCGGCGGCACGTGCCGTCCGGTATCCAGTTCGTACAGCTGGCGCCAAAGGGGCGGACGGGGGGGTGGGGCCCGCTGACCTGGTGGCGCGGTGGAGGGCTGCCGTGGACCGCGTGCAACGATCGAGAATATTTGCACCGCGGATGCGTATTATCTACGCTCGCGATATGCGGCTGCTGCGCTCCACCGACCTCGCCCTGCGCATCCTGATGCGCCTCGCCGTCACCACCGATGACACGCCCGCGACCCGCAAGGTCGCCGAGGACATGGACGTGCCCTACACGCATGCCGCGAAGGTGGTCGCCGAGCTCCAGCACATGGGTCTGGTCGACGCCCGTCGCGGCCGTGGCGGCGGCCTTGCGCTCACCGAGCGGGGCCGTACCGCGTCGGTCGGCGCGGTGGTCCGCAGCTTCGAGGGCGAGGACGAGGTGGTGGAGTGCGAGGGCCCCACCCCCTGCCCGCTGCGCTCGGACTGCCGGCTGCGCGGTGCCCTGCGCCGGGCGCAGGACGCCTTCTACTCCTACCTGGACCCGATCACCCTGGACCAGATCGTCCAGGACCCCACCGGTTCCGTCCTGCTGGGCATCACGATGGGTCCCTCCGGCACCCCCCTTTTCTGACACCCCGCTGTCGCCCGGTGCGCGGGCGCGGCGAAGGGCCGCCCGCCGGTCCCACCGGTGGACGGCCCTTGCACGGTGTGTTCAGTTGCCCGAGGCGAGCCACAGGTCGGGCCCGAAGACCTCGTAGTGGATGTCGGCGGGGGCCACGCCCTTCTCGATCAGCTGGGCGCGCACGGCGCGCATGAAGGGCAGCGGGCCGCACAGGTAGGCGCGGGTGCCGGAGGCCACCGGGATGCCGTACAGGTCGACCAGGCCGGTCCGGGTGCCGGGCTCGGCGTCGCGCTCGTAGAAGAAGTGGGCGGCGCAGTCCGCGAGCTTGCCCGCGTAGGCCCGGTGGTCGTCGCGCAACGCGTGGTCGGCGGGGGAGCGGTCGCCGTGCACCACGGTGACCGGGGCGTCGTGCCCGTCGGCCGCGAGCGCGGCCAGCATCGCGACCATGGGGGTCACGCCGATGCCGGCGGAGGCGAGCAGCAGGGGCCGCCGCCCGGCGATGTCGTCGAGCACCAGGTCGCCGTACGGCTCCGACAGGTCGAGCACGTCACCCACGCGGACGTTGGCGTGCAGGTGGTGAGAGACCTCGCCGTCGGGGGTCGTGCCGCCGTGCACCCGCTTGACGCTGAACTGCCGCACCGACTCGCCGGGGGCGCCGGACAGGCTGTACTGGCGTATCTGGCGGGCGCCGTCGGCGAGCTTCACCCCGACGGAGACGTACTGTCCGGCCCGGAACCGCCGCACCGGGGCGCCGTCGACCGGGCGCACCCGGAAGGTGACCACGTCGGCGGTGTTCTCCTCGCGGCCCACGACCTCCCAGGCGTGCAGTTCCTTGGAGCCGCTCTCCTCGTAGAGGCGCTTCTCGATGGCGATCAGGGCGTTGGCCATCAGCCAGTAGACCTCGGTCCAGGCCTCGGCCACCTCGGCGGTGACGGCGTCGCCCAGGATCTCGGCGATGGCGGCGAAGAGGTGCTCGTGCACGATCGGGTACTGCTCGGGCACCACCCCCAGGGAGGCGTGCTTGTGGGCGATGCGGCTCAGCATCACGTCCGGGCGCTCGTCCGGGTGCTCCACAAGGTAACCGGCGAACGCGGCGATGGAGCCCGCGAGGGCCGACTTCTGGGCGCCGGAGACCTGGTTGCCGCGATTGAACAGGTCACGCAGCAGCTCCGGGTGCGCCGCGAAGAGGCGCGAGTAGAAGCGATCGGTGATCTGTTCGATGGCCGCGCCCACGGCGGGGAGGGTGGCGCGGACGGTGGCAGCGGACTGCGCGGACAGCATCGCGGACTCCTTGCGATCTCGACTGATCGAACGCTATGAAAACTTGCATCTCGGATGCAAATTAACCGGGCGTGTTGTGCCTCACTCCGCCACCGGTTCCGGCCATGACGTGTCCCGGCACCGGCAGGCGAGATGGGTGACAGGGCAGTACACCTGCCGTGGAGGAGGCGTCCAGAACGCGGACGCCGGTGTGATCGAGGTCCGCAACACGCCGACTCCGTAGCGCGCTCCATCTGGACGCCAGGAGCTACGCCCGCTCCAGCGGTGTGGCTCGACTGCGGAGGGGATGGGTGCTGAGGACAGCGGCGGTAGAGAGCAGGCAGGTCCATGCCGCGCTCCTGGAGCCCGGCTGGCGGGCGTACCCGACTCAGGAGTGCGCATGGAACCGCGCTCGAAGAGATTCGGCACCGGCCTGACGAACTGCATGGCTCTGGCTTGGTTCGGCTACCAGGCCCTCTATGGCGAGGGGATGCTGCGGATCGTTTCCGCCCTCGTGTCGGTGATTGGCGTGGTGACGACCGTGGGCGCCATCCCCGACCACATCCGCCCTCGGCCGAAGCGGCGCCGATCCCGTGAGCGGGACACTGCTTCGCACTGATCTGGCCACGGCGTGGACGACACCCGCCGAACAGAATCGCTCCATGCGAATTCTGATCATCACTGCCGGCTCACGCGGAGACGTCGCGCCCTTCACGGGACTGGGGCGGCGTCTGTTGGATGCGGGCCATCAGGTCGCCGTGGCCGCTCACCCGTCCTTCGCCGCACTCGTCGGCGGGTGCGGTCTCGACCACCGGCCTGTACCGGGAGACCCGCACAGGTTGTGGCCCGGGCGGCGTCACGGGATGAGGCCCAGGCCAGGCGCTGAGCCGGCACCGCGCCCGCCCACCCTGAGAGCTCCGTCTCCCGAGCGCCAGTTGTGCGGGAGGTCTGTGAGTGCTGTCCGCTGCGGGAGGCTGTCAGTGCCCGTCCATAGGATCACGGCATGTCTGATGCCTTCACCGTCTTGTGGACCCATGACACGTGCCGTGCGCTGCGCAAGGCGGGTCGCGTGGGAGAGCGACCACCGGTCGCCTTCAGCGGTGTTCACTCCTCCCTGCCCGCGTGGTCGGGCGCTCGTGCTGGGGACGAGGTGTACGCGCTGCATGTCAACCGGCGCGAGGTTTTCGTGGTGAGTCGGCTGCGGGTGATCGACAGGGAACGACGCGACTGCTGCGGTGCGGCCCCCGCAACGTGGGAGGACCCTGCGTATCCCGGGCACGGCGACTGGTCGATGCTCGGTGCCGGCGGCTGCGGCGCCATGGCGGTGCACGTGGACGCGACGCCCGTGCGCTTCGATGTGGCCCTCCCCGGTGAAGTGCTTGCGAGGCTTACCTGGCGCAACCGCCGGGGCCAGAGCCGCGGTCTGAAGCACGTGGTGGATGGCCGACTTGAGAGCTCGGTCAGCCTCCAGGGGTTCTACCGTCTGACCCCCCAGGCCGCTGGCGAGTTGACGGAAGTCGTCAGCAGCTCTGCCGCTTGATGGAGAGGGCCGAGTGAGCACGAGCACCCAGCACGCGCCGCGCCCCTGGGCCGCAGCAGTCGTGGAGAACGAACAAGGTCGGCTGCGGTGCTTCCCGAAGTGGTGCTGCAGTCCCTCATGAGGAGAGCGCCCGGCCCGGAAACGTCGGACCAGGCGCTCTTCTCTGTTCTGGGCTCAGATCCCGATCGAGATTTTCTCGATCACCTGGCCTAGCTCATCGCCCTCCGGGCTCTCGGACAGGTGTGCCGTCGCCTTGACGGCAGAAAACCTGTACCGCACGGCGTGCGGCGGCGTGTCGACGAGATCCGCGCGGTTCCTGATTTCCGGGGAGAGCTGTCCCCAGGTGACCCTCTCAGAGAACGTGAGGCCGTATCTCTCGGCACACTCCTCAGCGAGGGAGGGAATGTCGGCCAGCCGATGCGTGTTGATGGACAGCCAATGGCACACCCAGTCGGGCTCACCGGTGAACGTGGCCTCCACGAGACCGAAGTCGAGCCGCAGAAACCGGTGCGGTCTGCGGCCGTGCAGTTGCCGCACAGCGGCTCCGAGGTGCTCCTCCGCCTCCGCCGGACTCGAGCCGGGCCCGACACCGATGAAGCAACCTGTCATGAGAGCCTGCGAGATCGCTTCCACACCCAGCAAGTGGTCACCCCGCTTCTCCAGCAGTCGCCGGCCCTCTCCGCACCTGCCCGCGTCCAAGATCACCGACAGAGTCAAGCTAGTCGAGTTTAAGGTCGCTCTGCGCCATCAGGGCACAGCGGATGACGCGTGGCGGGCCTGTAAGCATGTCACGCCCGGCCGCGACCGCGAGCGCCAGGGGTGGGTGGCTGGTGCCTGCACCGCCACCGACCACGGGCACTGACAGGCAGGCCTCGCGGCGGTGCTCATGCGGAGGTTGGTGCGGTCCCGCAGCCCGCCAGCGGAGCCGGGAACGGCGACGGAGCCGTGGGGGGGGGGGGGGGGGGGCCCCCGGGGGGGGGGGGGGGGGGGGGCCCCCCCCCCGGGGGGGGGGGGGGGGCCCCACAGAGTCGCCAGCACCAGAGGGGCGCGCCCGGAGGGGGTGGA
>NZ_JBFBEK010000063.1:0-4612 GCF_040683715.1 Streptomyces sp. NPDC093260
GGCCCGGCCGGTCCGCTCCCGGGTCCCGGCCGGGCGCCTCGGTGCTACGCCGAGTGGTGGTTCCAGGCCCCACCGGCCCACCGGCACCAGCGCCGAACGGGCCCCCTACCGCCTCCGCAGATCCGCCACCCGCGCTCCGGCCCCCCGCTCACCCGTCTGGTCCCCCGCGAGCGCCGTGGACCGCAGTGGGGTCGTCGCGCTCCCCGGTACCTGGCCGCGGCGCGGGCCGGGCAGGGGGACGTCGCGGCGGCGGTCGCCGCGGGTCGGGGGCTGTTCGCCCACGGGGTGCCCCGACGGGCCGGCCACGGAGATCTGGACGCCCTGGTCGGCGAGGGCCTGGAGTTCGGTGCCCGCGCGGTCGTCGTGGGCCGGCGGTTCGTCGGTGACCAGGCGGGTGATGAGGTCGGTCGGGACGGTCTGGAACATGGTGTCCGCGCCGAGCTTGCCGTGGTCGGCGAGGACGACGACCTCCGCGGCGGCCTGGACGAGGGCCCGGTCCACCGAGGCCGACAGCATGTTGGACGTGGACAGGCCCCGCTCGGCCGTGAGGCCGCTCCCGGAGAGGAAGGCCTTCGAGACCCGCAGCCCCTGGAGCGACTGCTCGGCCCCGGACCCGACGAGGGCGTAGTTGGAGCCGCGTAACGTCCCGCCGGTCATGACCACCTCCACGCGGTTGGCGTGGGCGAGGGCCTGGGCGACCAGCAGGGAGTTGGTGACGACGGTCAGCCCGGGCACCCGGGCGAGCCGCCGCGCCAGCTCCTGCGTGGTCGTACCGGCCCCGACGACGATGGCCTCGCCTTCTTCGACGAGGCCCGCGGCGAGGTCGGCGATGGCCGTCTTCTCCGCGGTCGCGAGGTGCGACTTCTGCGGGAAACCGGACTCCCGCGTGAAGCCGCCGGGAAGTACCGCACCGCCGTGTCGGCGGTCGAGGAGTCCTTCGGCCTCCAGCGCGCGCACGTCCCGTCGTACGGTCACTTCGGAGGTCTGGACGACGCGGGCGAGTTCACGGAGCGACACCGCACCGTTCGCTCGCACCATTTCGAGGATCAATTGGCGACGTTCAGCAGCGAACACGAAACTGACAGTAACCCCAGCGACCGTCTGCTTTCAGCAGTTTGCGCCGAATAGCAGAAGTTGTTCGCACAAGGCGGCGCCAGGTGGTATAGGGCCGGTACGGGGCCTAGGCCCGCCGCCTATGCCACACGCATGGACGGCGCGTTCCGGCGGCGAACCGGGCTGCCCGACCCGGACCGGCACCCGGCCGGACGACAGGACCGGCGCGACCGCCGGCCACCGACCGCGCCACTCCCGCCACCAGGCAGTTCACCCGTTCAGCGGGCGGACCCCCCGGCCGCGGTCCCGGCCCCGACGAACCGCCCACAGGCGTCCGCGAGGCGGCCGCCGGGGTGCGCCCCGGCGGGCCCACGCCTCGCCTTCGGCGGGCCTACGCCTCGCCCGTGGCCTTGCGGCCGTGCAGCTGCCGGGCCACCTCGGCGATCGAGCCCGAAAGAGACGGGTACACGGTGAAGGCGTTCGCGATCTGTTCGACCGTCAGATTGTTGTCGACGGCGATCGAGATGGGATGGATCAGTTCCGAGGCGCGCGGCGCCACGACCACACCGCCGACCACGATGCCGGTGCCCGGCCGGCAGAAGAGCTTGACGAAGCCGTCCCGGATGCCCTGCATCTTCGCGCGCGGGTTGCGCAGCAGCGGCAGTTTCACGCAGCGGGCGTCGATCTTGCCGGCGTCCACGTCGGCCTGGCTGTAGCCGACGGTGGCGATCTCCGGGTCGGTGAAGACGTTGGAGGAGACCGACTTGAGGTCGAGGGGGGCCACCGCGTCGCCGAGGAAGTGGTACATGGCGATACGTCCCTGCATGGCCGCCACCGAGGCCAGGGCGAACACGCCGGTCACGTCGCCGGCCGCGTACACGCCCGGAGCGGTCGTCCGCGACACCTTGTCGGTCCAGATGTGACCGGACTCGCGCAGCTTGACGCCGGCCTCCTCCAGGCCGAGCCCGGCGCTGTTGGGGACGGCGCCGACGGCCATGAGGCAGTGCGAGCCGGTGATGACGCGCCCGTCGGCGAGGGTCACCTCGACGCGGTCGCCGACGCGCTTGGCCGCCGCGGCGCGGGAGCGCGCCATGACGTTCATGCCGCGGCGCCGGAAGACGTCCTCCAGGACGGCGGCGGCGTCGGGGTCCTCGCCGGGCAGCACGCGGTCGCGGGAGGACACGAGGGTGACCCGGGAGCCGAGCGCCTGGTAGGCGCCGGCGAACTCGGCGCCGGTGACGCCGGAGCCGACCACGATCAGCTCTTCGGGCAGCTCGGTGAGGTCGTAGACCTGGGTCCAGTTCAGGATCCGCTCACCGTCGGGCTGCGCGTCGGGCAGCTCGCGCGGATGGCCGCCGGTGGCGATCAGCACGGCGTCGGCGGTGAGGGTCTCCTCGCTGCCGTCGGCCGTGGCGACGACGACCTTGCGCGAGCCGTCGAGGGCCTGCATGCCCTCCAGCCGGCCGCGCCCGCGCATGACCCGCGCACCGGCGCGCGTCACGGAGGCGGTGATGTCGTGCGACTGCGCGAGCGCGAGGCGCTTCACGCGGCGGTTGACCTTGCCGAGGTCGACGCCGACCACCCGGGCGGCCCGCTCCATGGGCGGGGTGTCGTCGGCGACGATGATCCCCAGCTCCTCGTAGGAGGAGTCGAAGGTGGTCATCACCTCGGCCGTAGCGATAAGGGTCTTCGACGGCACGCAGTCGGTCAGCACCGACGCTCCGCCCAGACCGTCGCAGTCGACGACGGTCACCTCCGCGCCGAGCTGAGCGGCGACCAGCGCCGCTTCGTATCCGCCGGGTCCGCCACCGATGATCACGATCCGAGTCACGTACTCCATTGTCCCGCACTCCTCAAGGTGCCACTGCCCCGGGGCGGCGCACGGGCGCCGTCGGCGGTATCCGGGCGCCCTGCCGTACGCTTCGCCCATGTCGCTCTACGCCGCGTACGCCGGCAATCTCGACGCGCGGCTGATGTCCCGCCGCGCCCCGCACTCGCCGCTGCGCGCCACGGGCTGGCTGAACGGCTGGCGGCTGACCTTCGGCGGCGAGCACATGGGCTGGGAGGGCGCGCTCGCGACCCTGGTGGAGGACCCGATCTCCCAGGTCTTCGTGGCGCTCTACGACATCGCCCCGATGGACGAGGAGTCGCTGGACCGCTGGGAGGGCGTCGGCAACGAGGTCTACCGGCGGATGCGCGTACGCGTCCACACCCTGGACGGCGAGGAGCCGGCCTGGGTCTACGTCCTCAACGGCTACGAGGGCGGCCTGCCCTCGGCCCGCTACCTGGGCGAGATCGCGGACGCGGCCGAGTCCGCGGGCGCCCCGCACGACTACGTGATGGAACTGCGCAAACGCCCCTGCTGACCCGCTCGCACCATCCAGCCCGCACCCTCGTCGGAAACGACAAGACAACGATCGCGTTCCCGTGAGCTCCGTCATCTACGCGCGTAGGCCGGAAGCGGCTACCCTCATCCGCGTGAACGCATCTCTTCTTCCGGACGACATCCAGGGCGATCCCTACGCCGCCGCCGACGCCGCCGCCGCGCGCCTGCGCGAACTCACCGGCGCGGAGACCCACGACGTCGCCCTCGTGATGGGCTCCGGCTGGGCTCCGGCCGTGGACGCCCTGGGCGCGCCCGACGCCGAACTCCAGGTCACCGAGCTGCCCGGGTTCCCCCCGCCGGCGGTGGAGGGCCACGGTGGCAAGATCCGCTCGTACACGATCGGGAACAAGCGCGCCCTGGTGTTCCTCGGCCGCACCCACTACTACGAGGGCCGCGGCGTCGCCTCCGTCGCCCACGGTGTGCGCACCGCGGTGGCGGCCGGCTGCAAGACGATCGTGCTGACCAACGGCTGCGGCGGCCTGCGCGAGGGCATGCGCCCCGGCCAGCCGGTCCTGATCAGCGACCACATCAACCTGACGGCGACCTCCCCGATCGTCGGCGCCAACTTCGTCGACCTGACCGACCTCTACTCCCCCCGCCTGCGCGCCCTGTGCAAGGAGGTGGACCCCAGCCTGGAGGAGGGCGTCTACGCCCAGTTCCCCGGCCCGCACTACGAGACGCCGGCCGAGATCCGCATGGCCCGCGTGATCGGCGCGGACCTGGTGGGCATGTCCACGGTCCTGGAGGCGATCGCCGCCCGTGAGGCCGGCGCGGAGGTCCTGGGCATCTCCCTGGTGACCAACCTCGCCGCGGGCATGACGGGCGAGCCCCTCAACCACGAGGAGGTCCTCCAGGCGGGCCGCGACAGCGCCACCCGCATGGGCTCCCTCCTGGCCCAGGTCCTGGACCGCCTGTAGCACCACGAGGGGAAGGCCGCCCGCACCGGGTGGGCGGCTCCCCGGCGGAAGCGGACCGCACGCCGAAAGGCCACCGGCCCGCACCGCCGCACAACGGCAGCGGGCCACCCGCCCCCGCGCCCCGGCCCCCGGGGGCCGGGCCGCAGGCGCCGTGTGACGGAAGCGGACCGCACGCCGGCGGAGCCCCGGCCCGCGGGCGCCGTACGGCGGAAGGGGCCGTGGTGGCACGTCCAAAGCCCGCCGCGTACTGCGGTCC
>NZ_JBFBEK010000064.1:0-2660 GCF_040683715.1 Streptomyces sp. NPDC093260
GGTTGATAGGCCGGATCTGGAAGCACGGTAACGTGTGGAGGTGACCGGTACTAATAGGCCGAGGGCTTGTCCTCAGTTGCTCGCGTCCACTGTGTAAGTTCTGAGGCAACGAACAGTTGCCGGCTTTGAGCTGAACTCACAATTAAAGAGTGTGCTTGTTCGCTCGAAACCATTAGGGTTTCGGTGGTCATAGCGTAAGGGAAACGCCCGGTTACATTCCGAACCCGGAAGCTAAGCCTTACAGCGCCGATGGTACTGCAGGGGGGACCCTGTGGGAGAGTAGGACACCGCCGAACAATCTTTGGAAGGACCCCTGGTCCCAGCGTTCAGCTGGGACCAGGGGTCCTTTTCTATTTTCCGTGCGCACCGGGTACCCGGCTGCGTAAGACTGACTTTGCGGTACCGAAGACAGGAGTCACCGATGTCCACCAACTCTCCCGACGAGCGTCCCGAGCGCGACCAGCGCCGCCGGGACAGTGGTGACCGCGGTGACCGCGGCGGCTACCGCGGGGGTCCGCGCCGCCCCAACGACCGCGGTGGCTTCGGCCGCCGTGACGACGACCGCGGTGGTTACGGCCGCCGCGACGACCGCCGGGGTGGCGACGACCGCCGCGGCGGCGAGCGCAACGACCGCGGCGACCGTGGCGACCGTGGCGGTTTCCGCCGGGACGACCGGCGCGATGACCGTCGGGACGACCGTCGTGAGGGTGATCGTGGTGGTTACGGCGGTTACGGCCGGCGTGACGACCGTGGCGGTGACCGTGGTGGCTTCCGCCGTGAGGGCGACCGCCCCGCCCCTCGCCGTGACGACGACCGCCCCTCGTACCGCCGTGAGGGCGACCGCCCCGCCCCGCGCCGCGACGACCGGCGTGACGACCGGCCGTCGTACCGCCGCGATGACCGGCGTGACGACCGCAGGGACGACCGGCGTGACGACCGTCCGGGTTTCCGTCGCGACGACGACCGCCGCGGCTACGGTCGTCGTGACGACGACCGGGGTTACGGCCGTCGCGATGACCGTCGTGAGGGCGACCGGGGCGACCGGGGCGGCTTCAGCCGCCGCGACGAGCGTTCCGAGCGGCCCGACCGTGGCGGTTTCCGCCGGGACGACCGGCGCGATGACCGTCGGGACGACCGTCGTGAGGGTGACCGTGGTGGTTACGGCGGTTACGGCCGGCGTGACGACCGTGGCGGTGACCGTGGTGGCTTCCGCCGTGAGGGCGACCGCCCCGCCCCGCGCCGTGACGACGACCGCCCCTCGTACCGTCGTGAGGGCGACCGCCCCGCCCCGCGCCGCGACGACGACCGCCCCTCGTACCGCCGTGAGGGCGACCGTCCCGCCCCGCGCCGCGACGACGACCGTTCCTCCTACCGCCGCAACGACGACCGCCCGCCCTTCCGTCGCGACGACCGGCGTGACGACCACCGTGGTGGCGAGCGCGGCGGTGACCGCGGCGGCTTCCGCCGCGATGACGACCGGCCGGCGTTCCGCCGTGACGACCGGGGCGGCCGGAGCGACCGCGGCGAGCGCGGCGGCTTCCGCGGCCGTGACGACCGTGGCACGCGCGGCCCCCGTCGCGACGACCGCCGGGACGACCGGGGCGGCCGTCCCGGTGGCTTCCGCGGCCGTGACGACCGGCGTGACGACCGGCGCGGCGGCGGACGGTTCCGCGACGAGCGCGACCGGGATCGCGAGCCGATCAAGCGGCTGCCGATCCCCGAGGAGGTCACCGGCGAGGAGATCGACAAGGACGTCCGGCAGGAGCTGCAGAGCCTGCCCAAGACGCTCGCCGACGATGTCGCCCGCAACCTGGTGATGGTCGCCCGGCTCATCGACGAGGACCCCGAGGGCGCCTACGCCTACTCCAGGATCGCGCTGCGACTGGCCTCCCGCGTCGCCGCCGTCCGGGAGGCCGCCGGCTTCGCCGCCTACGCGAGCCAGAAGTACAGCGAGGCGCTCGCCGAGTTCCGGGCCGCCCGCCGGATGACCGGCAACGTGGACCTGTGGCCCGTCATGGCCGACTGCGAGCGCGGTCTCGGCCGGCCCGAGAAGGCGCTGGACATGGCCGGCGCGCCGGAGGTGAACAAGCTCGACAAGGCCGGGCAGGTGGAGATGCGGCTCGTCGCGGCCGGCGCCCGGCGCGACATGGGGCAGCTGGACGCGGCCATCGTGACGCTGCAGAGCCCCGAGCTTGCTTCCTACTCGGTTCAGCCGTGGACCGCGCGGCTGCGGTACGCCTACGCCGACGCGCTGCTGGCCGTCGGCCGTGAGGCGGAGGCGCGGGAGTGGTTCGCCAAGGCCGTCGAGGCCGACCGCGACGGCAGCACCGACGCCTCCGACCGCCTGGCCGAGCTGGACGGCGTCGAGTTCACCGACGCCCTCGACGACTCCGGGGACGGCGACGCCAAGGACGAGGACAAGACCGAGACCAGGGCCGAAAGCCACGCCGCCGCGCCGAGCGACGCGGCTGAGGCCGAGGCCGGTCACCAGGCTGAGGCCGAGGACGAGGCCGACGAGGGCTGAGTCCCGCAGGGAGAGACGACGTGGAGAAGGGGCGGACCCGATCGGGTGGGGGCCCCCGGACGCGGCAGACCGGCACCTGAACCCCGGGCCCCGCCCCCCCCCCCCCCCGGGGGCGGGGCCGGCGGGGGGGGAGAGC
>NZ_JBFBEK010000065.1:0-2624 GCF_040683715.1 Streptomyces sp. NPDC093260
CTGGCCCACCGCCCAGATCGCCGTCATGGGCGCCCAGGGCGCCGTCAACATCCTCCACCGCCGCGCCATCGCCGCCGCCGACGACACCGAAACCGTCCGCGACCAGCTCATCCGCGAGTACGAGGACACCCTCCTCAACCCCTACGTCGCCGCCGAACGCGGCTACGTCGACGCCGTCATCATGCCCTCCGACACCCGCACCCACATCGTCCGCGGCCTGCGTCAACTGCGCACCAAACGGGAAACCCTCCCCCCGAAGAAACACGGCAACATCCCCCTCTAGCCCCAGGGAGCGGACATGACCATCAAAGTCGTACGCGGCAACCCCACCCCCGAGGAACTGGCCGCCGCCCTGGCGGTGGTCCGGGCGCGCGCCGTGGCGGCTGCGGCCCTGCCGTCCGGCGCGCCGGGACCGCACGACTCCTGGGCCGACCCGTCCCGGATCGCCGCGCAGCGCGTTCCGCGCCCGGGCCCGGCGGCGTGGGCCCGCACCTACTGGCCCGCCTGAGCGAGCCGCCCGGAGGGGCCCCGGCCCACTTGAGTACGCGTACTCAGGCGCCGGGGCCGCTGCGCGCCGCACGATCGGGGAATGCTGTGGTCCGACCCCGAGAACGAGCCGCCGGAAGAACTGCGCGCCATGCAGGCGATGCTCCGGCGGCTGGGCGTTCTCATGGCGCTGGCCATGGTCCTCACGATGGTCGTCATCGGGCTGCGGTGAACCCGGCCGGGGCGTCGGCCGCCGGCCGGGTGGGCGCCCCGGGCCGACGGAGGCGGCAGCGCGGCCCTGAACCTCCCCGAGCCGACGGAGACGGCGCCGCGCCGGGCGAACCGCCCCCGGCCGAGGACCGCGTGTCCGGGTCCGCCGTCCGGCCGAGGTGAGCCGTGGCGGCCCGCGCCGATACGCTGACCGCATGACCGATCAGCAGCGCCGCCGCCTCGTGCTCGCCTCCCAGTCCCCCGCCCGGCTCGGGCTGCTCCGGCAGGCCGGACTGGACCCGGAGGTGATCGTCAGCGGGGTCGACGAGGACGCGGTCACCGCGCCCACCCCCGCCGAACTGGCGCTCGCGCTCGCCGAGGCGAAGGCCTCCGTGGTGGCGGCCCGCCCGGACGTCCACGGCGCCCTGGTGATCGGCTGCGACTCGGTGCTCGACCTGGACGGCCGGGCGCTCGGCAAGCCCTCCGACGCCGAGGAGGCCACCGCCCGCTGGAAGGCGATGCGCGGCCGGGCCGGCACCCTGCAGACCGGCCACTGCGTCTGGGACACGGTGAGCGACCGGTACACCTCGGCCACCGCCTCCACCGTGGTCCGCTTCGGCGAGCCCACCGACGAGGAGATCGCCGCCTACGTCGCCTCGGGCGAGCCCCTCCACGTCGCCGGCGCCTTCACCCTGGACGGCCGCTCCGCGCCGTTCATCGACGGCATCGACGGCGATCACGGAAACGTCATCGGCATCAGCCTCCCGCTGGTCCGCCGCCTCCTGGCCCACCTCGGCGTGAGCATCACCGACCTGTGGACGCCCGCCCGGGACTGATCACCGCCCGCCCGGACTCAGGAACCGGCGACCGGTCCGACCGGACCGACGTCGGACGGCTTCCCGCCCCGCGGCGTGCCGCTCTCCGGGCCGCCGCCCTCCACCGGGACCCCGCCCGGACCGCCGCTCTCCGGAACCGTCCCCGGACCGCCGCCCCACGCCGGAGCCGTCCCGGGACCGCCGTCCTGGGGACCGGCATCCGAGGGAATCGTCCCGGCCGGCCCCTCCACGACGTCGTACGTCATCAGGAGCAGCACGATCAGCGCCAGGGCGACGATCAGGAACACGAACGCCTGCCAGCCCACCAGCCCCCACGACACGGCCGCCAGCACGCCGTGCACCACGGCCGCGCTGATCAGCAGGAGGCGGCCGAGGCCGGCCGGGCGACGCCCGCGTACCGCCACCAGCAGGGCGACCAGGCCGCACACGGCGAAGTACAGGCCGAAGACCACGGCGCCGACCTTCGAGGAGGTCGAGACCACGTCCGGGTCCGATCCGGCCAGGGACATCCGCTGCCGGTGGACGACCTCCCCGAGGATCCAGTTCAGTGCCGCCACGCCCAACGCCTCGGCGAAGAGCACGACCGCCACCACCCACGCCACCGGTCTGCGCACCACCGGTCCCACCCACTTCCCGCCCGCCGCTCCGTCCGGAGCCCTGTTACCGCCAGTACCGTGAAGCCATCGCGAACGCTACTAACGGGTAAACCTGGGGACAAGAGTCCTACGAACGGCAAAGAATCATTGGGCCATTCGTAGGGACTCCACAAAGAAACGAAGTGGGGCGCAGCACGCTCTCACAGAGACCTTGACCACATCAGAGGGCTAGGGTTTCTCGGAGGAGTCCTGCGTACGGCGACGCGACAAGGGATTTCGCGGGTCGAGCGAGCCTCGAATCACGCTCCGTGTGGGCAAGCTCACCATCGGGGACGGGTCGATGCGCCGTGTCGGCAGTCCCTAAACTCGGCTTGTTTCAAGGAGGGAGCCTCAATCGTGCGCAAGGTGCTCATCGCCAACCGTGGCGAAATCGCTGTCCGCGTGGCCCGGGCCTGTCGGGATGCCGGGATCGCGAGCGTGGCCGTCTACGCCGACC
>NZ_JBFBEK010000066.1:0-1923 GCF_040683715.1 Streptomyces sp. NPDC093260
CGCGCCCTCCGGGAGTTCCTGGCACAGCGGCTTCCCGCCCACATGGTCCCGGCCGGGTTCGTGTTCCTGGACCGGCTGCCGCGCACCCCGAACGGAAAGATCGACCGCGGCCGGCTCCCGTCGGCGGGACGCCTGACCGTGGCTTCCGGCGACCGCGTCCCGCCCCGCGACGACACCGAGCGGCGGGTGGCCCGCGTCGTGGCCGGCCTTCTCGACCTCCCGGCCGAGGAGATCGGCGTCCGCGACAACTTCTTCGAACTCGGCGGGAACTCCCTCCTCGCCAGCCGTCTCGCGGCGCTCCTCGGCAAGGAGTTCGCCATCGAGACCTCCCTGCGGGCCGTCTTCGAGGCCCGGACGGTCGAGCAGCTCGCGCGGTACGCCCGGACCGCCACCGCCCCGCCGGCGGTCATCCCACGGGCCGCCCGCACGCCCTTCCGGCCCAGCGCCTCCCCACGGTGACCCCAGCCGCATCCGTCGCAGAGAGGAACGCCACGATGAGCAGCACGGATCACGCCCTGACCGGTACCTTCGTCTTCCCGGCCTCCTCCGGCCAGGAGCGGCTGTGGTTCCTCCGGGAACTCGACACCTCCGGAGGCGCGGCCTACCACCTGCACGCCGCCTTCGAGGCCGACGGCCGGCTCGACCGGGTCGTGCTGCAACGAGCCCTCAACCACGTCGTCGCCCGGCACGAGTCCCTGCGGACCCGGATCGTCCATCACGAGGGACGACTCGTGCAGGCCGTGGTGCCCGGCGCCCAGGTCACCGTGTCGGTGGTCGCCGTGGAGGACCGCGACGGGGACGGCGGTCGCGCCGAGGCCCGCCGGATCTCCGCCCGGGAGTCCCGGCGGCCCTTCTCACTGGAGCATGGCCCGCTGCTGCGCGTGAGCCTGCTCGAACTGCCCGACGGCCACCACGTCCTGCTGGCCACCCTGCACCACATCGTGGCCGACGCCTGGTCCATCTCCCTGCTCCTCGCCGAACTCGCCGAGAGCTACCGGGCCATCAGCGCGGGCGAGGAACCGCGATTGCCCGAACTCGGCCTCCAGTACGCCGACTTCACCGTCTGGCAACGGGAGTGGGAGCAGAGCCACGAGTTCCGCGGCCGGCTCGACCACTGGCGCGAACGACTCGACGGCGCGCCCACCCTGCTGCGCCTGCCCACCGACCACCCCCGGCCGGCCGTCCAGACCTTCCAGGGCGACACCGTCCGCGACATCCTCCCGGCCGGTCTCTCCCGGGCCCTGCGGCACCGCGCCCACGAGCACGACAGCACCCTGTTCATGGTCATGTACAGCGCGCTGCAACTCCTGCTGGAACGCTGCACGGGCCAGAGCGACTTCCTCGTCGGCACCCCGATGGCCAACCGCACCCGGCCCGAGCTCCAGCACACGATCGGGTTCTTCGCCAACACCGTGCTACTGCGCAGCGATCTCGACGGCGACCCGACCGTCGCCGAACTCATCGCCCGGACCCGGCGCACCTGCCTGGACGCCTACGAGCACCAGGCCGTCCCCTTCGAGAACCTGATCGCCGAACTGCACCCCGAGCGCACCCCCGGCCACAACCCCCTCTTCCAGACCCTGTTCGCGCTGGAGGACAGCGCGTACACGACCCTCTCCCTCGGCGGAGTGGACCTCACCCGGATCGACGGCGACAGCGGCACCGCCAAGTTCGACCTCTCGCTGTTCGTCGTGGACGGCGAGGACGAGTTGACCCTGCGCGCCGAGTACAACACGGCCCTGTTCGACCGGGCCGGCGTGGAACGCCTCGTCCGCCACTACCGGCGCGCCCTGGAGTTCGTCGCCGAGAACCCGGACCGCCCGGTCAGCGACCTGTCCCTTCTGGGTGGGGGGGAGAGTGGTGTGGTGGTGGCTGGTGGTCGGGGTGTGGTGGTGCCGGTGGGTGGGGTGTCGGTGCATGGGG
>NZ_JBFBEK010000068.1:0-1659 GCF_040683715.1 Streptomyces sp. NPDC093260
CCTCGCGCTTTCGCGAGGTGGGGTGTCCGAGGCTTGATCAAATAAGCGGAGAGTGCTCCTGACCTGCAACGATGGGACTTGTCTAGGGTCCTGTTGGCTGCACGGAAAGAAGCACTCTCCAGGTGAAGAAGCGTATCGGGTCGTACCCGTGTGTTCGCATCGAGGGCGGCGGCCGGACGGTGGTCTCGCAGGCCGGGGGCGTGCTGCTGGTCGAGACCGTCCGCAAGGCCGGCCTGGACACCGCGATATCCGCGGCGCTGACGCCGTGGCGGAAGGCCCGGGCGGTGCACGATCCGGGCAAGATCCTGCTGGACGTGGCTCTGGCGGTCGCGCTGGGCGGGGACTGCCTCGCGGATGTCGGCATGCTGCGGGCCGAGCCGGCCGTGTTCGGACCGGTCGCCTCCGACCCGACCGTCTCCCGCCTCATCGACACCCTCGCAGCCTCCGGGGACAAAGCCCTGCGGGCCATCCGCGCCGCGCGGGCTGAAGTCCGCCGGCATGTCTGGCGGCTGGCCGGCCGCAAAGCGCCTGATGCGGACGGGACGGTGACCGTGGACCTCGACGGGGTGCTGGTGGTCGCACACTCCGACAAGGAGGACGCCGCACCCACCTGGAAGAGAACCTACGGCCACCACCCGCTGATGGGGTTCGTCGACCACGGGCCGGGCGGCACGGGTGAGCCGGTCGCGGCCCTGCTCAGAGCAGGGAACGCGGGGTCGAACACGGCCACCGACCACATCACCGCCGCCGGCCTGGCCCTGGCCCAGCTGCCGAAGGAGTACCGGCGCGGGCGCCGGACCCTGATCCGCACCGATTCCGCGGGCGGCACCCACGACTTCGTCGCCTGGCTCGCGAAGCGGGGCCGGTGGCTGTCCTACTCGGTCGGCATGGTGATCACCGAGGCGGTCCACCAGCATGTGCTGAAGGTCCCGGCGTCGGCCTGGGCGGCGGCCGTCGAGGCGGACGGCGAGATCCGTGACGGTGCCTGGGTCGCCGAGCTCACCGGCGACGTTCTGGACGGCTGGCCCAAGGGCATGCGGCTGATCGTCAGGAAGGAACGGCCGCACCCCGGAGCACAGTTGAGGCTCACGGACGCGGACGGCATGCGGCTGACCTGTTTCGCCACCAACTCCTTTGGCCGGCCGATCGCCGAACTCGAGCTGCGTCACCGGCTGCGGGCCCGGGCCGAGGACCGCATCCGTGCCGCCCGGGCCACCGGCCTGCGCAACCTGCCCCTGCACCGCACGGCCCAGAACCGGGTCTGGCTGGAGATCGTCCAGATCGCCCTCGACCTGCTGGCCTGGATGCCGATGCTCGCGCTGACCGGCCCGGCCAGGCTCTGGGAACCCCGCCGCCTGCGGCTCCGCCTGTTCTCCGCGGCCGGACAGCTCGTGACCACCGGCCGCCGGCGGATCCTCCGCCTGGCCCGGCACTGGCCCTTCACCGGTCACATCACCGCAGCCCTCGACCGGCTCGCACTCCTGCCGAACCCCGGATGACCAGCGGATTCACCCGACCCTACGAGAGAACCTCCAGCCGGAGCAGTGGAACCCGGCGTCCACCCGAGACGACACTCGGGACCTCAGCCTGCCCCGCCACAGCCCACGGTACGAAAACGGTCCACCGACTCCGTCGGCGGACCGTCATGCAAGATCGAGG
>NZ_JBFBEK010000069.1:0-1376 GCF_040683715.1 Streptomyces sp. NPDC093260
CGACCTCCACACCACCGCGGGGAAACTCGCGGATCTTCAGCGGCGCATCCAGGAAGCGACGCACGCCGGCTCGGAACGCGCCGTCGAAAAGCAGCACGCCAAGGGCAAACTGACGGCCCGTGAACGCATCGAACTCCTCCTGGACCAGGACTCCTTCGTCGAACTCGACGAGTTCGCCCGCCACCGCTCCACCAACTTCGGCCTCGACGCCAACCGCCCCTACGGCGACGGCGTCGTCACCGGCTACGGCACCGTCGACGGCCGCCCCGTCGCCGTCTTCTCCCAGGACTTCACCGTCTTCGGCGGAGCCCTCGGCGAGGTCTACGGCCAGAAGATCGCCAAAGTCATGGACTTCGCCCTGAAGACCGGCTGCCCGATCATCGGCATCAACGACTCCGGCGGCGCCCGCATCCAGGAAGGCGTCGCATCCCTCGGCGCCTACGGCGAGATCTTCCGCCGCAACACCCACGCCTCCGGCGTCATCCCCCAGATCAGCCTCGTCGTCGGCCCCTGCGCGGGCGGCGCCGTCTACTCCCCCGCCATCACCGACTTCACCGTCATGGTCGACCAGACCAGCCACATGTTCATCACCGGCCCCGACGTCATCAAGACCGTCACCGGCGAGGACGTCGGCTTCGAGGAACTCGGCGGCGCCCGCACCCACAACAGCACCTCCGGCGTCGCCCACCACATGGCCGGCGACGAAAAAGACGCCATCGAATACGTCAAACAGCTCCTGTCCTACCTCCCCTCCAACAACCTCTCCGAGCCCCCGGTCTTCCCGGAGGAGGCCGACCTGGCCGTCACCGCCGAGGACCTCGAACTCGACACCCTCGTCCCCGACAGCGCCAACCAGCCCTACGACATGCACACGGTGATCGAACACGTCCTGGACGACACCGAGTTCTTCGAGACCCAGGCCCTGTTCGCCCCCAACATCCTCACCGGCTTCGGCCGCGTCGAGGGCCACCCCGTCGGCATCGTCGCCAACCAGCCCCTCCAGTTCGCCGGCTGCCTCGACATCACCGCCAGCGAGAAAGCCGCCCGCTTCGTCCGCACCTGCGACGCCTTCAACATCCCCGTCCTCACCTTCGTCGACGTCCCCGGCTTCCTGCCCGGCGTCGACCAGGAACACGACGGCATCATCCGCCGCGGCGCCAAACTCATCTACGCCTACGCCGAGGCCACCGTCCCCCTCATCACCGTCATCACCCGCAAAGCCTTCGGCGGCGCCTACGACGTCATGGGCTCCAAACACCTCGGCGCCGACCTCAACCTCGCCTGGCCCACCGCCCAGATCGCCGTCATGGGCGCCCAGGGCGCCGTCAACATCCTCCACCGCCGCGCCATCGCCGCCGCCGACGACACCGAAACCG
>NZ_JBFBEK010000070.1:0-1309 GCF_040683715.1 Streptomyces sp. NPDC093260
GGCGGTTTCTAGCGGTCGTTGCAACACGCGGTTGTGTTGATCAGGCCGTGAGCAGTTTATGCAGGCGCTCGGCTGGGGTTTCCCAGCCGAGCGTTTTGCGTGGGCGGCGGTTGAGCTGGTCGGCGACGGCGGCCAGGTGTTCGGGGTCGTGGACGGACAGGTCGGTGCCCTTGGGGAAGTACTGCCGTAGCAGTCCGTTGGTGTTCTCGTTGGAGCCGCGTTGCCAGGGGCTGGCCGGGTCGCAGAAGTAGACCGGGATGTCCGTGGCGAGGGTGAACTCGGCGTGGCGGGCCATCTCGCTGCCCTGGTCCCAGGTCAGGGAGCGCATCAGCTGGGCGGGCAGGGTTTGGGCGGTGGTGGTCAGGGCGGTGAGAACGGTCTCGGCGGTGTGGTCGCCGGGCAGGTGCAGCAGCATGACGTAGCGGGTGGCGCGTTCGACCAGGGTGCCGATGGCGGACCTGCCGTCCTTGCCGATGATCAGGTCGCCCTCCCAGTGGCCGGGCAGGGCCCGGTCCGCGGCCTCGGCGGGCCGTTCGCTGATCATCACCATCGGGGTGGTGAAACGCGGCTGGCGGCAGTTCGCCTGCCGCTGGGGCCTGCGGCGGGCCCGCCCGGAGCGCAGGGCGCCGGCGAGCTCGCGCCGCAGTTGACCCCGGCCCTGGAGGTAAAGCGCCTGATAGACGGTCTCGTGGACCACGTGCATCTCCGGTCGCTGGGGGAACTGTGCCCGCAGAGCGTGGCAGATCTGCTCCGGGCTCCACTTCTCGTCCAGCATCGCCTGGACGGCGTCCCGCAGCGCGGGGTCCCGAAGGATCTTGCGAGGCTTGGGGCGGGGACGGCGGGCATCGGCGCGGGACTGGGCGGCGTGTGGACGGTAGTGCCACTGGCCGCGTGTGCCGTCGGTGCGGTTGCGGCGAATCTCCCGGCTGACCGTGGACGGGCTTCGGCCCAGCTCCGCGGCGATCGCCCGGACCGTCGCCTTCTCACGTAGCCGGTCGGCGATGTGGATCCGCTCGTCCTCGGACAGATACCGCGACGAGCCGGAAGCCGGCACCACCAGATTGATCGGTGGTACCGGCTTCCGGTTCCGTTCCCCGGAGCGGCCGTTGCGCCACTTCCGGCCGGTCCGCGCATCGATGCCGACGATCCGGCATGCCTCGGCGTTGCTGTATTCCTGCTGCACGAGCCGGGAGTATGCCTCCCGTTCCCGGGACAGCTTCTTGCGCCCCTGCGGAGTCCGGTCCCCTCGGATCTCGAAGTCCATCGCACCCCTTGAACTGGGGTGTTGCAACGACCACTAGAACCCAAG
>NZ_JBFBEK010000071.1:0-1178 GCF_040683715.1 Streptomyces sp. NPDC093260
CGGCTGGCGGCGGCGCTCACGCCGGAGGTGACCGAGGTCCTCACCCGGCATCCGCTGCGCGAGCTGGTGACCTCCTGCGACCCGCTGCCCCTCCAGGTCGAGCGCGAGCGCGCCCTGTACGGCGCCTGGTACGAGTTCTTCCCCCGCTCCGAGGGCACCCCCGAGCAGCCGCACGGCACCTTCGCCACCGCCGCCCGCCGGCTGCCCGCGATCGCCGCGATGGGCTTCGACGTCGTCTACCTCCCCCCGATCCACCCCATCGGCACCACCTTCCGCAAAGGCCCCAACAACACCCTCACCGCCGGCCCCGACGACGTCGGCGTCCCCTGGGCCATCGGCTCCCCCGAAGGCGGCCACGACGCCGTCCACCCCGCCCTGGGCACCCTGGACGACTTCGACGCCTTCGTGGCCCGCGCGAGCGAACTCGGCCTGGAGATCGCCCTCGACTTCGCCCTCCAGTGCTCCCCCGACCACCCCTGGGTCCACAAACACCCCGAATGGTTCCACCACCGCCCCGACGGCACCATCGCCTACGCCGAGAACCCGCCCAAGAAGTACCAGGACATCTACCCCATCGCCTTCGACGCCGACATGGACGGACTCGTCACCGAGACCGTCCGCGTCCTGCGCCACTGGATGGACCACGGCGTGCGCGTCTTCCGCGTCGACAACCCCCACACCAAACCCGTCGTCTTCTGGGAACGGGTCATCGGCGACATCAACGCCACCGACCCCGACGTGATCTTCCTCGCCGAGGCCTTCACCCGCCCCGCGATGATGCACACCCTCGCCCAGATCGGCTTCCAGCAGTCCTACACCTACTTCACCTGGCGCACCACCAAACAGGAACTGACGGAGTACCTCACCGAACTGTCGGGGGAGGCCGCCTCCTACATGCGGCCCAACTTCTTCGCCAACACCCCCGACATCCTCCACGCCTACCTCCAGCACGGCGGCCGGCCCGCCTTCGAGGTCCGCGCCGTCCTCGCCGCCACCCTCGCCCCCTCCTGGGGCATCTACAGCGGCTACGAACTCTGCGAGAACACCCCTCTCAGAGAGGGCGGCGAGGAGTACCTCGACTCGGAGAAGTACCAGCTCAAACCCCGCGACTGGGCCGCCGCCGAACGCGAGGGCCGCACCATCGCCCCCCTCATCACCCGCCTCAACGACATCCGCCG
>NZ_JBFBEK010000072.1:0-1036 GCF_040683715.1 Streptomyces sp. NPDC093260
TCAGACCCGCATCGGCTGCGGGGACTCGCGGCGGGACGGGTCCGGGCCCTCGTACTCGCGGATGATCTCGTAGCGCGTGTTCCGCTCCACCGGACGGAACCCCGCGTCCCGGATCAGCTCCAGCAGATCCTCACGCGTCAGCTTGCCCGGCGTACCGAAGTCGTCCGCGTCATGCGTGATCTTGTACTCGACCACCGACCCGTCCATGTCGTCCGCACCGTGCTGGAGCGCCAACTGCGCCGTCCGCACACCGTGCATCACCCAGAACACCTTCACATGCGGCACGTTGTCGAACAGCAGCCGCGACACCGCGAACGTCTTCAACGCCTCCGCACCCGTCGCCATCGACGTCCGCTCCTGGAGCCGGTTGCGGACCTTGCCGTCCCTCACATCCACGAAGTCATGCTGGTAGCGCAACGGGATGAACACCTGGAAACCACCCGTCTCGTCCTGCAGCTCCCGCAGCCGAAGCACGTGGTCCACCCGGTGCCTCGGCTCCTCGATGTGGCCGTACAGCATGGTGCACGGCGTCTTCAGACCCTTCTCGTGCGCCAGCCGGTGAATACGCGACCAGTCCTCCCAGTGCGTACGGTGGTCCACGATGTGCTGCCGGACCTCCCAGTCGAAGATCTCCGCACCCCCACCGGTCAGCGACTCCAGACCCGCGTCGATCAACTCGTCCAGGATCTCCGACGCCGACAGCCCCGAGATCGTCTCGAAATGATGGATCTCCGTGGCCGTGAACGCCTTCAGCGACACGTCCGGCAGCGCCGCCTTCAGCTCCCGCAGCGAACGCGGATAGTAACGCCACGGCAGGTTCGGATGCAGACCGTTGACGATGTGCAGCTCCGTGAGGCCGTCCGCCTCCATCGCCCTCGCCAGCCGCACGGCCTCCTCGATCCGCATCGTGTACGCGTCCTTCTCCCCCGGCTTGCGCTGGAAGGAGCAGTACGCACACGACGCCGTGCACACGTTCGTCATGTTGAGATGCCGGTTGACGTTGAAATGCACCACGTCACCGTTCATCCGGGTACGC